>QHXU01000264.1:5734-7916 GCA_003223065.1 Acidobacteriota bacterium | reverse complement strand
TCAGACCATATGTGGAGGAGGATGAACTTGCATGACTGAGCAATTGCGCGTTGTCATTAAACAGTTCTCGGCACCGAGGTGTAACCGTGGGGGGCAGGAACTGTTTCTGCCTGGGGACCGGCTCCTGGTATTGCAGCGGGAAGGAGCTTGTGTCATCTTCGTGCGGGAGTCAGATCGAACGCGCACCAATCCCTACATGGCTCTCTCGGGATCTTTCGATGCGAAAGCGGCGCTTGCTAATAGCGCATCTCCACCCAAGAAGCCGACCAGCCCAATTGAACGTCGTGTGCACTTGCGACGCAACGCGAAGCCTTGACCTCGCGACCCGCCAACGGTCAGGCCCGCTTTGGACACATGGACGCATTAGGGGCTGTTTTTAGAGAACTTTCCCAATTCGAGTGCAAGTATGAGAAAGTTCCTGAAAAACTCGTCCGATGCGTCCATGCGTCCAGGAAAGCGCCTGCCGGCTGGCGGGGGAGCTTAGTTAGGGCAACAATATAGTCAAATCGAGCCCCAAGATAATGTGTAAGACTCCAGGAACACAGCACAGGCTGTACCTTGACACTTCCGTACCTGAGGACTATGGTGGAAGCAGGTTCCCTTTCCAGAGCGTTAGTACGAAGGCAAGGCTGGAACCGCTCTCCCAACCGAATCAATCCGATCCTTTGGAGGCGTGATGGCCCTTCACCATCCTGCCGGTACTACTGATCCCGCTTTGGCAATGGCTGGTTGGCGTTACCAACTGATCAAACCATGTCCGGCAGTTTCGATCCCTGAAATAAAAACCGATCCCGAAGAAGTCCGTACCTTGGTGATTCCGCTGGGCGAGTTTATCACCGTCGTGGCAGGCCCGTTCAACGGCGAGCGCATCGTGGACATCGAGTGGACTTCCAAAATGTACATGATGTTCACGCTGCACTTGAAGAAGTGTGCTAGACGGGTACCGTAAGCCAAAAACCAAGTTACGCTTGATTTGTCAACTATATTGTTGCCCTCCCTTGGTACTATCGGAATGATACCGAAGTTGCGCTTACGACGAAGTGCGGAGCTGCGAGAGCGTGTCTTTCAGTTTGCGGATCATGTGTTCGAGCATGGTGGTCATGAGGTTGGTTTCCTCCATGACCTCTTTGGCTTGTTCGATGACGCGCTCGATTTCTTTGATGAGTTCGTGGCCTCTATCTTTTTCTTGGACTGGCATAAAGCCTCCTTAGAGAATGGCCGTGCGCAACGCCTTGCAGCGTTCGATGAGGTTTTGCAGCCGGTCGAGCACCAGCTGGCCTTCGTCAATCAGTTCCTTAACCTGGTCAATGAGCGACGGTACGGCCTGGGCGAGTTCGGTCTCCTGCTCAGCCATTGAGTCCTCCTTATTATTTTATCGTGACGAATAAAAAGCCTGACTTAAACAAGTCCAGGGCGGGTAGATTACGAGGCGTCCGGTGGCTGCCAGTAGCGTTTCCACAAAATGCGGCAGGCTTCCTCGAATGTCTTCGGGTTGCCAAGGCAATGGTGGTAGCCGTCGTGCATCGAGCGCTTAACCTTCGAAACCGGTGCAAGTGCGCGGTCGTTTGCGCTTGACGGGATGTCCGAATTCAGACACTCGAAAGCCGGACGGCTCCGGACCGAAGGGCTAGAGGCGGCGGCTCGGTTTTTAGCCTTTGTGCTTGTCTTCGTCGGAGGAGAAGATCGAAATCGAGACGGCCTTGCCCAGGTTGGGGTCGATAGCGCGCACGATCCGGCACTTGGGTTTCGTAGTCGAGGATATCAACTACAACGAAAGCAGGTATGGCCGCCGCCTGGGCCTGCGCAGGCATCTTCTGTTCGATGGTCTGGGCGAGCTGCGAATACCACAGCGGTATTTTTCGGGTTCTTCGGTGCCACCTGCGAACCGCCAAGAGGCCTGCCAACCCTTGCGACATCGGACTTGCGTGACTCTCGTGGCTGGCCATCTTGGCAGCCCGTTCCCATCATGCAAGAAGTCTTCGTTCAGACTTCCCAAGATAGCGCCGCCCGCCATCCAAAGTATTCACTGGTCCTGGCTCAAATCGTGGTTCTATGGTCAACCTTCCTTGGGCTATGGTGTGCCTTGGCGGCCGTCGCCCCGCCCCAGAGCGAACCAGGATTGGCTCGATCTCCATGAAGCTGCATCATCCGGTCGAAGAGTTCGCGCACGGTCGTCGTCTCC
>QHXU01000264.1:0-5676 GCA_003223065.1 Acidobacteriota bacterium | reverse complement strand
CAGCGATGAGCCTGAGTAGAGCGCTCGCCGTGTGGTTCGTGCTCATCGGCGTCGAGTTCATCCACGGCATTGTTCGGTCGATCTTTCTTGTCCCGGTCGTCGGCGACTTCCGTGCCCGTCAGATCGGCGTGTTCATCGGGTCGGCGCTGATCCTGCTGGTTGCATACCTGTTCATCGGCTGGCTCCGAGCACCAGATAAAAGATCGCTGACTCGGGTCGGCATACTCTGGCTCGTGTTAACGGTTGCGTTCGAATTCGTATTCGGCCATTTCGTCTTCGGGTGGCCCTGGCGGGACTTGGTTGAGAACTACGACGTTCGGCACGGCAGGCTGCTTCCATTCAGAATGATCGTGTTGGCCTCATCGCCTCGAATTACCGGCACTCTGATCGTAACCAAGCTTCGAATTTCGAAGCCGTTGAAATTTATCCTTGCAGTAGGCTTTTGACAATGGCGGGCACTGATGGCGGCGCCGAACAGCGACAGGCGTCCGCACGGTCCTGATCGAGAAGCTCGACCGGCTGACACGGGACCTGATGGTGCAAGAGGCCGCTATCGCGGATCTCCGCAAGCACGGGTTACTCTGATCTTAGCGACCGAGCCGTCGACTCGCTCATCGCGCTGCCGAAGATGGCATCCCGGATCGGCCTTTGCCGCGATCACTCAAGGCATTCTGTTTGCGAGCTGCCGCCCCTGACGCGATCGCGCACTCGGCTTCCCCCCGCCGAAGCGGTATGCTACACTCCCGGCCAGAGTAGGTTGTGAAACCAGGACTAGGAGGTGCACCAATGCGGCCTAGGTGGGAGGTATTGCTTTTCTGCGCGCTTGCCGGGGCGAGCGCCGCCCACTCTCAAACCACTTTCGCCAGCATTACCGGAACCGTGACGGATTCCTCCGGGGCCGCTGTGCCCGCGGCCAAAGTCACGGCGGCGCACGTCGAGACCGGGATCTCGTCGGCCACCACGAGCAACGAAGCGGGCAACTACACCCTCGCGCAGTTGAAGGAAGGCGTGTACGAGGTGCGCGTGCAGGCCGCCGGGTTCAAGGAGTTTATCGCGCGCAACGTGACGCTGGCGGCGCGCGACGTGCGGCGGGTGGACGCTGCCCTCGAAGTCGGCAGCGTGGAGACGACAATCGAGGTGTCAGCCGGGGCCACGCTGATCGAGACGGAGACGGCCCGGATCGCCAACACCAAGAACACGCTAGTTCTGAACACGCTGCCGCTGAACACGCGCGGGGTCTGGTCCTACCTGGCGCTGACCCCGGGTCTGCAGCAGCAGCCCGGCAGCAGCGTGATCCGGTTCGCCGGCAGCCGCGTGAACCAGGCGAACTGGTCGATTGACGGCACGACATTCAGCGACGGCGTCGACAATACGCAGACCGGGCCGCTGGCCAACTACATCGAGTCGTTCCAGGAGGTGAAGATCGACCTGGCGAACAACTCCGCCGAGTTCTCCTCGATCGGGCAGGTGACGATTATTTCCAAGTCAGGCAACAACGACCTGCATGGAAGCCTCTTCGACTACTACTCGACGCCGTTTTTCCGCGCGCGGGGTTTCTTCGACGTGGCGCGCTCGACGGGTGTGTTCCACACGCCCGGCGGCACGGCCAGCGGGCCGATCTATTTGCCGAAGCTGTACAACGGCCGCAACAAGTCCTTCTTCTTTTTCTCCTACGAGACATCGCGCGGCAGCCAGCGGACGCAGAACCTGACGCCGACGGTGCCGCTGGTGGCGTGGCGGCAGGGGGACTTTTCCAGGCTGCCGGTCACAATCCACGATCCGCGCACCGGGCTGCCATTCCCGGACAATGTCATTCCGCCGGACCGAATCAACCGGGTGTCGCAGAAAATCCAGGAACGCTTCTATCCGCTGCCGAACGCCGGCAACCCGGACGTGCTCGGCACGCGGAATTACCGCGAGGCCAAGACACGCCCGTACGACCCGTCGACCTACTGGACTACTCGCATCGACCACCGGTTTTCCGACAAGGATTTCGTCTTCGGGCGGTTCACGTGGCAGCGCCTCTACAACCGTCCGTACGAAGGGAACCTGCCGACGATCGGGCGGCGCTACCAGCAGCGCGACGACCGGGCGGCCACGGTCTCCTATACGCACAATTTCAGCCCGCGGATGCTCAACGAGGCCCGTTGGGGATTCGGGTTCAACAACAACCCGATCATCGGGCCGGTGAACGGCGCGCAACTGGTTAAGGAATTGGGCCTGGTCGGACTGGCGCCCGGCATACCAGAGAATTTCAGCGGCATCCTGCGGATCAACTGGACGGGCATCGGGCTGCAAAGCATCACGCAGCCGAACTACCGGGAGGTTGGCTACCGCACCCACACCGAGGACATCCAGGACCACCTGAGCTGGTTCCGCGAGAGGCACAATCTGAAGTTCGGGGTCAACGCACTGCGCTCCGAATACGACGATTACGGGGCAAGCACCAACCTGTTCGGCAGCCTGACGTTCTCGAACCGGTTTTCGGGGCATCCATACGCCGATTTCCTGCTGGGCATTCCGACGCGGGCGGCGCGTGCGTTCCCGCCGCTGAGGGTAGACCGCAACCGCTGGGCGTACGATTTCTACGCGCTGGACGATTACAAGGTCAGTCCGAAGCTGACGCTGAGCTGCGGACTGCGCTACGAGCTGCACCTGCCATGGCGCGAGAACAACAACCTGATGTCGATCTTCGATATCGGCTCGGGCAAGATCGTGGTTCCAGACGGATCGCTGGCCAAAGTGAGCCCGCTGTTCCCGAAGAATTATGTCGGGATCGCCGAGGCGAGTTCGCTGGGACTGCCGGGCCGGACGCTGATCCGGGCGGACAGCAACAATTTCGCGCCGCGCGTGGGCGTAGCATACCGGCCGTGGGGAAACCAGACCGTGTTTCGCGCCGGGTGGGGCGTGTTCTACGACGTGGTACCGTTTGTCTACGCGCTAGGGTTCGGAGGGAATCCGTACCTGGTGAATGAGCCGACGTTCACGAACCCGACGGCGAATCCGGAGGTGATTCTGCCGCGCGTGTTTCCGGCGGCTGGCGTGGCCGGGCCATCGACGGTCGGCATTCCGAACGCGGAGAATCCCGGCTACCGGACCCCGTACACCTTCCAGTACAACTTCACAATCGAGCGGCAGCAGTGGAACACGGGTTTCCGCCTCTCCTACATCGGTACGGGGATGCGGAAGGGGGCGTGGGCCTACAATTACAACTCGCCCGTACCCGACGCACGGCCGTACATCGACAAGGCACGGCCGTACCCGAATTTCCCGGACATTTTCTATGTCACGAACGGGGCGGGCCACCAATACAACGGTCTGACCGTGGAGGCCAACCGGCCACTGGCCAAGGGACTCTATCTGCAAAGCTCGTGGACCTGGGCGCGCGACCGCTATGACCTGGACTACAACTGGGATTTCGACGGGCCAGCCTACGTTTCGGAGAACCCGTTCGACCGGCGGAGGGAAATCGGTGTGTCGCAGGACGTGCCGACGCACCGGTTCACATCGAACTTCATTTACCAGTTGCCGTTCGGGCGCGGGCGCCACTGGATGTCCGGGATCTCGCGGCTGGCGAACCTGGCCGCGGGGGGCTGGGAGATCAGCGGCATCTTCAGCACGCAGACGGGGCAGTTTCTCACGCCGTTCTGGAGCGGGCCGGACCCGGTGGGCATCTCGTACACGGACAGCGATCCGGCCGACGTGACGGTCCGGCCTGACATCGTGAGGAATGCGAACCTGTCCGGCGGGCAGCGCTCGATCGACCGCTGGTTTGATACGTCGGCGTTCGCGCCTCCGAGGCCGGGCAAATTCGGAACGTCGGCGAAGGGCGTGATCAAGGGTCCGGGAGTGAACGTCTGGCACCTCGGCCTTCACAAAGATTTCTTCTTCAATGAACGGGGAGCACGGCTGCGTTGGGAGATGACGGCAACCAATGTATTCAACCATCCGAACTGGGCCAACCCGGGCACGGATGTTTCAAACCTGGAGAACTTCGGGGTGATCACGGGCACGGGCGGCGTCAACAACGACTCGACCGGGGACCGGACCGACGCGCGGTCTTTTCGGATGGGCATCCGCCTGCAATGGTGAGGCGCGGGGACGGTCCATACGACCCGTGCGAACCGCCTTTGTTAGGATGAATGCGTTCGGATGGGCGAGGCGGACCATAAGGCAGGCACTAGGGCTGTTATCGCAGTGCGGGGCAAGCCGTTCAAGAAAGGGATGGTCTTCGAGCAACCGCCGCAGCCGCACCAGCCTTCGTTCCAGCGTAGAGAACAGATGCAGGGTCGGATCGACAGCAAGAGAACGAATAGCTGTAGTCGTCAAACCTGTCCTCCGTCAATACTTTTGGAAACACCACCGAAGCAACATCCACTACCTGCGTACTCAAAAGGTGTTCGAAGGCTCGATTAGAAGCAGTGGAGTCTGGCGGGTCTATTGAAATCCGTCTTGTCTATATGGAGTCCGCCAGTAATAGACACCAAATAGACACCAAGGCGGGCGCCCGTTTGGCTGCGAGGTCCGCGTTTTGACTTTGTCGCTGTTGCTGGTTCCCGCAAAGTGATCCTGTCTGGACATGCCCGCGCCAGCCGGTAGCATGTCCCATGTGGAAAGACATCTTATTACAACGCGAGAGCGCCACGTTCTTGCTCAACGACGGGCCGGGCGTACGCTCGCCCAGATAGCAGAGGAGCTTGGCGTCTCGAAAGAGCGCGTCCGCCAACTTGAAGCGCGTGCCTTCGAGAAGCTGGGAGCTGATGATGATACACATCGATGAGCTGCTCCTCGCGCCGATGCTCAGCGATGGCTCGCGAGCAAAGCACGTCTGGTACCGGGTAGAACATGGCACCACGCGCGGCGCGGTTCGGCGAACGAGTAGCGAAGCGGCAGTTTGTTGACGGCGCCGGATTGTTGGTGTTGGAGCAGGTCACGAATTTGGCCAGACAGATTCGGGTTTTGGGGTTGGCAAAATGCGGGCTTCTGGGTGACAAAATCCGGGTCCTGGCGGCCCGGATTTTGCGTGAGGCTTAGGACGCGGATTTTGGCGGTCGGGTGCGTGGAATTGGCGGAGTGGTGCGGAGTTGGCTGTTGGTGTTCGGGACTTAGAGTTCGACTTCGATGTCGTCGCCTTCGATTCGGACTGGGTAGTGGGCGACATCTCGCGGTGCAGGTGCGCCCAGTACGGTTCCGCTCGTGACGTCGAAGATGGCGCCATGCCACGGGCACGTCACTTCTTCTCCCATGAGCATTCCCTCGGAGAGAGGTCCACCCCGATGGGTACAAGTGTCGTCAATCGCATAGAACGTTCCGTTGACGTTGAAAAGAGCTATTTTCTTACCCCCAGCTTCCACTGCCCGTGCCTCACCCGGAGCGATCTCGCCGGTTTTTGCGACTTTCACGAACTCGGCCATGGCGCTCCTCCTGGTGCTCAGCATACTCCTGCTTTATTCCTGACGTGACGAAGTTGGCGCGTCAGGTCTTGCCGACGGCTTGCTCCTCGGCTCTTTGAATCTCCTCTTCGGCTTGCAGCCAGTCGTCGAATTCCGAGCCGGATTGATTGCCTCGCTCGAAAATCCGTCTTATCTATATGGAGCCCGCTAGGAATAGACACCAAGCCGGGGTTGATTGGCTGCGAAGTTCGCGTTTTGACTTTGTCGCTGTTGCTGGTTCCCG
>QHXU01000263.1 GCA_003223065.1 Acidobacteriota bacterium | reverse complement strand
TACGCCGGAGTTTGGCAGGCTCGCCAAGAGCACGCACGTTCAAAAGCAGCTCGTGAACAGCGGCGGGTGATGCATCCAGCATCCCGTGCACAGCCGGGGCCGCACCGTTACTGACGATCGAGGCTTTCAGAAACCCGGATGGCGAGTCGGCTACGAGCTTCAAATGCGCTATCCGCAGCCCTTCGGCTGTTAATGCGGCATCGAGATCCTCGAGCAACGGCCCGATCAGTACGGCCGGAGATAACGGAGAACTCAGGCTGATCGTCGCGGCGCAATTCAGCCAGGCCAAGCTGGCTTCGGCTTTGGCGTAGCGCTCATAGTCGATCTCGAGGATCTTGCCTCCCGGTTGCATGTGGCCCGCAAGGACCTCATCGTGCCACTCTCTGACGCCTTGACCAGTGAGCGGACTGAGATAACGTACCTGGGCTCCCATAAGCTTCGGAAACTCGGTATGCCGATCCGCCTTCGTAAAACAAATTAGGTCGGCTTCTTCGATCTGATTGCGAAACAGAAAAGACAAATCCGGATCGGCTCCCGATCCGGTCAACTCGCGTGCACGATCCGGGTCGACAAGAACCGTGTAGGGCGCCAGCCGGAAATGGTGCGCGTAATCCAATTTCAAAGGTTGCAGCGTGGTTGCGGAGAAATCCGTGCAACTCCCGACCGCTTCAGCGAAGATCACATCCGGCGAATAAGAACGAAGCCTCTCGGCCGCGTCTATTAGTTCGGAAAACCGGCAGCAAAAACATCCGCCGGCGACCTGGTCGGCCGGTATCCGGTTTTCTTGGACAATCCGAGTGTCCACCAACTCAGAGCCCTGATCGTTCAAAACGGCAGCCACCTTTATGCTTCTGGCCTGTAGCAGCCGCGAGGCGGTCAGAATCATCGTAGTCTTGCCGGCCCCGAGGAAGCCGCCAAGTGGAATGATCAGCGGGCGATGCCCGCTCACGCTGTCGTGCTGTTGCACATGCGTCCCGAGTCAGGTCACCACAGCCAGTTCGTACAGGTACTCGACTTGCGAGCGAACCGCTCCGTCGATGCCCTGAATTTTTGGATTCTTCGATTCGATCACGTAGTATTCGTCCGGCGCGTGCGCTCCGCTGCCGTGGCCAAGCCCGAAGTGTCCTGCCGGAATCCGGAGCGGCGCTTCAGTGAACACATATCCCGGCCAGGAGCCGGCGATGCGAGGCCAGAGGATCGGATCAATGCCGGCCCGGCGATACACTGCGGCCTGGGCCTTAATCAGCCCGGAGTCCGGGGACGTGCTGGTCGGATCGTAGCCGCCTGTCATGTTGACCTCAACGTCCCCGAATCCGCGCTTCGCTAAATGTGCCTTCAGCGCTTTTAGCGCTTCCGCCGCCGTCATGTCCGGCACCAGCCGCAGATCGAGCTTCGCTACCGCCCTGTGCGGCAGGATCGTCTTGCCGCCTGGCCCGGTATACCCGCCCACCAGGCCCTCGATATTCACCGTCGGCCGCGAGACGAGCAGTTCCAGTGCCTCTAGCCAGTCCACATCATGAACCCAATGTTCGACGCCGAGCTGTTTCTTGGCCACGGCCTCGCTTTGACGTTTCGCCCCTTCGCGGATGAGTGCTTTCTCGGCAGCCGTTAGCGGGCGGGCCTTATCCGCGTAACCCTCGATCGCTGGCGTGTGGCCGTCCGGACCAACCAGCGTCGCCAGCGCCTGCACCAGGTGCCAGGCCGGGCTGTCCAGGCGCGCTTCGTTACTCGAGTGAACATCCTGTTTCGGCCCGCGCCCCCAACGTTCCCCGCTCGAAACCAATTCGAGTTCGATGACGCCCTTCGCGCCCAGGTTGATTGTCACCGTGCCGTCGAGCGCCTGGCTCGCCATAGGCATGAACACCCCGATGCAGGTACGCAGCGCAGCCACAATGTTCGGCCGATGGAGGATCTGAGGGAAGTGCGGCGAACCGATTTCCTCCTCGCCTTCAGCCACAAAGACCAGGTTCACCGGGAGCTGGCGCTTGGCGTCCCGGAAAGCGCGCAGCGCCGCGAGAAATGCTGCCTGAGGCCCCTTTGTGTTTACAGCACCGCGGCCGATCACCACCTTTCCGAGGCCGGGCTTCTCCACGAGCGCAGCTTCCCACGGAGGCGATGACCATTCAGCCGGATCCACCTGCTTCACGTCGTACATGAAGTACAGTCCCACGGTTCGCCGGGCATGTGCATCAAGTGTTGCGAAAACTCCCGGCTGCCCGTCGCTGGCGATTTTGGTCACCTGATCGAAGCCCGCATCGCGCAGGAGCCGCATCATCAGGTCACAGCCCTCGGTCATGCCCCGGTTCTCGGCCGCGATCGACGGCTGCCGGATCCACTCCTGAAGCCGATGTACGTTTTCGTCGTGACTCTTTTCGATCTCGGCTTGAATAGTTTTTAGATCGGCCGTGTCCGCGGCCCACGCGGGGCGCTTGGAAGCGAGCGCCGCCGCGCCCGCAACGCCCGTGCGAAGAAACACACGCCGATCCATTCTGTGATTGAAACTCATATCCACGTTCCTCTTTTTAACATGGTTCTGGTCCGGGCGCGCGATACTTAAGACTAAGAGAACTACCGCAATGACTCGGCGTGAGTTTCTCGCTGCGGCCGGCCTGATGACATCCCGGCTGGTTGCCGCGCCGGCACGAACCCCCAACATCGTATTTATACTCTGCGACGATCTCGGGTACGGCGATTTAGGATGTTACGGCTCGAAGATCCGCACGCCGAACCTTGACCGGCTGGCAGCCGAAGGGGTTCGCTTCACGAATTTCTGCGCCGCCGATCCGGTATGCTCGCCCTCGCGCGCTGCGCTGCTGACCGGCCGCTACCCGACGCGCGTAGGCGTGCCGCGAGTCTTGTTTCCCCAAGATCAGGATGGCCTCAACCTCGATGAGGTCACGATGGCGAACATGCTCAGGGATCGCGGCTACAAGACCATGTGCATCGGGAAGTGGCATCTGGGACGGCCGGAACCGTACCTGCCCACCAGCCGGGGGTTCGATGCTTATTTCGGCATCCCCTACAGCAACGACATGACGCCTCGCGTGCTGATGCACAACACGGAGGTGATCGAGCAGACCGCTGCGCTGGATACGCTCACGGAACGGTACACGGAGCAGGCGAAGAAATTCATCGACGCGTCCAAGGATTCTCCGTTCTTTTTGTACATGCCGCACACGTACCCGCACATCCCGCTCGGAGCTTCGCCGCGGTTCCGCGGTAAGTCTCCGCTCGGACTGTATGGAGACGTGGTGGAGGAGGTCGACTGGAGTGTGGGCGAGGTCGCTAACAGCATCAAGCAGAACCGGATCGAGAGGGAGACCCTGATTCTCTTTTCAAGCGATAACGGGCCGTGGTACCAGGGAAGTCCCGGGAAGCTTCGCGGCCGGAAGAATACGACCTACGAAGGGGGCGTTCGAGAGCCGTTCATCGCGCGATGGACCGGCCGGATTCCAGCGGGGCGCGTATGCGACGGGCTGGCTTCCATGATGGACATCTTCCCCACGGTTGCGCGGCTCTGCGGAGGTGCGTCCCCGCCGAAGCCGCTCGACGGCATCGACATCTGGCCTCTGCTCAGCGGGGAAAAGCAATCGATCGAACGCGCGCCGCTGCTGTACTTCGACAACTGGGATCTCCAGTGCGCGCGTTGGATGAACTGGAAGCTGCACGTGGCGCGCCACAACACCGCGGCCTACACGCCGGCGCCTCCGGCCGGACGCCACAGCTACCTGCTTCCGCATCCCGAGTTGTACAACCTTGCCGTCGACCCGGACGAGAGCTACGACCTGGCTGCGCAGAATCCTCAGATCGTGGACCGGATCCAGACCCAGATTGTTGAAATGCTGAAAGGTTTCCCCGAGCCGGTCCAGCGTGCATGGGCAGAAGCACAGGGCCGCAAGGTGGATCCCGCAACTCCGGCGGGCGCGTATCCGCGGCCGGTGCACCAATAACGACGGCGATGATACAATTCACCCTCGAATGAGACCAACGTTGCTGATCGCTCTGTTTTCGGCCGCGCTCTGTGGGCCGTTGCATGGACAACCGGGTGAGACCGTCTGGGCGCCGAAGCCTCCGCACCCTCCCGCCTACACCCCGCCGCACAAGCCGCACACCAAACTCGCCGACTTGAAGAAGAAGCACGCGGGCGCGGCCGACTGGCGCGAGCGCGTGGTTGACGACGACTATCTGCGGGCCGAGTACGTCTCACTGCCCACGGGGACCAAGACCACACGCGCTTTCCACCCTGACACTCGCGCCTGGTGGATTGTGATCGACGGCGCGATCAAGTTCGACATCGAAGGCCAGGAGCCCTTTGTCGCCAGAAAAGGATGGATCGTACAGGCTCCGATGCAGACGCTGTTCACGCTAGAGACGGCCGGGGATAAGCCGTCGCTGCGGCTGGAGGTCAATATTGCGGGCGCGAAAACGCTCTATCCGCAAAGTGCCGAACCGCCGAAGCTCCCCGGCTTCGACTTCATTCCCGTCCGGCTGGCCCGCAAGCCGGGCCCATGGGATCGCGGCAATCGCCCATATCGCACATTTGAGGAGTTGGCCGAGAACAACGAGAAACACGGGGCGCCCATGACGCAGCGCGTGGTCGAGGACGACCGCGGCGTCGCCAACTTCATCTACGGGTATGAGAGCAAGCTGGGGCCGCTCAATCCCGCCGACCGCGGCCACTATCATCCCGAGTGCGCTGAGTTCTGGCTCATCATGGCGGGCCAGATCCGTTACCCCATCGAAGGGCAGGGCGTCATCATCGCGGACGAAGGCGATTTGGTGTATGTGCCGAAGTTCACATTTCATGCCCCGCGCTTCTATGGCAAGGGTCCTTCCTGCCGCCTGGCGATGAACGGATATCCGAACATCGCGCACCTGTTCGAAGCCAGTAAGTAATACGGTCAGTATCCGGCCTTCTTATCGACCACGTTCAACAGCGGCTGTCCGATTGCGTAACGCCGCAAGTTCTCGGCGAACAGGTCGATCAGACGAACCTGCCGGTCCGGACTCCATCCGGAGGTGTGCGCGGTCATCACCACGTTGTCGCAATCGAAAATCGGATGATTGGACGGAGGCGGCTCCTGCGGGAACACGTCGAGGCCCGCGCCCGCGATCCATCCTTCTTTGAGTGCTTTCACCAGAGCCATGTCGTCGAACAGTTTTCCGCGCGACATGGCGAGGAAATACGCGGTCTTCTTCATGCCGCGGAAGACCTGCTCGTTGAACATGCGCTCGGTCGAAGGTGTGTGCGGCGCGGCGGCAACCAGCACATCAACTTGCGGCGCCATTGCAGGAAACCAGGTGGGGTCGTGCAGCTCGGCGACATACTCGGGCTTAGGGATCGGTTTGGCATCAGTGGCGACCACGCGCATGTCGAAGCCGTAGTAGGCGCGGCGCGCGATCATGCTGCCGATGCCGCCCATCCCCACGATACCCATGGTGCGGCCCACGAGTTCGGTGTGATGGTCGGATTTCACAGTGCCTACCGGCTTCATCTGCCGCTTGGCGAATTGCGGATAGTAGTATTTCGTAATCCCGCGCGTCAGAGACAACAGAAGGGCGAAGGCGGTCTCGGAAATGCCGTGCGCGAATACGCGCGCCATGTTGGTGACCACCAGGGGGCTCTGGCGGAGCTTGGGATCCATGCCCTCCATGCCCGCGCCGCCCGCCTGCAGCCAGCGCAGCTTCGGCGCGTAGTCGAGGTCGTCGCCGCGCAGGCTCTCATAGACCACTTCCGCTTCGCGTAGCTTCTGGCGAAACTCGTCCCGGCTCGAACACACGGTGACGTCGACTCGTGCATTCGGCACCGCACGTTTCAGCTTCTCGACTTCGTCCGGCTCGAACTTGTACATCGTGACGACGCGGATCGGATCGGCCTGCGCCTGAATTTGGCTTTGGATTTGCGGCGCTACAACCACCGGCTGGCGGGAACCCGTCTGGCCTGCGGCCTGGACGGCTCCGGCGGCGGCGACGAAAGCCCGGCGGGACAGTCTCTTACCCGGCATACGCACCAATATAGAACAATCATGCCGGATGCGATCATGGCCTTACCCGTGACGCCGCATGACCGGACGTTACCGGATCGATCACCAGACCAATTTAGCGCCAAGCTGGATATCGCGATTGTCGATCGAGGTCTGTGTAATGTTTCCGAAAGTCGCCGTTCCGAAAGTCGCGCTCGGGTTACTGAATTCAGGCGAGTTTGTCACGTTGAATGCTTCGAAACGCAGCTGAAAGCGGAGGCGCTCACGAATCTGGAAGTTCTTGAACAACGAAAGGTCCGTGGTGAACAGGTGCGGCCCATAAAGGAGGTTCCTGCCCGCGGTTCCGTACCTGAA
>QHXU01000262.1:5450-10875 GCA_003223065.1 Acidobacteriota bacterium | reverse complement strand
TGCCCCCACGCGAGCAGCGGGAGTATTAAGAAGATGATTTTCTGCAACATGCAATTCCTTTACGGAGACCCTGGAAAGTGGCTGGGAGGCAGGGACTCGAACCCCGATACGCAGATCCAGAGTCTGCAGTCTTACCGTTAGACGACCTCCCAGAGTTTTGGGTAGTAGGCGACAAGCGGTCGCAAGGTGCGCCCGCCCGGTCAGTCACTTCCCACTCCCCTTAATAATATCATCGGCTCGCGGGCAGTACAGTCTCGGGTAAGGCCGGCCGCTACTCCTGCCGCAGCGCGATCGCGGGGTCGATTCTGGTCGCTTTGCGCGCCGGAATGTAACAGGCCACCGCGGCGATGCACGATAGAAACGCCGACACGGCAATCAGTGTCGCGGGATCGGTCGCGCTCACGCCGACGAGCACGCTCTTGAGCACGGACGCGAGCGCCACCGCACCGATCACCCCCGCCATGATCCCGATCGCGGTCAAGCGCATCCCTTGCCCCACCATCTCGCGCAGCACGATACCGGGAGTGGCTCCCAGCGCCATCCGGACGCCAATCTCGTGCCGCCGCTGCGCCACTGCGCACGCATTCGCGCCGTAGATCCCGACCACCGCCAGCACCAGCGCCAGCGCCGCGAACGTGCCCATCAACTCCGTCTGGAATCGAGGTTCGGCAAAGCGGCTGCTGAACGTCTGCTCCATGCTACCCACCTGATCGATGGGCTGCTCCCTGTCGAGCGACATCATCTCACGCCGGATCGGGCCCGCTAGCACGGCCGGATCCGTGGACGTGCGCACCACGAACCACGCCACGGACGTCCAGAGGTTTTGAGGATGCGGCACATAGACCACGGGCTCCGGGTTCGCCGAGAGATCCGACAGCTTCACGTTGCCCGCCACACCCACGATCTCAGGGTGGATCGTCTCTTCGAATCCATGCTTTCCGAGTATCGGCCGGTTCAAGAGGATGCGCTTGCCCACCGGATCTTCGCGGGGGAAATAGCGTTCCGCAAAGGCCTCGTTGACGATCGCCACCGGCGGCGAGGCCTCATTATCGGCGGCGGTGAACCCGCGCCCGCGCTTCAGCGGAATCCCCAGCGTATGCAGATATCCCGCGCTAATCGTCGCGTAACCAGCACCAGGCCGCTCTCCCTGCTCGCGCGGCGGCGAGCTTTCGAGGTCGAATGGCACCTCCATCGTCAGGCTCGCCAGCGGCAAGTTGCTGGCCAGAGACACGCTCTGCACGCCCGGCAACGCAGCGATTTTTTCCAGCGCCAGCCGGTGAAAGGCGAGCGCGTGCGCGGCATCGTATTTGGCTGCCGGCAGGAACAGCCGCAGCGTCAGAACGTTTTTCGGATCGAACCCAAGGTCCACTTCCGTCAGCTTGCGCAGGCTTTCGATCATCAGGCCCGCGCCGGCCAGAAGCATCACCGCCACTGCGACTTCCGCCGCCACCATCGCATGCCGGAACTTCTGTCGTCCACGCCCGCTCGTTGAGCCGCGGCTTGAGTCCTTGAGTGTCTCCTGCAGGTCCGGCCGCGTGGCGGCCATCGCCGGAGCAATACCAAATAGCAATCCTGTCACCACTGACACAGCAAGCGTGAACAGCATTACCAGACTGCTCAATTCGATCGGCGCAGCCGCGGGGATGGCGTTCGGCGGCACAAGTTTTGGCGCGGCGCGGATCAGGGCCCAGGCCAATGCCAGGCCCAGCGCGCCGCCGATCATCGATAACAGCACGCTCTCCGTAAGGAGTTGCCGGGTCAACCTGCCCCTTGTCGCGCCGACAGACATTCGCACCGCGATTTCGCGATTTCGCGCCGACGCGCGCGCCAGCAACAGGCTTGCCACGTTCGTGCACGCGATCAGCAGCACGAGCCCCACCGCTGCGAACAACAACAGCAGCCGCGTGCGAAAACTGCGGCGGATGAGCCACTCCTGAAAATCATCGACCTGAATCGTCCAGCCCTTGTTACTCTTCGGATACTCCTTTTCCAGCGCGCGGGCGAGAACTGCCATCTCCAGGGCGGCGCGGTCGCGTGGCGCCTTGAGGCGCGCCACCACGGTCAGATAATGATATTCGCGGTTTTGCCGCTCGATCGAGATCGGCACCCATAACTGGTGCCGTGTTGACATGAACTGAAACTCGGGCGGCATGACGCCCACGATCGCGTACGGGACTGAATTCAATCTGATCGTCCGCCCCAATACATTGGGGTCCGCGCCCAGACTCTCCTGCCACATCCGGTAGCTGATGATCGCTATGTGCGATGCTGAGGCCGGATTCTGAACGCCATCCTCGTCCGGAAGGAACGTGCGCCCCAGTATAGGCTTCACGCCGAGCGTGCGGAAAAAATTCGCCGATACCGTAGCGCCGGGAGCTTGCTCTGGACGGTCCAGGCCTGTGAGAACGTAGGAGGTTGGCGCCCAAGCCGCCAGTTCTGAGAAGGAAGTAGTATGCGCGCGCCAATCGAGAAAATTCGCCGCCGAAGCGTTGCGAATTCCTTGCGGGTCACGATCCCAAATCAACGCCAGCGTCGCCGGGTTGCTGTAGCGGAGGGGGTGAAGCAGCAAGGCATCCGCCACGCTGAACATCGCAGAGTTCGCCCCGATGCCCAGCGCCAGCGCCAGAATTACGGCCGCCGTAATACCAGGGGACCGAGCCAGAATCCGGGCGCCGAACCGAAAATCTTTGAGCAGCGATTCCATCAATTACGTCAGGATAAAACATAGAAGACTTCGGCCGCTGATATACTTTTGGCATGTTGCAGGTTTCCGTGGCCAAAGAACCTTTCGATGCTGTCGTGGTCGGCTCCGGCGCCACTGGTGGCTGGGCCGCGAAACGCCTCACTGAAGCTGGTTGGCGCGTGGCGCTGCTCGAAGCGGGGCCTAAAATCACTCCGAAGGATTTCACGGAGCACGTGCAGCCTTGGCAATTAACTTACCTTGGCCAGTCCCCGGTTATTCGGCGCGAGCGCCCTATCCAGAGCCTCTGCTATGCCTGCCGCGAATCGAACTATCAATGGTTCGTCAACGATCTGGAAAACCCCTACACGCAGGAGAAGCCGTTTCATTGGATTCGCCAGCGCGTGCTCGGCGGGCGCAGCCTGAGCTGGGGCCGCCAGGCATATCGCATGAGCGAACTTGACTTCAAGGCTGCGAGTCACGACGGCTATGGTGATGACTGGCCCATCTCTTACGACGAAATGGTGCCGTATTACGAGATCGTCGAAAATTACGTCGGTATCAGCGGCCAGAGCGAGGGCCTTCCGCAACTTCCTGACAGCGTCTTCCTGCCGCCAATGGAAATGACCTGCGGTGAAACCATCCTGCGCGACAAGGTTCGCGAAAAAATGGGGCGCGTGGTCACCATCGGCCGTGTGGCCATCGTCACCAAGACCCACAACGGCCGCGCCGCCTGCCATTATTGCGGCCCGTGCGAGCAGGGCTGCGCGACGTTTTCCTATTTCTCCAGCCCGTGGACCACCATCGCCGATGCACAGCGCACTGGCCGGCTCACGCTGATCTGTGATGCCGTCGCAGCGCGTATCCCAACCAAGGACGGCAAGGCGACCGGCGTCGCCTACATCGATCGCGTCACCCGAGAACCAAACGAGGTGCGCGCGCGTGTTGTAGTGCTGTGCGCCTCTACGCTCGAATCCACGCGCTTGCTCCTTAATTCGAACATTTGCAATCAGAACGACGCGCTTGGACACTACGTCATGGATCACATCTATCAAGGCGGCGCATCTGGAACAATGCCGGCGCTCGAAGCGAGACCATGGGCCGGCCCGCCACAGCGCCCGAACGGCATCTATATACCGCGCTTCCGGAACGTGAAAGAGAAGGAGACAAACGGCTTTATCCGCGGCTACGGCTATCAGGGCGGCGGCTCGCCAACATTCGACATGGGCGCTTCTGGATTCGGAGCGGCCTACAAAGACGCCGTGCGCCAGGGCACCTGGAACATCGGCATCACCGCGTGGTGCGAATGTTTGGCGCGCAAGGAAAACTATGTCGAGATCGATCCCGAACGCGTGGACGCCTGGGGCATACCGATCCTCAAAATCCACGCCGAGTACCTGGACAACGAAAAGAAGCTATGGCAGGACGCGCGGGAACAAGGGGCGGAGATGCTCGAGGCTGCCGGCGCCAAGGATGTTCGCCTCAACGGAGTGCATTCGGTGCCTGGTTTTTGCATCCACGAAATTGGAACCGCGCGCATGGGTAACGATCCCCGCACGAGCGTTGTGAATCGCTTTAACCAGGCCCACGAGGTACCGAACATTTTCGTCACTGACGGCGCCTGCTGGGTGTCGAGCGGTTGCCAGAACCCCACGCTGACGATGATGGCAATCACCGTCCGGGCGTGCGATTACATGACCATCAAGTACGCCACCAAGCAGGCAGCCTGAAGCGCGCACGCTTGGTCTTTAGCGGCGAACTCCTCCATGGAAGTTCGCGCCTCCACGAAAACCTCCGGACACTCGCGGAGCGCCCACTCGAGACCCCGGATGGAAACCGCGTGCCGGTGCACGTATAGCGCCGCCGCCCGAGCTCCAATAGTGATAGCCGGGACCGAAGTGACGATAGTAAGGCGCGCTGTAAACTACGACCGGAGCGCGATACACCCAAAAGGGTGAATAAAAGCCCCAACCGAACGGGCTATAGAAGATTCCATCTCCCGGAACGAACGTATACGCGCCGAACCAGGGATCCCAGTACCAGCCAGGGCCGAACCATCCCGGTCCGCCGCCGACGTAGGTTCTTGCCACCTCCACATTGGCTTCGGCGAGGTAGCTGGATCGCAGGCTTGCCCAGCGATAGAAATCATCCTCATATGATTTCTTGTCGAACTTCTGGGCCTTCATCTCGCCGCCGGCGTTCAGGTTCACCTCGTGGCCGCCCTTCACTTCCACCTGGCGATCGCCCTCTTGCACCAGCGCCTTTCCGTCGAACACCCGGACCTGGGCTCGGTCGGCATCGAAATCGTATACTCCGTTTTTCACCAACTGAGTCGTAACACCGTCTTCACTGATCCGAAGGTCGTTCTCCCGATGGATATTGGCTACCTCCACCATCGCCCGGCCCTTTTCAACGGTCAATTCCGTGTTGGTCAAGCCAGGCGCGATCATCTTCACGGAGCTGTTGTCGTCGAGCCTGAGAAACACGCCCGGTGTCAACAGAATCTCGGCTTTGCCCTTTTCGGTTATGAGTGACTGGCCCGGCCCCAGCTCTGCCGAGCCCACCGATTTTGCAGTGAGGGGCTGCGTATCAATCGACGCTTGCCCTTCAACATAGTTCAGTGTTCCTGGCCGCGCCGTATTTGCGCCCCAGGCGGGCGCACATAGAATCGCCGTCAGGAAGAAACCTCCGATAAGTTTCAACCGTGACCGCCACATAATCTCTTTAGACCTCTACAGTTTAGAT
>QHXU01000262.1:0-5418 GCA_003223065.1 Acidobacteriota bacterium | reverse complement strand
AAAATGCGGGCGATATCAGCGCTCCGCAACCACCGGGTTGCGCAGCTCGCCTATGCCCTCGACACGCACGATGCATTCGTCGCCCGGCCGCAGAAACCTCGGAGGCTTCCGGGCGGCTCCCACTCCCGACGGAGTTCCGGTCGAGACCACGTCGCCGGGCTCGAGCGTTACCACCGTCGAGATGAACTCGACCAGCTGAGGAATGCGGAAAATCAGCTCGCGCGTGTTCGAATGCTGCAACGTTTGGCCGCCGATCTCGAGAGAAATGTCAAGGGCGTGCGGGTCGCTGATTTCATCCGCGGTGACCAGCCATGGACCCATTGGGGCGAACGTGTCAAACGTCTTGCCCATCAGCCACTGTGTGGTGGCCATCTGAAAATCGCGCGCGCTCACGTCGTTCACAATCGTGTAGCCAAACACGTGCTCCATGGCCCGGTTTGCCGGAATGTGACGGCCTCCTCGCCCAATGACGAACGCAAATTCGGCCTCGTAATCCGGCCGCTCTGACGCCTTAGGCAACACGATCGGCTCGCCCGGCCCGATCACGACGTTTGGGAATTTGTTGAAAATCGTCGGCACCTTGGGGATTTCCATCTTTGATTCGATCACGTGATCCCGGTAGTTCAGTCCCACGCAGATCAACTTCGGAGGCCGCGGAACCGGCGCCATCAGTGTAATCGACGCCAGATCGTATGACGGTCCGGAGGCTTCCGGAACGCGTTCTGAAGCGATCAGCGACAGCATGTCTGTGCCGAGGCCGGTTACCTTCGAATCAACAAGTACGCCCGCTTCGGGCGGCGCAACTGAGCGGCGAAAAGTGACGAGATGCATGATTTTTGAGAGTACACTATCAGAGATGCACCGACAAAACATACTCGGCTCGATCATCGATATCGGCGTCGTGCCGGTGGTCCGCACCAACAGCGCCGAAAGCGCGATTCGCGCGATCGAGGCCCTGTACCGCGGTGGCATCCGGGCGGCTGAGATCACGATGACCGTTCCGGGCGCACTGCATGCGCTCGAAAAGGTGGCCAATGAGTTCGGGGATAGGATCACGCTCGGCGCCGGGACGGTCCTCGATCCGGAAACGGCGCGGGCTTGCATGCTTGCGGGAGCTCAGTTCCTGGTCACGCCGGCGCTGAACCTGAAGACCATTGAAATGGCGAAGCGCTACTCTAAGGTCATCACGCCCGGCGCTTTGACCCCGACCGTGGTACTCGCCGCCTGGGATGCCGGAGCCGACATGGTCAAGATATTTCCGTGTGGCGCCGTGGGCGGGCCGAAGTACATCAAAGCGCTTAAGGCTCCGTTTCCGCAGATCGAGATGATCCCCACCGGAGGCGTTAGCCTGGAAACAACCGCCGAGTTCCTGAGAGCGGGCGCGGCCGCGGTCGCAGTCGGCGGCGAGCTCATCGATGCCAAGAACATCGCTGAAGGCCGGTATGAAGTGTTCGAAGAACGTGCCCGCCACTTCCTGGCCGAGGTCGCCCGGGCGCGCGGAAGGTAGCGGTCCGCCCGCTAATCCCTGCCACGCTGCCGTGGCACAATAGTTTTTCCATGCCTCGCATCCAAAGCGCTCTGCTGAGCGTCACCGACAAGACAGGCATCGCCGATTTCGCCCGCGCCCTTTCGGCGTTCGGCGTCGGGATTCTCTCCACCGGCGGCACGCACCGCCTCCTGAAGGAAGCCGGCGTCGCTCCGCTGCGCGAGGTCGCCGATGTGACCCAGTTTCCTGAGATGCTCGACGGGCGCGTGAAGACGATCCATCCGCGCATCGCCGGCGGCATTCTCGCAATGCGTTCCAGGCCCGAGCACATGCGCGCGCTCGAAGCCCACGGAATCCCGCCAATCGACCTGGTTTGCGTGAACCTCTACGAATTTGAAAAAGTCGCAGCCAAGCAGGATGCGCCGCTCGAGGAGCTGATCGAGAATATCGACATCGGCGGACCCACCATGATTCGAGCGGCTGCGAAAAACTGGCAGGATGTCGCGGTGGTCACGTCGCCGAACGATTACGCCGAAATCATTGAGGAGCTGCGTAAGAACGGCGGCTCGCTTTCGGAGGGAACGCATTGGCGGTTGGCCAAGAAAGCATTCGCGGCCACTGCCGCCTATGATCGCGCGATCAGCCGGCGCCTGGCCGATATCCCGCCCACGGGAGAAGCGCTTCCTGCCACGCTCGACATTCGCGCGCCGCGAACGCTGGCGCTGCGCTATGGCGAAAATCCGCATCAGTCCGCCGCTCTTTACGCCACTGGACGCGCAGGAATCGCGGGCGCCGAACAGCTCCAAGGCAAGGAGCTTTCCTACAACAACCTCGTGGACCTCGATGCAGCGTGGCAGTTGATCGTCGAATTCGGCGCGCCGGCCTCCGCGATCATCAAACACACGAATCCCTGCGGATGTGGGGAAGCATCGACGCTTGTGGAAAGCTATCGGCGAGCGTTTGAAGCGGATCCGGTTTCGGCGTTCGGCGGCGTGCTGGCGTTCAACCGCCCGCTCGACGCCGAGACTGCCGCCGAGATCGCGAAAACGTTCATTGAGGCGATCGCCGCTCCGGATTATTCGCAAGATGCGCTTCAGACCCTGGGGTCGAAGAAGAATCTGCGGCTGCTGCGAGTCGCCGGCGCTTCGCCCGAATTGGTGGTGAAGTCGATCAGCGGCGGCTATCTGGCGCAGACTCCGGATATACATCGGCTCGCGCGCGCCGACACGCAGGTTAAAACAAAGCGCTCGCCCGCCGAAGAGGAATGGGCCGCGCTCGAGTTCGGCTGGAAAGTATGCAAGCACGTGAAGTCGAACGCGATCGTTTTCGCTCGCGCCGGGCAGGCGATCAGCGTCGGTGCGGGCCAGATGAGCCGCGTCGATTCGGTTAAGGTGGGGGCGATGAAGGCAGTGCTGCCGCTTAAAGGGACGGCGCTCGCGTCGGATGCGTTTTTTCCGTTTCCGGACGGCGTTGAAGAAGCCGCCAGGCACGGCATTACGGCCGTGATACAGCCCGGCGGCTCCGTGCGGGATGAAGAGGTTATTGCAGCGGCGGACCGACTTGGGCTGGCCATGGTATTTACGGGCGTGCGCCACTTCCGGCATTAGCCGGCTTGCTATTCCGCGCCGAGGAGTTTGAGCTGATTATCGACGCTCACGACGCCTTTTACTTTTTTGGCGATGCGTTCGGCCTTTTCGCGTGCCTTGGTAGTCCTGACGGTGCCGCGCAGCGTGACGGCGCCGGTCTTCACGGTTACGTTGAGTCCAGCCCCTTTTACGTCCGCATCATTGGCCAGCCTGCGGCGCACTTCGTCGTAGATCCGGTCGTCTGAGGGGGTGCCCTGCGCCAGCAGCGGTGCGACAAGAACCAGAATGAGCAGAAGAGAGATGTAGCGCATCGGCATAACCACTATTAAGCTACATCCCAGCTATGCTGCGCCAGTCCACGGCCGCCAGAAACTCGGGGTCCTGCCGCCAGTTGGGCCGCACCTTGACGAAGGTCTGCAAGAACACCTTGCGGCCGAGCCGGGTCTCCAATTCCTGTCGCGCCAGCGTGCCAATCTTCTTGAGTACTTCGCCGCTTGCGCCGATGAGGATCCCCTTCTGCCCCGGGCGCTCGACGTAGATCGTCGCGGCAATCCGCACCAGGCGCGGCGTGTCTTCCCAGGATTCGATCATCACCGCGACCGCGTGCGGCACTTCCTGCCGCATCGCGTGCAAAACCTTTTCACGCACGATCTCGGCAGCCAAAAATCGCATCGGCTGATCGGTAAGGTGATCGGCGGGATACAGCGCCGGACCCTCTGGAAGTCGCTTGACGATTTCGCTGCGCAGCACGTCGATGGCATCGCCCTTGAGCGCGGAGATCGGTATGTATTCCTCGAATTCGTGAAGAGTCCGATAGCGGTCGATCAGCCCCAGAAGTTTTGGTTTGTCTTCGAGCCAGTCGATCTTCGTGAACACCGCGATTGCCGGGGCGTGCGTTTTCTTAACCAGGTCCACTGCCTGGGCGTCTTGATCGGAGAACGCCACAAGCGAGTCCACCAGAAACAGCACAACGTCCGCATCGGCGGCCGACCGCACGGTGTCCATCATGCGCTTATTGAGGAGCGTGGTCGATTTATGAATCCCCGGAGTGTCTATGAACACGATTTGCGCGTGGTCGAGCGTCAGCACTCCCTGAATAGCGGTGCGCGTGGTCTGGGGTTTAGCGGCAACGATGGCGAGCTTAGTACCGAGCAGGGTATTCAGCAGAGTCGATTTCCCGGCATTGGGCCGGCCAAGTATCGATACGAAGCCTGCACGATGGCTCATCTTGTCCACTCATGTAGACGCGGCTTGCGTGCCCACCGGCCAGCGGGCCGGGAGATCTGGGCTGCGCGCTTCGTCACCTTGACGCAGCTTTTGCCACGCGGACCTGGTCCACGCGCAGGTGGTTCGCCGCCAGCACTTTGATCGAGATGCCGTTACGCTCGATCTGCTCGCCGGCGGCCGGCACGTGTCCCAGCCACTCGGTGACCAGCCCGCCGACGGTTGTCGATTCGGTGTCCTGCTGTGGATGGAAGTCAAGCAGATCTTCGAGCCGGCCCAGGTCGAAGCTGCCCGAGACGACATAGCTCCCGTCGGGCTCCTGCCGGAAATCACGGTCCGGCTCGTGCTCATCGTGAATCTCTCCAACGATTTCCTCCACCATGTCCTCCATGGTGACGATGCCGGCCGTAGAACCATACTCATCCACCACCACGGCCATATGCGCGCCCTCTTCCTGCATCTCGCGCAGCAGATCGTTCACCGCCTTGGTCTCCGGCACGGCGCGGATGGGCCGCATGATGTCGCGCACTTTGCGCTGTGCGCGCTCGTCTTCGTTCAGCTCAAACATGTCGCGCACGTGCACGAAGCCGACGATCTGATCGATGTTTTCCTCATACACCGGGATTCGCGAAAACTGTTCGTTAATCACCAACTCCCTCAGTTCCTCGAGCGGCGCATCCTGCTGGATTGCCACCACGCGCGGTCGCGGCGTCATCACTTCGCGCACGGTCTTATCGCCGAAAGCCACCACGGACTGAATCAATTCGCGGTCGCCCTCTTCGATAATGCCCTCCTCCTCACCCGCCGAAATCAGCGCCTCGATGTGTTCGTCCGTCCGCGGCTCATCACCGGTCTTCGGCGTGCCGCCGAGATCGAACAGCGACTGCAGAAATTCGATCGCCCATGCGAGCGGCTGCGCGACAAGCGCCAGCACACGAAATAGGGGAACCAGCGGAAGCAGTCCATGGCCGCTGGTTTTGCGATAAACAAGCTGCGGCACGATATATGTGCCCACCACCACGTACGCGCCCACTAGCAGGCACGCGGCCGCAAGAGCTTCCCATGGCGGCGTGCTTTGCGAGGTAGCGGCCAGTGTCAAACAGCCGACCACGGCCAGGCCCA
>QHXU01000261.1 GCA_003223065.1 Acidobacteriota bacterium | reverse complement strand
TGAGCGGCGCTATCGGCGGCCGATTGAATCCGCCTCTTCTGGAACTGCATGAAGCCGACGTCGACGGCAAGCCCCAGAAATCCGAGCATCATGACAATTGCTAAAGAGGTGACGATCAGAACGAAGCCTGATTGGGCTTCGTTCCGCCTCCGGCCCATCCGCGTTTTAAGATTCTGATTCTTCATTCTCCCTGGCTCCTTCTGATCAACCTCGGACGTTTCGAGAGTAACGTCCTGGCAGTCATGGGAGAAATGGGAACGAAGTTACAAAATGGGCCAATCCGAAGAAGTAGGCCGAAGGTATGAGTTGCTGGGTACTGTTCTAGTACCAAAGGTCGAGTTCACTCGCAGCCCGCCCGATGAATCTCAGTTCAGAGGATGTTAATTTTCACTACGTTCGAGGCCACTCCATCGACCGTGACCGTGACATTCACGTCACCTGCGCCCCGCAAAGCTAAGGGAAGTGGGACATTGACCTGGTCCAGTCCCGGAAACTGCGTTTGCGGGCCAGCATACATCGCCATGATGTCTACATTCCCGATCCTGACCCTTACAGTCAAAACGGACGCACGCCCGCGTATGCCTGTTCCATAGAACGAGAGGTAGACCGGTGTATCGATCCCGAGTGCGATCGGAACCAGCCGGCAGCCCGCAGCCGTACCGAAGCACTGAAAGACTGGTACGGGAGACTGAATCTCGGTCGGGATCACAACCTGGACTGCCGTAGCCGCCGCGACGCCGAGGTCGTTGAGGCTGAAAAGCGCTGGGGCAATCTTCTGGATCTGGACAGGCACCGGGATCGGCGGGCCTCCATTGTCGATCCGCACCGTTGCAGGTCCGGCGGCCGTTTCAGCAGGTATCTCAAAATTGATCTGCGTAGGCGACACGAAAATCAGTCCGGCGTCGCGAGATACAAATTGGGAATCGACCACCTGTATTTTCACGCCCGCGAGAGAGGTCGGAAAAGGCAGGGACATGGCTGCAGCCGTCTGGCTGGCGAGGCCGGTGCCCCTCGCCGTGGCTAGCGACTCGGCCGCCAGGCCCGCAGTTGCATTCGCAGCCGATGTGATCGTGACGCTATTGCCGCTCTGTGCGGCCAACAGTGACGAGAAGCCTAAGGCGAGAGCAAGCCCATTTCGCAACACGGCAACATCAACAGGGAGACGCGCCTGACCAGCGAGTGTTTCGGCTAGGGAAGCCACCAGCTCAGCGAATCCGAAGCCGCTGTGAAGAATTCATCAGATCCCGTTTGGTTTGTGTCGTTTGTCCAATTTCCGGCTGGTCTGTACGAGGGATCGTGATACACCCACACTTCGCCGTTGTCCGAATTCAGCAGAATGGGACTGTCGGCAACACACTCGTAGTCGTCATTGTCCACGGTGAACTGCATGCGATTGTGATCGATCGTGCCCGCTTTCACAAAGGGCCTGCCGGGAGGAGCATCGGTTGAAAAGAAGTAACCGCCGCGGCCCGGAATGTAAAACATCGCATACCTGCCCGAAACCAGGCCACGCGGTCCCGGACCTGACGCGATCGCATGGTTGATATAAACCTTCAAGCCTGCGAATCGTAGCCTGCCGCCGGGCCCCGCGGACGCGCCGCCCTGATTCAGTCTTACTTCGATCGTATCGATGACCTTGAGCCCCATGCCCGCCAGTTCGAAGAGGCCGATTTCGGCACGCTCGCCGGATCGCAGTGGACGAAGGTCGCGCTCGGCGGAAAGAGTTGGGACCGGTTTGCCGCCGTCCGCGTTAGGGAATCTGGCGGCGAAAGCAGTTTCGGCCGGCTTGGCCGTTATACGAATTTCATTGCCGTTGGCTGCCCGGTCAACGGCGAGCTCGTAGGCGAACACGGCAAGATTATTTTGGTCCCGGAATATGCGGTAGAAGCTGTTTCCCGATGCGCGGGCCATTTCAATTTTGAGGTTTTCCTCGCCAGTCGGCTGTCCCGGATTGGTGGTAACGCGCAGTTCCACACCGTTGCTCAGCGCTACGGTGGAGGACACCTGGGCATAGCAAGTCCCGGCGCTCATCGCGATTAATGCAACAGTCTTCACAGTTCCATTATCGGTCTAGCGCTGGCTGGCTTCTCCCGCGGCTACTTTCTGATTGAACCTGGCGGACTGACCGCGAGGGACGCTCAACGACTTCCATTGGGCATGCTGCAAATGCTTGGCCAGGAAGACGATTTGGCCGCAATGATACGCATAGTGAGCAAGTTGGCGATTTATCGCCTGCATTACTGAGTGCGCCTCTCCACGGATCTTGACGATACGCCCGAGGTCGGCATCAGAAAGCGGCTCCAGCGCGCCGAAAACGCGGTTCCAGCCCGATTCCCAAACCTCCAGCAAGGCTTTGCGGGTTGCAGGCGGGTTCACGAATTCGCTGTCCCGATCCCGATCCGGCTTCTCGCCGTCCGTCGTAAGGAAGTCTGTCCAACGGGATCGCATATTGCCGGCCATGTGCTTAACGATCTGGGCGATCGAGTTCATCTCTTCGTCCAACAGAGTAAGCAATTGCTCATCCGTCACCTGCGTCATTGCGCCCTCCGCCAATTTCTTGTAGTACCGGAAAAGCGCTATCGAATCTTCGAGGTAAGAAGTCGTGAACTGGAGAGCCATGGCTTCATTTTCGCAGGATTGGGTCGGGCTGGGGAGGGATAAGACTTACGCGTCACGGCAAAAATTGCACGAAGAATTTCCTCAGTAACTTAGGCAAACTCTAAGCAAGAAACCTTAGGCGCAACCTGCGGCCGCGGGTCTTTGTTCTAGCAGCGCAAAGAGGTGTTTGGGGGTGAACCACTGTTGCGACCAGCGCGATTCGGGGTCCAGCCGAACCCTCACAAAGAAGCCCAGGAGTTCCTCGAAGGTGCAGGATTCTACCAACCCCCTTAATTGAAAGCGTTCGCAAGCCACGCGGACCTTGGTGCCGCAGCGAATTGGAGCATCGGCCAGGACGAGAGCGCTCCATTCCCCGATCTCTTCGAGATTGCCGGCAATAGCGTGTAGCCTTCGGCTGGAGTTCATGCAGGCGATGGACACAAGCTCGGAACATAAGTGACGGACATGTGCGTTCGGCATAGGCCCGCTTAACTGCACGTATTTTTCCACGCGGCGGTACGGGTCCCGTCAGCGGATCACAATCGAAGACCGTCCGATCCCGGCGATCGCGGTGGTCCCGCGCTGCCTACTGGTCAATTGCAGTTCGGCCCGCATGCGCCGACTGTCCTGCCGGTCCGCGAGATGAAGCTTCAGGAGGATCTCGCTTGACACGATACTCGTAATCCGATATAACGATAACCGAGTATGATCGAAGACCTGAGCCCCTTCATCCCGTTATCACCCGCAATCCTGCATATCCTCTTGTCTCTTGCCGGTTCAGACCGGCATGGATACGGGATCATGCAAGAGGTCGCACGCCAGTCCGAAGGCCAGTATAAGCTGGGCCCGGGAACTCTCTACGACAACTTGCAAAAGTTGATGAACCAGAGATTGGTGGACGAAGCCCCGAGGCGATCCGGAAGCGAGGATCCCAGGCGGCGCTATTACCGGTTGACCTCGTTTGGGCGTCGTGTTCTCTCCGCGGAGGTCGCACGCCTGGAAGGCGTGGTTCGCGAAGCCAAACTGCGCTTGCACTTACCAAATCCAAGGAGGGCGACATGACCCGGGCTCTGTATGAATGGCTGCTTTGGCTGCACCCGCCGGCCTTCCGGCGGCAATTCGCGGCGGAAATGCTGTGGATCTTCGACGAAGCCTCGGAATCCGAGGGTGTGGTTGCGCTGCTCCTCGACGGCCTCGTTTCGCTCATGCGCCAATGGCTCCTTCGTTCAGGGGCGTGGAAGGTCGCGGCGGCCGTCGCCGGCGGGTTGCTGCAGGTGACGGCCGGGGGCTTGGGAATGCTCCTGTTGGGTCATGCGCAACTCACCGCCTTTCTCGCAGCCGCCCAACTCGACGGTGGCTGGACGGAGAATCTGCGATCGGCTGCACCAATCGCGATGAGCACTCTTATACGGCTCGCATCGGGCTCGGTTATCGGCATATTACTCATGGTCATTGGGCTGGCGCTTTGGGTGAAGAATTTCACCGAAAGGAGGATCCGTGACCTCCAACCACGTCGAAATCGAGGACGAAGATGCTCGAACTGCGCGGTGTGACGAAATTCTACTCCGGAATTCCAGCCGTCGAGGATGTCAGTTTCGTCGCGTATCCCGGCGGGGTTACAGGCTACCTGGGACCGAACGGATCCGGCAAGTCCACCACGCTAAAAATGGTCGCCGGGCTGATCGAGCCAAGCGAGGGCGAGATTCTGTTTCACGGCGAGCCGATACAACGCAACCGTATCGCCTACAAACAACGCCTCGGGTACGTGCCTGAGGAACCGCATCTATATCCGCACCTGACGGGCTCCGAATACCTGGAAATGGTGGGCCAACTGCGCGGCCTCCCGGAGCGCCAGCTCGCGGAGAAAACAGACGCCTTTCTGCGGCTGCTCGCGCTATATGAGGACCGCTATGTGCCGATTTCGTCCTACTCGAAAGGTATGCGGCAGAAAGTGCTTCTTGCCGCCGCGCTTCTGCACAATCCCGAGATCGTCCTGCTCGACGAGCCATTCTCGGGCCTGGACGTGAATTCCGCCCTGGTGCTCCGGAACGTTATTCGGGAACTCGCCGTCCGGGGCAAAGTCGTCCTGTTCAGCTCGCACGAGCTCGAAACCGTGGAGCGCGTCTCGTCTCACGTGGTGATTCTGCACAAGGGCCGTGTGGTCGCCAACGATTCCATCGAGCAACTGCGTGTGTTGATGTCGCTTCCCACGCTCGAGGAAATCTTCTCACGGCTGGCGCTCGAGCAGGACACTGAAGCCGTCACGCACCAGATCGTACAGCTGATCGAGTCGTAAGTCATGCCGGACGAACGGCGGCAGTTCCGGATCCTTTATCGTGATTTCCTGTTCCGCATGGTGGACCTCGAGGTCTTATCGGCGCGGGGCGAGATCCTGAACCTTCTGGTGCAGTTCGCGGCCCTATTGGCTGCCCTCAGTTTCGTGCTCGCGATCCTTTTCGTCCCACGGTATGCGGCTTCCGCGTTATCCAAACAGCAGCTCCTGGTGGCCGCCTGGGGTGATGAAGAGTTCCTTATCGCCACCACGATCGGCGTGGCCGGATTGTTCGCGGTGATGTCTTGGAATGCGGTTCTGCCCGATCGGCGCGACAGCCTCGTGCTCGGC
>QHXU01000530.1:3998-5726 GCA_003223065.1 Acidobacteriota bacterium | reverse complement strand
AGTAGCTCTCCTGCTACAGCAGGACCCGACCCTCACCCCGGATCAAGTTAAGGCGAGATTGATGAAGACGGCGACGAAGCTACCCCAAATCACCACCACCTCCGTGGATCCCATTACTGGCGTTCAATATGTGAGCGAGAACGATGTCTTCACAGTGGGCGCCGGGTATCTGAATGTTCAGGCAGCCTTGAACAACATGGACAAAGCCACTCTCCCGGCGACATCTCCGACGGCCGCCTTCAACGGTTCCAAGAACACGGTGACCATGGTGACGGCCACCGGCGCGATCTGGGGTACCGGCGCGATCTGGGGTACCGGCGCGATTTGGGGTACCGGCGCGATTTGGGGAACTGGCGCCATTTGGGGTACCGGAGCTGTGTGGGGTACCGGAGCTGTGTGGGGCACTGGCGCAATCTGGGGGACTGGAGCTATCTGGGGTACCGGAAGTCCCGTTCAATCCACTGCGACGGCCATAGCGATTAACGGCGATTACTAGAGGCGTGCAACACAACGGGAATTTATGGAGTCAAGTTTCGATATAGACCGGAAGGAGGACCAGACGGTGAACCAGCACAATGCTCAAAACGCCGGGTTGCCGCAACCCGCTAGACGCCTCATCGCTGGAGTCGCCAGCCTCGCGTCGCTGATTCTGCTTTCCGCGTTATTTAAATGGACCAACCACAACGTATTGCAGCTGGCCGTTTGGCTTGCGGCAGCAGCCGTCTCCGGAACTGTTAAATTGCGGTTCCCCAAATTTTTCCCCGGGCTACTTTGTGGTCTTGGCTGTGATCGCAGCCTTGGATTTCCCGGAGACCATGGCCATGTGTGTGGTGATCCCCGCGGTTCAGTGCTATTGGCGGCCTCTGAAGCGGCCGGTGCCTATTCAGGTTTTCTTCAACATCTCCAATTACGTCCTCAGCGGTGCCTGCGCTTGGCTTGCTTATCACGCGCTGGAGCATTTGCCCGCCGATCCCGGGCTTGCCGCGCACCTCGCGCTAGCAGCCGCCGTGTTCTTTCTCGCCAATACCGGCCTGGTGTCATGCATTCTTTCCATGCTGTCGGGACGTCGAGTCATTGACATCTGGGAGAACTCGTTCCTGCTGGTCTTTCCCTATTACCTGGCAGGAGCTGCCTGCGCGGGTATCTTTGCCTGGAAGATAGACGCTGCAATTCTGCTTGCGGCCGCGCCGGCGCTATTCTTGCTCGGGTTACTCTATGCGTCTACACGCGCTTGGATCAGGAAGTTGACGTGATCAGGCGGGCCCAGGAGACGACGTGCGCATTGGCGCACTTCGCCGCGAGCCTAAGGCATGCATAAACTCGAGTCCTTTTCTTCTCAGCCGTTTTGATCCGCTGAATTCCCGACAACGTCAAAATCACTATGTAGCGAGGCTGTTGGTTGATGCCGGTCTTTCTCAAAATCCACGCTTGGGACGCTCCTCCGAAAACCGATACTTGCAAGCTTCGCAGTACGCAGCCCGGTCATTCGTCATCGTGTGGCACTGTGGACACTCCTTTGCCATTCGGGCTAGGATATCTCACGTTACCGAATGGCGCAATGGACGCTTCTTAGAGATCGCCTCGATGCGACTTCAGACTCGATACGAACGCTGGCTCCAGCTTCACCGGCTTAAGGCATGGATGGCGGCACAGCCCGGTTGGAAAGTTGAGCGGATGGCGCTTGGCTTGGCGCTCGTGATTGACGGGTGCTTCTTCTTGGAAGATGGC
>QHXU01000530.1:2547-3933 GCA_003223065.1 Acidobacteriota bacterium | reverse complement strand
GGAGAGCGACTGGTGCTTGTCCGGAGATCGCGATTTCGGGAGGTGGGCTAACTCGCCTGCTTCGCTTCTCGATGACTATTGCAATTGTGTTGCTCGAACGCCTTCACGACGGCTTGTGAAGGAGTCATACCGGTGAACTCAGGACGGATTGGCGCGGTCCAGAAGCACTGAGAGCAGCGCCAATGGTAATGTGACCCTTGACGTCAACAATGGGCTGAAGTTTTCTACTGGCTGACAGTTTACGATCCGCCATTCCGCAACATCGCCGCCTAAAGAGAATTATAGGGTAGGAGCTGCGTGGTAGTGCGCTATTTTCTGTGTGGCCTACACTCGTTCACGACGCCCGTTATGCTGGGCGTCACCCAGGGCTAGTCTGAGCGGAGTGTAGGCATCGCGACTCACACTCCCGTAAGCCAAGCGCCGACACTGCATTTTGGGGCTTGATCGCCTCCCGACGCCGGGACTAGGCTGTTCGGGAAGGGTTTGCTTACCCAGAGCAAACTGCACGGAAGACCGGAACGGCTCTCCTAATCGAATCCAATCCGAAACGAGGAGGGCAAAATGAGCCTCCCTAATGTCAACGCTACTCGAAATGTCAACGCTACTGACGCCAAGCTGGGTATGGTAGGCTTGCGCTACCAGCTCATCAAGCCGTGTCCGGCCGTCTCAACATTCGGCAAACTCCACGAGAACATAGTCCGTACGCTGGTTATTCCGAAGGACGAGCTGAGCACCGTCGTCGATGGCCCCTTCGTGCTCGACATCGCCAGAGTGTTCTGCTTTTCGTGCAGCGCTGGTCAGAGCGAGACGGAGGATGCAGAAGATTGTAGTGTGAAGCGGCCAGAATTTGTCGCGGGGGTGACCATGGAAAAACAGCGGAGCACAGAACACCCAAGCCATCCGGTTTCGCAGCAGATGGTGCGGGATAAAATCATCGCACACCTGCAGGACGCCTGGAAGTTCCTGCACAACGTCCAATTCCAGATCGAGCATAGTCCAGATCCATGGAGATCGTGGGTCCGGGACTCCGTTATCGAGAACCTGTCGCGGGCGCAAGCTATGCTCGCCGACACCACCACCTTGTTCCTCACAGGAGCCTCGGCCTTATCGCGAGACGAAACGGAAGCAAGCCACACTGCGTAGCCATCGTTACGAGCCGCCACGCGCTGCACGAACCGCCCTACGAAAACAATGTGAAACGATGGGGCGGGCGAGGTTACTGTGAAAAAGCACCGCGACAACTCCATGCCTTTTGGCAGAATTCACCCGGCCCTTGTGCAACTCCGGACCCTCCGGAGCTGCCTCCGCTCCGCATGGCCTCGCTCGCACGCGCCCGTGTCCACTCCGTATCTGTTAGGGTGCGCCCAGCGGGGAGTCTAAGCGCTG
>QHXU01000530.1:1855-2473 GCA_003223065.1 Acidobacteriota bacterium | reverse complement strand
TGACCCGCCGGTACCCGCCCTGCTGGCGCTCTTCAGCTTGCGCAATTTACTCCAAAACGGAGCAGCCGCCGCGCAGCAACGGCTTCGTGAACGACGAATTGCGCGTTCTCTATCTGGACGCTCCCGGAACGCCGCCAGTGAGTGCAAAGCCGCCGCTCTCCGTCCTCCCTTTCCGCGGATTCGATGGTCGGAGCAGGAAGATTTCCGGTAGGGCCACGTTACACTCGATTCGAGGGTTCTGACCACCTCTGCCTTTGCAGCCCGGACCTGGTATGTCTGCTTGGCGCGCTCGATGTGGAGATGTCGCCCTGATCCAATAAATTGTCGCTCACATTTGCCCGCGCCGAAGGTCCAAAACAATGTGTCTTGAAAATGTCTGCCGCCAGATGACGGCGACAGCTCAGCGGTGGAGGTGGCGGAGGCGGTGGCGGCAACGGTCGCGGGATTGGCTGGTCACTCATGCAGGCTTCTTTGTTGAAGTTCGCTCAACATCGGTCTACTCAGATTACGGGCTCCTGGTGGTAGTGCTGCTGGCCGGCGTGCTGCTGCTCCTCTCCCGACGATGGTCGGCCCGCGCCAGCAACAGGCGCAATGGGCCGCGACATTTCGCCCTCGGCG
>QHXU01000530.1:547-1782 GCA_003223065.1 Acidobacteriota bacterium | reverse complement strand
TGTTGAGCGATGAAGATCCAACTGAATGAAGACGAACTGACGCTGATCGTGCGTGCGCTCTATCAGAATCACGCCTACCTGATTTCACAAAAACGCGAGGATTGGCGATACGCGGATCTCGCCGCCGGCAGAGAAGCGCGGAAAGCACCAGCTTCACAATCTGCGCAGTATTCTCGTTCCCGGGCCCGGAGATAGCCGTCATGGCCCTCGAAGTCGGCCAAGAGTACCCGAAAAGCATCGCATTCGAGGGCGGGCAGTACAACTACTATGACGGCTATCATGATTTGCTCCTGGCCTACCGTGGCCTTGAGCAATGGGAGATTGACGACGTACGCAACGCCGCGGCTGACTTCGCCCTGTTCGCAAATCCGCCACTTCTGTTCTTGCTGTACCGTTTCGGCTCTGTCGGCTGGGGCAATTGCCCCTACTGCTGGCATCTGGGCCCGGTCACGCCTCCCGAGTTGCTTGCAGGCGAACAGCGCATCTCGCTCACGGTAACGCTGGTGGAGCTACCCGGAAACGTGGTGCGCGTCATCCGCGCCATCAGTCTGCCACCCGACTTCTCGCGTGCGCTGGTGGACCAGATCCGCGTGCAAGCGACCACGCCTCGGATTGATCGCATGACCTACATTGCGGCTATCAATCGCACATACGCAGCCTACACGGTGGACCTTATGGCCTCGCACGCGTTGATCCGCTGCCGCCTCGGGGCGTGAAAGCAGCAACCAAAAAGGCGTCCGCAATCGTAAGCTTGACAGGAACTTGCGACGGGGCTAACCTGATGGCCAGGTTCCTTTACCGGGAGTAGTTGCACGGGAGGCCCACTCCCGTTGATCGAATGAATCTGATACTGCGGAGAGACAATTGAGTCTTCCTACTCACCTTCCTAATCCCGAGCCTGCCATGGCGGGGTGGCGTTACCAGTTCACTAAGTCGTGCCCAGCCGTTTCAACCAACCACCTCCACAACAACGTAGTCCGCACGCTGTTGATCCCGAAGGACGAGCTGATCACCGTCACGGACGGCCCCTTCAACGGCGCGCGCCTCGTGGATATCACCTGGAAACTTAAGCCGTACATGATGTTCACCGAGCACTTGCGCAACTGCGGTCGGAGGCTGGGTTTAGCCCCCTGAGCACCGAAGCTGAAGTTTCAGCCCGCGAGCAGTTCCGCCAACTCCCAAACGTAATCGGTAAGATCCGGTGGCGCTGGCCGAGTAAACGCGCAGATGCTGCC
>QHXU01000530.1:0-535 GCA_003223065.1 Acidobacteriota bacterium | reverse complement strand
GAGCAGTTCTCCAAAGCGAATGGCGCAGGGACTGGCGTATCGAGGAGTTTATGCGATTGCGTGCATCCGTTCGACGCCTTTGCTCATCAGGCTCTGGACCTTCTTCAAAAGTGTGCGGGTGTCAAACGGCTTGTGTATGTACGCGACCGACGAGGAGGACGCAGGGATGGGGTCTGTCTCTGGAGTGACAAACATTACCTTTACCTGGGGGCAGAGCTTCCTCACGTGCGCTGCCAGTTCTCCTCCGTCCATTAACGGCAGGTCTATCTCGGTTATGAGCAAGTCAATCGGCCCCTGGTGCGTCCGGGCCTGGTGCAGAGCTTCAAGCCCGTTGGTGGCTTCCAACACACAGTACCCGTGATCGCGAAACCAAAATCGCGGTAGTGTGCGAAATCGGGACCGATGCAAATCTTCGACAAGCAGAACGGTACTGTGAGAAGGGCAATAATTCACTTGATAACTCCCGGCCATCCGTACGACCAATTGGGCACTCCTTTGCCGTCCTACGCCAAAATTCCCATTTTCTTGCGGTTCA
>QHXU01000531.1:2916-4289 GCA_003223065.1 Acidobacteriota bacterium | reverse complement strand
GTCAAGCGTGTTGCCGTCCCATCGCTTTCCACCCTTCATCACATACAGAATGGACCGTCGACGGCTCGCGCATCGCCGGCGATGAATCGGTCCTCAGCCAGGAGTGACTGTCGGCCCAGAGCGAGTCCTTTGCCGGCGCTTTTTCCTCTCTGCGTAATTCCCCCTAGCTGAAGATAGCCCCCGTGGCGCTCTTGTCCAATCTGGGCGAAGTCGTCACGGTTGATGTCGGTTTCGGGATGAATTGGAAGCCATGTTGCGCCGCGGGCGTCTACCAAGTAACCTGCGATCCTTCCCCGCGTTTTATCGACACGTAGCAGTATCGGCGCGCCCCACTGGGCGAGTGGACCCTTTCAACTCTATCGGGTGTCCGAATACGGACGCTCATAGCGGACTCGAGTACCACGGAGATTGTCCTCCGAGTTTGAGGGGGCTGGCCGTGGAAAAGATTCGTGTGTGTCACGATGCTGGGCGGAGGAAAAAAAGTTCAACTAAAGTTCCACTTATCGGGTGGCGCTACTTGCTGCAGGGAAGTAGCCTCAAGCACAGCCACGGTTACCGTCCCCCACGATCAGAGCCAATAACTGAAAGGGTCTAACGGACGGCGGGTGCCAAGATATCGTTACGTTTCTCGTTCCGAGGATACTCATAACGATTTCCTCTTCCAGCACAGCTACTTCTCACGGTCGACGAGGTCAAACTCGACGCGCAGTCACGAATAAGGCGCGGGAGCGATCAACCGGAGGTAATCGTACCCGCGTCCCAGTTCGGAACAACTCAGCCGCCGCCAATCAGCAGGGACATGCGGGGGAATCGATCGTGAATGTTGCCATTTTGCTGTTTCTCCTTGCCGCTTGTTGCGGTCGTGACATTCATCTCGGGTTCGGATAAGCAGCAAGTCAAATCTGCGCGCGATCATGGCGCATTGGCGAGAATGGTCCTTTTTTAAATTTTTTTAAGACCCGTCGCAACAGTGAGACCACAGGCGACGGGCTTGCACGGATCTCTTGGAGGAACTCTGCTTAGAACAGCAGTTTTAGCGCAAACTGGATCAGTCGTGGAGAATTCGCCTGTCGACTGACGATATCGAATTGTGGAGTCCCAAAGCTCAAGCCAGGGTCCCCGAATCGCACGCGATTCAGCACATTGAAGAACTCGCTTCGGAACTGCAGATTGAAACGGCCTTCAGGACCGAAGCGATTGTTCTTCGCGAGCCCGAAATCGAGGTTGTTGATTCCATGACCACGGACGTCCGGCAGTGTTCTGCCCGTGTTTCCAAAAGTAAAAGGAGCCGGCTGGCTGAACACGCTCGAGTCGAACCAGCCGCTCAAACGATCATGCGCGTCGCCGGAAAGCCGCGCACTGTGCCCGTTGTT
>QHXU01000531.1:1987-2847 GCA_003223065.1 Acidobacteriota bacterium | reverse complement strand
CCGTTCACTTCCCAACCCGATACCAACCAGCCCGCCTTGCCCGCGTTTCCCAACCACTTGTTTACCTTGCCGAAGGGCAGTTCCGCCGTGTAGAACAGAACCAGGCGCTGGGGAACATCGAATGCGTTCACCGCACGATCTAGGCGGCGGTTGTAGTTGTCCTGGAAGCTGCCTGGTGTCCCGCTCGGCTCCAGCCATCCCACTACCGCCTCGGAGTCTCCGATACCCTTACTCAGCGTGTAAGCCAGTGCGATCGTCGATCGGCCGAATCGTTTGGTCGCTTTCAGTTGCGTCGAGTGGTAAATGGAAGATCCCACGTTGATCGTGTTGAAGCTGACTGCGGTGAACTGCGGGTATGGCCGCAGGAGCTGGCCACGCGAAATAGTGGGCCGTGATAACGGTCCCGCGGCCACTGAACCCAAGAATGGGTTCGGCACTTGCTCGTTGAGGGCCGTCCCCAGCTTCAGGAATTCATCGGGCAGTTGGTTTGCCTGGATCGTCGCGGGCAGGCCGGTCCCCTTGCTGCCAGCGTATGCGATATCGACTGCCAACCCTCTTGCGAGCTCGTGCTGAATATTAAAGTTCCAATGCTGTGTGTAGCCCTCATGTTCTCCCCGCACAAACACAGTGAGGTCTTGTCCGACCAGCGTGTCGAAGCCGAACCGTTTCCCAGGAAGCGGAATCAGGCCGTTCGGGAAGGGGTCGCTGAGCCTGTCCTGAGGAGTGATGCCATTATCGAGAGAACTGACAAACGGAGTGCTCACTCGTGCGGTCGAGTTACGCTTCTCGGTTCCAGCCTGCTCAGTGCCCGCCGGCAGCCAGAATATGCCATAGCCGCCGCGTACCACAGCTTTTGGAAG
>QHXU01000531.1:1136-1897 GCA_003223065.1 Acidobacteriota bacterium | reverse complement strand
TGGAGGGCTCCGTGAGCAGGCACGCCTGCCTTCTGAGTTATTGGCGGAACGGCGTCAAAGTCGAACCAGCTTTCGCGATTGAATCTTTCGGTCGGACCGAACTCCAGGCTATAACGCAGGCCCAGATTCAAGGTGAGTTTGCGCGTGACCCGCCAGTCGTCATGGAAGAAAAATCCGGCGTACCTTTGCTCGAGGGCCATCTTCTCGCCTATCCCCAGGCTTCCGGAGGAGGGCATACCGAGCAGGAACGAGGCCACGCTGGAGCCGCTGGCCGAAGTCGGACGCAGCGGATCGAGTGACGTAAAGCGCGTATCGAAACTGTAGCTTCCGGAGGAGTCATCGAGTTGGAGATCGTTCAGTTGCTGTACCCGAAACTGTGCGCCAAATTTGATGGCGTGGCTCCCGCGCATCCAGGTGAGTGAACCGCTTTCGGCCCAATTGTTCGTAATGCGCCGAATCTCGCTGGTGCTGAGTTTACCTACGCTTTGAACGTCGGAAAACGTGAAGCGCGGAAACGCTCGCGCCTGCTGCTGAGCGGCCAGCGACGCCGGAAACCCGATCGAGGTCAGGTCAAAGCCGTCACTGGGCGGCACACGGTTGTTGCGGAACCGGGAGAAGGATGAACGAAACTCGCCCACCAGACGCGACGAGAAAACGGCCGTGGCGCCAATGATGGCCGTTTGCGTCAAATTGGACTCATTCCCTCCCACCGTCAACAGATCCGTCCCGTTACGGAACGGATCGAAACCGCCGAGGCGGAA
>QHXU01000531.1:0-1121 GCA_003223065.1 Acidobacteriota bacterium | reverse complement strand
AACAATATCCAGCGATGGTACAGAATGTAATCGATTCGTGTGAACAGCTGGTTCTCATCGGTGGGCTTCGTGGCAGAAGCAGAAAAATTGTCGACGCCCGTGAGTAGTTGGCCGGGACTGTTGGGCAGCGCCCAAATGCGGTTGTTAGCGCTCAACTTATTGGCCACTGAATCGATCCGGTTCAGGGGAATCTGATTTCCCGTGAAAGGATCCCGGATGAAGCTACCGTTGGGGCCGGGCCGCGTAGTAAGTGGGTCGGCGATCTGAACGAGCTGGCCGGCAGCATTGAACGTCTGCGAGAAATCCCCCTCAAGCTGGCGAGCGGTCGGCACCGTGGTAGTCACAGCCAGCGCCTGTCGCTGCCGGAAGAACTCAGGATTCCCAAAAAAGAATGTCTTATCGCGGCCATTGTAGAGCTTTGGAAGAACGACGGGCCCGCCCACGGAAACGCCGAACTGATTGTAGGCGAGAGCCGGTGTCTTCTGGCCGGCGCGGTTCTGGAAGAAGTCGTTTGCGTCAAGCTTGTTGTTACGCAGAAATTCGTATGCGGAACCGTGCAACTGGTTAGTGCCCGATTTGATGCTGAGATTGACCACGGCGCCGGGAACTCAGCTCCGTAATTATTGGTCTGTACGCGAAACTCCTGTGTGGCGTCCACGGGCGGAATCAGGCTGGGCGCGTTGACCAGGAACATAGTGACCGGCGCTCCGTCCACCAGAACTTCGTTGGCGTCAGCCATGCCGCCATTGGATGAAAAGTTTCCCCAGCCCGCGAAACTTCGCGTTGCCGTGTGCTGCTCAAATTCGCCTTGCGTCCGAGTGCCGGGTGTCAGCGCGACCAGGGCTAGCGTGTTGCGACCATTCAGCGGCAATTCGGTAACCTGCCGGTTCTCCACGATCTGGCTTAACGAACTGGTTGAAGCATCCAATAGCGCCAGCTGCCCGGAAACCTCCACGCTCTGCGAAGCCTCTCCGATCTCCAGCACGGGATTCAAGGTCACGAACTGTTGCACACGTACTTCGATCGGTTCCTGAACGAATCGCTTGAACCCGCGAATTTCCGCTTCCAACCGGTACCGGCCGGGCGACACGGCTGCGAAGGTGTACAGACCATGTTCATTG
>QHXU01000237.1 GCA_003223065.1 Acidobacteriota bacterium | reverse complement strand
GAAAATCCCCGAAAACGCCTGCTGGTGCTCGCGGATTTGTTGGTAGAGCGGATAGCTGAGATTGTCCGAATAGTGCGAGATGCCGAAGCCACCCTTTCCGGGGATGTCGATCCGGGCCAGCCTGTGCGGTTCAGCTACCGGCAAACGGCGCAGACGGACGGCATCCAAGAGCTGAAATATGGCCGTGTTTGCGCCGATCCCGAGCGCCAGCGTCGCGATGGCAGCCAGAGTGAAGACCGGGGCTTTGACCAGCGTCCGGGCTGCATATTGCAAGTCGCGGACAAAATTCTCGATGTAGCTGGTGCGGCGCGTGTCGCGGCATTCCTCCTGAATGTGCGCGATACCGCCCAGATGCCGAATGGCGGCAGACCGCGCCTCGGACGGGGTCAGCCCGAGACGGACGTTCTTTTCGATTTCCTGATCGAGGTGGAACCGTAGCTCGCGGTCTAGCTCTCGCTCGATGGCGCCGCGGCGCAGCAGAGAGCGCAGCCGCAGGCGCACAACATCAAACCACCGTTCCGGATGCATACCGCTTACTCCTCCGCCATACGGATGACGAGTCCGACGGCATTGGACAGCCGCTCCCACTGAGCCAGCTCCTTTTCGAGCTGGGCGCGGCCGGCACGGGTGAGAGCGTAAAACTTGGCGTCCCGCCCGGTTTCGGTTTTGCGCCATTCGGCCCGGAGCCAACCCTGTTGTTCCAGCCGGTGGAGTGCCGGGTACAGCGCCCCTTGCGTGACCTGGAGCACTTCCCGGCTGGTCTGTTGGATGCGGGCCGCGACCGCCCACCCGTGCATCGGTCCAAACGCCAGCGTGCGCAGGATAAGGAGATCCAGCGTGCCTTGAAGAAGGTCAGACGGTTTGCCCATACCTAAATGAATTACAACACCAACACCTAATTAAATGACAAGAGCCCTCACAAGTCAAGCACGCGCGGAAACTGGTGCGTTCATTTAGGGGATAACGCTTGCGAAATCGTTTCGCATCTCATGGCAGCTTCAAAACGAGCGCGTAAATATCCTCGGCACCGGCGTCTTCAACCAGCATGGGAGAATTATCCGGCGCCAGCCCTATCCAAGGACCCACCAGGAGATCCCAGGCCTGGCGCAAGTGCGCGAGACTTGTGACCTGTTCCATTTGGTGGTCGCTCAGCCGCACCTTGAAAATGCCCGCGGCCCCTCCCTGCGGGTACCCTTCGAAGTAAATTGCCTTCCCGTCCCGCGACCATTGTGGAAAAGCGGCAAAAAAGTCTAGTCCTAAGTCCGACCATGTGCTGGTGGTCAAGTCGTAGACCATCAGACGCCTGCTGCTGTTGGGCATGGCGGCAATATATCGTCCGTCTGGGGACCATCGACTCGAGAAGAGTCCATCAGAGGCCGGCAACGTCGTCACCTTCCGGGTACGCATGTCCAAAATATGAATCGCATTGCCGTTCGATTTGAGCGTAAAGAACGCCGGAGCGCCCGAGAACACCAACGAGTTGCCATCCGGAGACCAGTCGGGGTCGGTCTCCCCCGCTTCGCCAGGCACGCCGGGTATCAATTGGGGCGTCCCTGTTCCATCTGCGGCAGCAAGGTAGTTGTGCCGTCCCTGGTCCGTGATGCCTATGAAAACGATCTGTTTGCGGTCAGGCGACCAGCGTGGCAAAAAGGTTTTCATCGGCGCAAATGTTAGTTGCAGCCGGTCGCTTCCATCGATCTTGCTCCGCCACAGCGTCAGGTCCGGATACTGGGCATAGGCTATCCACTGCCCGTCCCTTGAAAAATCCACGCCGATGGCCGAGATGCCATCCAGGTAAGGAACGAATTGACTCGTCCTTGAGTCGTAGCGCGCCAGTCGTCCGCGGGCCTGTGAAGTCGTGGCAAACAGCTTTTTCCCGTCGAGGCCTGCAAGCGGCGACCGGGTTGCGGCCGGCCCCGTGGTTAGCTGGACGGGCTGATGGTTGACTCGGTAAAGGAGGCTTGGCCTTTCCCGAATAGCCCAGACATTCCTCGTCCCGCCCTTGCCGGACTGAAAGAAGAAGTATTTACCGTCGGGTGTCCACGCGCCACAACATTCATCGGACGGGTTGTTCCATCCGGGGAGCAGCTGGTGAAGTCCTGTCCCATTCGCAGAGATTTCCCAGATTGAGGACCACCCGAGCACTGTTTGGATTGAGAATCGAACCTGCCTTCCGTCCGGGGACCAGCGCGGCCGGAATCCGACGCCCTCAACAACAGCGAGTTTTAGCGAACCCGTGCCGTCAGCGTTTGCCAGGTATAGGCTATTCCCCTGGGCGTAGACTAGTTGCACGCCATCCGGTGACCACGCCGCATCGCCCGCCTCCAAGCTGCCCAGCCGGCGCGGTGAGCTGCCCAGCACCGGCATCGCATACAGAGGAAGGTCTGGCAAAAGAAGGTTAAAGCTCTGGACCAAAAGCTGGGAACGATCGGGTGAAATGTCCAACAGGACGGGAGACTCGACCGGCGTGACGATGGGGGCGACGGGTCCGCCTGCAGTCGAAACCTCGTATACCTTGTTGCGCGCGCCATTGAGAGCGCTGAAGTACAAGCGCGTTCCATCGGTGGCCATGCCGGTTTTGGGTTGCCCGTCATTCGTGATCTGCATCGAACTCAAAATCTGCGGCGGTGGAAGTGTGGGCCGAAAGAGGTAAGCCATCGCGAGCGCGATCACGAAGACCGCGAGACCGAGTCCGAGGTTGCGCCATCGGTGAGATGATATCGCCACGCGGCCCAGCGCCGGTGTCTCCACCGCCAGCCGGCGGTCCCCGGCCTCGCCGGGGTAAACTCCGACCGCCGTTACGGAAGCGGAGCGGGCGGAATCGGTGTCACGCTTCAGACGCTTCAGATCAGCGCACAACTCCGCCGCAGTTTGGACCCGCAGATCGCGATCCTTCTCCAGCGCCTTATTGATAATGCGTTCGAAATCCGTCGGGAGCTCGCCGTTCAGACTAATGGGCGGGACCGGCGCATGGCTCAGAATCGCATTGAAGACTACTGCCGAGGTGTTGCCTGTAAACGGCTGGCGCCCCGTGGCCATTTCATAAAGCACAGCCCCGAAGCTGAACAGGTCCGTGCGTGCGTCGAGTTCTTCACCACGCGCCTGCTCCGGCGACATGTAGGCGATTGTGCCCATTGTCGCGCCAGGGCTGGTGAGATGCTGTTCGTCGAGGGTCGCCGTGTCCTGTAGGGCCGACCCTTGGGTCGGCCTGCTGGAAAACGGGCCCGGCCCTACTAATTTGGCCAACCCGAAGTCGAGAATCTTGGCGTGCCCGCGCTTGATGATAAAGATATTTGCAGGCTTAATGTCGCGGTGGACGATACCTGCGCTGTGGGCGGCATCGAGAGCGTCGGCAATCTCTACCGCCAGACTGAGGAGCGTCTCAATCTCTAATGGCCTTCCTTCGATCTGGTGCCTGAGCGTCGTTCCGTCCAGAAACTCCATGGCGATGAACGCCTGGCCGTCCTGCTCTCCCACGTCGTAAATGGTGCAGATGTTGGGATGATTCAGGGCGGACGCGGCTTGCGCCTCACGCTGGAAACGCGCCAATGTGTGCGGGTCCTTCGCTAAGGAGTCAGGAAGAAACTTGAGCGCGACGAAACGGTGAAGCCGGATGTCCTCGGCCTTATAGACCACGCCCATCCCGCCGCCACCGAGCTTCTCAAGGATTTGGTAATGCGATATGTTCTGCCCGGTCATTGTGATAGAAGCGCTCCTCTGACGGGCGACTGAGGCTCAGCGGTGAAAGAAGGCAAAAGAACAATCAGCATTTGTGTAAACAACCATGGAATTGTACCTCTTATTCTGCCTGTCGTCCCGGATGTGGCTTCACGGATTCGTTTTTGGCGTCACATGGTGTGCAGAGGGAAATTGTGAAAAGACGTTCGGACTCGCCGAACCAACGTACAAGAAAATCGCTCCTGTCGCCCAGAGTATACCGATCTGCGCGCTCTGCACGGACGACGCGCTATTCGGAAATTGGTCCGTTCATTTAGGGGATAACGTGCTCACTATCTAGGTTCCGTCTGAATGAAAAAGGAATACCAGGGCGCGAAGGCGCGACGCCGCCGGCGCGGCGCTTCTGCCAATCGGCGTCGAAATGCGAACCGGCTGGGAAACGAAAACTAGCCGATTTTCAAATCCAAACCTTGTCCACCGGCACTCCGCGTTTGCAGAGGTCGCAGGAAGCGGCGTCTTTGTAGTATGCCGCATCCAGCTTCGCCAGATAGTAAAACGGCAGGGGATCGAACGTAATCGTCGCCGGATTGGGCTGATAGATCACCACCGCCAGTCCCACAACTTCCCCGCCCCGCGCCTCTACCAGCTTCTTGAGCTCCGCCAGCTTCTGCCCGGACCGCAAAATATCATCCACCAGCAGGACTTTCTCGCCCGCCTTGAGCTCCAGGTATTGGCGGAACCGTTGGGGCTCGTTCGCGTTTTCGCGCTCGGCCCAATAAACCTGGTGCGCGCGCAGCGCTTCGCAGACTCCATACGCCACCGGTAGGCCCCCCGTGGCCGGCGCCACGATCGAAAGCTCTGGAATGATGGCGCGGATTTCCGAGTTGGCCCGCAACTGCCGGCTCAAACCCACGCTCAGGATCTTCGCCGCCTCGTAGTAGCGCATCGTGAGCGCCACCTGCAGATACTCGTTGGCGTGCAGACCGCTGGTGTATTCAAAATGACCTTGACGTAAACCGCCGGTGCGGCGGAGCAGCGAAACCACTTCTTCGTGTGTCGGGACAAGGTGCATAGACACTTTTAGTGAGCTTTACCGCTCAGAACCTGGGGAATAGTGCGAAGCATGATTTTCCAGTCGAGGGCGAGCGACCAGTTATCGATGTACTGCATGTCGAGTTTCATCCACGTCTCAAAATCGAGCGCATCGCGGCCGCTCACCGCCCATAGGCACGTTAACCCTGGACGCATGCGCAGCCGTCTTCGTTGCCAACGTTTATATTGTTCCACTTCCTCCGGCACGGCGGGCCGCGGGCCCACCAGGGACATGTCCCCCTTGAGGACGTTCCACAGCTGCGGCCACTCGTCGATCGAAAACTTGCGCAGCCACCGGCCCAGGCTGGTCAGCCGCGGATCGTTCCTGATCTTGATCGCCGGCTGCCGCTCGCTGAGGTGCTCGATCGAGGCCCGCCTCGCTTCCGCGTCCTCGCACATCGAGCGGAATTTATAGAACACGAAGCGGCGCCCATTGAGGCCGCAACGCACCTGGCGGAAGATAGCCGGCCCGGGCGAGGTCAGCCGCACCAGCAGCGCCACCGCCAGCATTATTGGAAGCAGCAGAAACAGCGCCGCTCCCGCCAGCACCATGTCGCTGACGCGTTTCACCAGCAGGCGGATCTCGTCGTGCGGTGTCGCCGAGAATGTCAGCAGAGGAGAATTCCCTAGCCGGTCCAAATAGACCCGGCTGTTGACGTGAGGGAAAAAATCGACGGCCACGCGCGTGCGGACCCCCTCCTCATCGCACAGCAGAAAAACTTCCTCGAGTTCGGCCAGCCGGCGGCTGTCAACCGCGAAGATGATCTCGTCGATTACGTGGCTGCGCAGCAATTCCGGAAGCTTTTCGAGTGCCCGCACCGGGTAACGCCTGGACAGCTCGACCTCGGTTGTGCCGGTCTGAGCCGGACCCCGTAGGCTTCGGCATCCTCCAGCTGCCGGCCAAGTTTTCGCGCCGGTTCGCCCAGCCCCACCACCATCACATAGTGCGCCGCCCCGAACTCGCGCCGCACCGCGCCGCGCAATGTACCCGCATTCAATCGGAACAGGCACAGCAGAATCCACGCGCAGCCCGCAAACAGCGTCACAAACGGCCGGCTCAGGTCAAGGCGCCACACATACTGCATCAGGACCACCGACGCCGCGCCGCACAAGCACTGCCGGAATGCGTCGCGCAGAATCACACGCGGATGCGCGGAATCGATGCGGTCGTAAATCTCCCACCAGAAGCCGAGCGCTACCCAGGCGAACATCGACCACAGCATCAGCAGCGCCTTCACCGGCGGCGTCAGAAAGAAAGGATGTTGGTGGAGTTCCAACCGTGTGCGCGTCCAATAGGCGAGCTCGAACGCCGCGGCGACCAGCACTATGTCCGAAACCGCAAACAGGATCCGGATTTTCCGATGATGTCCCCGGAACACTCAAATTCAGAATACAGAAAGAGAAAGCAGGTAGTCAGCAGCCACGCCCTGCACAATCCGCTGCTGCGCCTTCCGCGCCTGCTGAGGTCTTCCCCCGAGGCGAACTACAGTGGTCATACGCAACGAAGTGGGACTTTCGTCCTATTGCGCGTGCGCTAATAGGACTTTAGTGTTAGAACCAGAGGTGTAGGATCATGAGATCCCTTGCACTGGCGGCAACTTTCGTGCTCGCCGTAAGCTGCTTTGCGTACAATGACGATGCCCCGCAGGTGAACACCCTGTCGCCCAAGGTGGCCAAGCCGGGAGACACGCTCGAAATCACAGGTGTCAGGCTGGATGAGAACAAAGTAGACGAAGTCTTCCTGACGGACCACAAGTTCGATATGAAGATGAAACTGCTCAAGCAGGAAGCGACCTGCCTCAAAGTGCGCGTGCCGCCCTTCGCCAAGCCCGGCCGCATGCAGCTTCTTCTCCTTACCAAGGGCGATGACCCCAAGTTGCTCGAGCAGCCTCTCTACGTCCTCATCGAGGAGAACTCGACACAAATCGGACAGCTCAAGAAGGAACCGGAAAAGCAGAAGTAGCACCACGATTCCACATTCGGCAGTATTTCAACCGGAAATGGAAAACGGTTCGCTCGGATCCTGACCCGGTTGGTGCGTTTTCATGGAGTAGTCGGATCAAATCCGGAATTCGCTACATCGGCAGCCGGAATCAGCGCACCGCGATGGATGCCGAGCTTTCGCCGGCAGTTCCCACCAGCCAGCGAATCGGATGCAGTCCCGGCGAAAGCCCGCCCGGTACAACGACGTTCACTTGGTAAACGCCCGCTAACCCCGGCGCCAATCCCGAAAAGAGCACGTCTGCGGGACGATCCCCGATCAGCACCTGTGGCGAGACCACGGTAACCGCCGGAGGACTCGCCGGCGCTGCGGCTCCGGCCGGCACACGCGGATTCGTCAGCCCCAGACCGGTCCCGTATATTTCGAGAAAATCACCCGCTTGCGCCGGGTGCGCGGCATCGGCCGGCACCGCCGTGCCTGCATGATAGGCCGCGGCCTGCCAATAGACCACGCCCGGTGCAGTGGAAGCGGCGTAGAAGAAAACCGCGGGTGCAATGCTTTTCACCTGCGCGGTCACCGGCGGAGTCGTCGATCCGTCGGCGAAACGAGCCTGGAAAGTTGCCGTCGCTTCCGGGGCCTCTTGCGGAAGTTGCGCATTGATCTGCCAGGGTGTCACTGCCAGCAGGGGCAGCGGCTGGCCGTTCGCCAGCAGGTTCACGCCAGCCAACACGGGGGGCAGCGGAAAAGTCTTCGCCTCCACCAGTTCTTGTGTGCTTAGGTTGAGCCCGTAGGCCGTAATCAGCGATCCGGCGGACGGCGCCGCAAAACCGCTCGCGCTGGCGACTCCGTTGACGTTCAGCGTGGGCGGAGCATAGACGGCATGGAGCGCGCTACCGTCGATTGCCACCGTGTAGACCGCACCGCGCTCCCCCGCGCCCGGCCCTAAAGCAAACGCGATTCGGGATCCGTCAGCACTGAGTGCCGGATCCTGCGCTACCGAAATAGGAAACGTAGTGACCGGAACCGGCGAACTTCGTCCATCCGTGCGCGCCATCCAGATCCGGCC
>QHXU01000236.1:9989-10547 GCA_003223065.1 Acidobacteriota bacterium | reverse complement strand
CCGCGAGCAACAATTGGTAATCGATCACCTGGCGTACTCCGGCGAAGCAGCGATGGCGACGAGCTCGGATCAGGAAATCGTTGACGCGTTGGTAATCAGGATGCTCCGGTAGCGACGTGGATATGAGGGCTTCATCGAGTTCTTTATCAAGCTCGAGTCGCCAGCGTTCGACCTCTTCCCACGAGACGTCGCCGCGCCGAATCGCCAGAAGCCGGTCGCGGTATCCGTCCACCCGAAGCGGGACGAATCCATGCTGTAACACCTCGACACCCGAGAGCAGCAGTCGTATCAAATGCATCACATGCTTCCACCGAATCTGGCCATGGTTCCGCAGGTCCTGTTCGAGCTTCTTGAATTGCGAGAGTACATACGAATAGTTCCGGCACGTCTGCGTTCAGACCTGCTCGTGCAGGACAAACTCCCGCGTACCCACGCGCACGCCCCGGCGATCCGCCGCCAGAGAGGCTCTGCGTCGCCAGGCCGCTCTGGGCCGCCGGTCAAACCCCAACCGACATACTCGTTATCATCGCGCTTTTGGACAGCGGCCGCCGTTAGCGC
>QHXU01000236.1:0-9971 GCA_003223065.1 Acidobacteriota bacterium | reverse complement strand
GGAACGTGAGCTTGGGCCTGGGTAAGCAGCTTTGCGAAATCAACAGACTGCGGTACCGGCCTAAACGCCCATCGCATCGAAAAGCGGGGCGATTCGATGCGCAAGAATCGGGGAAGCCGAACGCATAGGGCCATAACATCGCGGGATCGATGAACGCTAACGACTAGAGAGGGCAATTTCCCGGAAAGCAAACGGATTTCCGCCGGTGGTCCGGCAGTGTGCGGCCATAGATTCAAAAACTCACACGCCCTTATAGTTGAGCACCGGCCTGAGCGTGCGGGTAATCTTGACCATCTCCTTTTGCGCCCTCAGCACCGCGCGGATGTCTTTGTATGCAGAGGGAGCTTCGTCCCGAAGTTTCTCTGCGATGCGGGAATCGTACCAAATTCCCTTCATCTGTCGGCGGAGCTCGCGTTCGGTGACCTGTGCGCGAGCCTGTGTCCGACTCAACGCCCGACCCGCGCCATGGGCGCTTGAACACAAAGCCGCGACGTGGCCGCGCCCCTCCACATGGAAGCTGAGACTGCCCATTGATCCAGGCAGGACGCCGCTCTCGCCAAGCCGGGCCGGCATGGCCCCCTTTCGGTGCACCCAGAGATCGCAACCGCCGAAATGTTCCAGTGATACGTGGTTATGGTCGGTCGTGATGACGGTTTCCCAGCGGATCTCGGCGCCGATTGTCCGAGCCAGCGCACGCCCAACCTCTTCGGCAATCGCTCTTCGAGACGCACTGGCAAAACGCCGGGCCCAGGAAGCGTCGTGAAGATATTCAGTACCCGCATCGGAATTTGCGTCGAGGATGCGGAGCCGGTTGTCTATGGGTTGCGCACGAGACAAGTGGTGGTCGCGGATCGCTTGGCCGAGGGCCCGCGACCCGCTGTGAACCATAAGCCAAAGTCGGTTCTCCTCGTCTGCCTGGATTTCGATGAAGTGGTTCCCGCTGCCGAGTGTTGCGAACTCGACCGCGCCTTCGTTCCGGCGGATGGACTCAAGGCTAGGATTGCTGAGCGCCGCGATGGTTACGTCCTCGGGCTGCTGAATGACTGTCCGCCGCTTTCGGCGGCGAGCTGGTACTGCCCGGCCAAGTTCTGCCAAGACGCGCCCAGCGGCTCTTGGATCACCCAGGGATTCATACTCAATGTCCAAGGCCACAGCCAACATTCCACACCCGATGTCACCCCCAACCGCCTGTGGATAGATAAGGTGCGACGTGGCGACGACAACTCCTATGCATACATCGGCAGAGAGATGCACGTCGGGCATCACTGCAATCTGCTGAACGTCTGGGGAGCGCCGGAGGCGCTCGATCGCCCCCGACACTTCCTGCCCCAGTGGCGCCGCGAGCCAAGCCCGGACGGGAGCCATTTCCGCCTCACTCATAGTCGCCCCCATTGGCACAAGCCGGCACAAAACACAATTCCGGCGCCCGCTTCCGGGTGATTGCTGCCGCTACCTCAGAACGAAGGCGCGGAGTCTCGCGGCCGAGCGCGATCATCACATCAGCAACAGGCAGGCTACCTGGGACGAGCACGTGCACCAGGAGGCGCCCGCAATCAGGTGCGGGAGAAACCTCCTCCACAAACAGACCTTCGATGCCATCGCCTATGCTTCGGTCCGCCAAGGCGGAGTTTAAGGCCCGCTGAACTTGCCGGCAGAATTGCCGCGTCTTTCTTTCTACTTGCCGACGAGAAGACGCGCTGCCAGACTCGTTTTCGTCCAGAGCTTCAATAAAGTCTGGATCAATGAAATGCGACTCCTTAGAGCCACGACTATGCTGTTTCAAGACAGTTCTCCCCTATTGCATAAAAGAGCACCCGATCTCTGCGCACACTTCTGCAGAGATCCATCAACTTTGTTTTGGTTGAATGAACGCGATGGGCGTGAGCCCAGCCAGCTTAGATTACGCGATGGCGAACGGGCTCGACGGCATCGGGTGGTGTGCGATAGGGGACATGGTGGCCTCCGCTTACTTTCGTCGAGAGTAGTAAAGTGCACGCCAAGGCGTCCACTCTCTAAATATTATGGCTGCTCTTTAGGCTAAGTGCAAGCCTCTCCTCGTGATCGGTCGCGCCGTGCATGAGTCGATGGTACTTGGATGGCACCCGCTCACGGGCGTAGTGTTGAGCAGCCATCACCCCGATTCGGAGCGCTGTTCGCGCTCCGGGCTTCTGTGTGCTGAGGCGGGGACAAGGGCTGACGCCCCTTTCCCTTGTACCCCCATCCCCGCTGGAAAGGAACGGGTTGAGTTATTTTGGAACTCTCATTACGTTGGTACATACAAAGGGGCAGATCAGAAGCGTTAACAAACAACTCGCATTAATCGGCACCTCGACCTTCACTTACCGTTGGAGTCGTTTGCCCAATCAAGAATCGACCAGCCCTTTTTCGTCCAGGATTGGCATGACAAACGCTTCCCGTTCGTTTGCCGGCTTGTCGTTCTGCTGTTCCGTTGCCTTCTCGAGGCTCGACTGCAAATGTAGTGCGGTATTATATCGCCTCGCTGCCGTGACATTTTCGTTTTCAAGTTTGAGGCAGTAATCCGCCCACGCTTCGCATAACTCGATCCACGCTGCCACACTCATGGTGCGTTTCGGTTCCGTCCAGGCTGCCGTGGATTCCACCCCGGAAGTTGGGGCGTCGCGCTTGAGAAGATCGAGCCAAAAGAAAACAGCTGCGGGACCACCGGCGTGCCCGAGTTTTAACGCAGCGCGCTCGGCAATCCACTTGAAAACAGCGTGTATCCGTAAGAGCACTAGGCGGCAACCCGCAGTGTACAATCTCACACCGTTTTGGGAAACGCTTCGAGACTCGGCCACTTCGAGAGTACCCCTAAGCTCCGACAACCTCCACGTCCCAACCCAGGCCGGGGCGGTCCGACGGGCGTTTGTAGATTCCCTCCGGCCCGCGCGTAATGTTGTGGTCCTCCTCGAATCTCTGGTATACCTCGGGCGGCCCACCGGGCGCGGGCATGAACAGCTCCGCCCAGGGACTGTTGGTCGTGGCCATCACGAAATGCGAGGGTTCGAACTCGCCGCCACCGTGGGGGATGACGGGGATGTCGTACGCCGCCGCCATGGCCGCGATGCGCCGCAACTCGGTCAGCCCGCCGCACCAGTGTACGTCCGGCTGCCAGATGGCCGCCGCGTCGTGCTCCAGGAGCTGCCGGAACCCGTACCGCGTGTACTCGTGCTCGCCTGTCGCGATCTTGGTGGTCTTGATCCCCGCGTTCAGCCGGCCGAACCCGGCGTAGTCGTGCGGCGGAAGAGCTTCCTCGATCCAGTACACGCGGTAGGGCGCCACCATCTCGGCCATCTCCACGGTGTACGGCTCGGTCCAGGCCATCCAGCAGTCCAGCATGATATCGCCGTCCGGCCCGAGGATGTCCCTGGCCGTTTTCACCAGATCGGTATTCTTTCGCATGCCCTCGCGTCCGTCGGCCGGGCCGTGCGGCATTGCGAGCTTCAGCCGTTTGAAGCCGAACTTGGCATGCTGGTCCAGGTCGTTGCCGGTGCAATACGCCGGGATGCGCGGCTTCGTTTCGCCGCCCAGCAACTTGTAGACGGGCATGCCGAGCGCTTTTCCGATCAGGTCCCACATGGCAAGGTCGACACCGCTGATCGCGTTCGTGGCGATGCCCGCGCGGTCGAAATAATAGCTCGAGCGGAACAGGATGTCCCAGTTGCGCTCGATATCGAACGGGTCGCGTCCCATCAACAGCCGAGCGAACTGTCCCTCGACGAGCGCCGCGCCGCCCGGGCCGCCGTTGCCTAAACCAGTTACACCCTTGTCAGTCCCAATCTCGACGGTAAATCCGCCCGGCGCCCCGTCCATGAACAGCGACCGCTTGGCTTTGTACTCCGGATACATCGACATCGGGCTCGCCACTTCCACCCCGGTGGTCGACCACGACCCGGGCGCCGGCGCATACTTCGCGAGAGGACGTCTGGCCCTCGTCCGCACAACCCGTACGCTCGTGATCGTGAGCTTGCTCTTCTCGGCTTGGAAGCCCAGAACCGGCAATGCCTGAAAAGCGATCCCCGCCGTCAGGCAATTCCGTCTCGTCATACGTCGCATATCAGCTCCCGTCAGGCTTTTCTTGTGTCGTAAATAATCATCTGGAGATCGTTATTATACCGGTGGTCCAGACCCGCGCAGGTAAATAATCATCTGGAGATCGTTATTATACCGGTGGTCCAGACCCGCGCAGGATGCGACTTACAAGGAAACGTACGGCGACGCCTCCTGCACCCAGCGCGAACAACGATGTGAAAGAAAATGTCGCATGTGACCGCGGCGATGTCGGATGCCCGAAGCCCACATGACGGCCTTCGACCCAGCACGGCATTCCGTTGAACGGCATTGCGGCGATCCACTTGAAGATGAACGGGAGCTGGGCGGCGTTCAACCGCTGCTTGCGCGCACGCGTCCGCGAGGGGTACGCCCTTCGTCCAAGCCTTCACAAGCACGCCGCTCTCGGGTGCGATTACGTTGTAGGGTTTCCGACAGTTTAGTCTCCTATTTTTGCATTCCATAAAAAGCCTGCGGCGACAATCGGTGGAGAAACGTCCTGTTGCTCTACCAAATTGAGCTACCGCGCCCGCAAAGGCGCGACCCGGACTTGAACCGGGAACCCACAGATTACATGTAGTTCCTCCTGCATTCGCCGCAGGCACCGCCGAACTGGCGACAAAGAATGACGAGAGTTTCCCAATCCGATTTTGATCAGATCAGGAGCGAGTATCGAAACCCGCGGTACCATGTACTCCCGCCCGCATTCGCCAGCGAAAAATCTTGGGGCCGACAAGAACTTCCGCCGAGACAGCTCATTTTTGGAAAATGTAGTCCCGGCCAGCATTCGGCCCCTTAACATCAGACTGCAACCGCCTGAATCCGGCCGATCCAGTGGTCTCCGTTCAGGTCCCCGGCCGCGAACGCCGAGATAACCTCGAAGACTTGATCCGAGAATCCGCCGATGTTCAGGATATCCTCACGCTCGCTGGCCTGGGTCGTCCGGTTCGGCTGGACATCCAGGCACACCAGTTTCGCGTTCGGATTGCGCTGGCGGAACTTCTGCCAGGCAGCCATCAACGCCGTTCCGCGGCCGCGGGCGCTGTCGACCCACGACTCGTTGTCGGAAACGACGATGATCAGGTCGCCGTGAGCGTTCCGGCCGTTCAATAGCGTGACCGGAGCGCTGCAGCTGGTTCCACCTCCGCCGATCGTCGCCAACCGGCGGGCGTTCGACAGGATCGAATCCCGCGGATTCAAGTCCATCCGAACCACGGTCTGCTCAAACGGCAGGACCTCGGCCGACGGATTCTTCCGCAGAATCGACGCCGCCACCAGCGCGGCCACGTCGATGCACTGAACGGCCGTCGTCGCGCCCCGGCGCGTTCCGGTCACCGGGCTCTTCATCGATCCGGACACGTCGGGACAAACGAAGACCTTACCCTCGATCACCGGAACGTGGGCGACCGCCAACTCCATCGCGTCCTGTAGAGCGTCACGCACGATGCGCGGAACCGCCTGATCGCAGTTGGTGTATGCGATCAGCAACTGGTACGGAAACACGCGCGCACGCGCGATCTCGCCAGCGTCACTGAGACGCGACGCGACGATCTTGGCCACACCCGGCACCTCAAACACGCCGTGACGTGCGAAGGTGTTCAGGTTCATGCGCGTGGTCTGCCACGACGCACGAGTGGCGATGACCGCCCAGTCCTGGCGCGACAGCGGCAGCGCCGAGAGCATCGTGAACGGCACGTCCGGCAGTTCGCCCGAATCACCGTCCTTGAAGCGCTGATACTGCTGCACCAGTTCCGGCAGCTTGGCCTGATCACACGCACGTCCCAGCATGTAGCCATAGAACGCCTCGCGGCGCTCGCTGGCCGGGGCCGGGTGAACCATCTTCAGGATGTCAGCGAACGACGGGTCCTGGCCGGCACTCGACCGGAACAGCGACTCTTCGTCGCGGCTGGCCATCCAGTCCCGTACCAGGCGCTTCGGCGCCGATCCCAGCGACTTGCGTCCAACCACACCGGAACGCATGATCTGGACGTAGGTCCGCAGCGTCTTGGCGTTATCGATCACCTGCGCGAACACGGCCTCGTGCAGACGCGGCGACCGCGCCGACAGCCAGGCGCACAGCAGCGCCGGCATGTCTTTCATGTACGAGTTCTGGCGGCTGTAGATCGCCACCTGGGAAACAAACTCCGGTCCCACGGCCTGGCACAGCTCGAGCACGCGCTCCAACTGATCTTCCGCCGAAGCGTAGAACGTGCGGTTGAAGCAGCCGGTTGCGGCGTACTGCGCCAGCGCCTGCTTCGGCGACAGGGCGTAGGCCGGCGCCTTCTCCGAGTTCACCGTATCCGTTGCCGGAATCAGCCCGCCGAAGATCGTCTGAAGCAGTGTCTTGTTTGCCATAGTGGACCTCACTTTCCTTCAACTCACGAACAATCTGGTGGGTGCCCGGGGATTCGAACCCCGACGCCCCGAAGGGGAACCTGTTCTACAGACAGGCGCGGCCAACCGTATCCGCCTGGCACTCGAAACTCTTCACGGACAAACTTGGCAGAGGGCCTGGGAGTCGAACCCAGTCGCGCCCCGTTTCGGACGCTTGCCGCGTTAGCAGTGCGGTGGCTTGCCGTCCGCCTCGCCCTCTGCATGAGCCGTTCTATCTTGGCGCCGGGGCAGTGATTCGAACACTGTGCAGCGGCTTTGGAGACCGCTTACTCTCCCAGGAGCACCCCGGCATTTGGCAGAGGGCGGAGGGATCGAACCCCACTGGCTCATCACCAGTCCACCGTTTTCGAAACGGCTCGGCGACCATTCACCGGCGCCCTCTGTTCCGTGCAAATTTGGTGCTGGAGGAGAGAATCGAACTCTCACGCCCGAACGGGCACCGGTTTCTAAGACCGGCGCGACTGCCAATTACGCCACTCCAGCGAAATCAAGAATCATGGAGCGCCAATCCGGACTCGAACCGGATAAGAGCGGGTTTGCAATCCGCCGCCTCGACCACTTCGGCATTCGGCGCCAACGTCCGTTACTCCGCGCACAACGGAATTCCCCTGTGCGCTTCGAAAAATGGCTGCGGGAGAAGGATTTGAACCTTCGTTCTCTCGGGTCAGAGCCGAGTGCCTTTCCGCTTGGCTATCCCGCAACATTGGTGTCTCCGGCGAGATTCGAACTCGCGTCCACGGATTGAGAATCCGTGATCCTAGCCCGACTAGACGACGAGGACAAAAACTCTTTGGCGAAGTGGATGGGAGTCGAACCCACCTGGTCCTCATAGACAGTGAGGTGCCTTTGCCGCTCGGCCACCACTCCGCAAACTTGGTATCCCGCTCGGGACTCGAACCCGAATTTCGAGTTTCGTAGACTCGCGTCCTGATCCATTGGACCAACGGGACAAACTCAATCGCGCACAACGGACTCACGCCTGTGCGCCATGTTGGTACCGGCGAGGAGAGTTGAACTCCCGTCTGCTGATTGAAAGTCAGCGATCCTGGCCACTAGACGACACCGGCGAAATATCTCTGGTGAGACCGGAGGGATTCGAACCCTTCCTGGTTCTGGTTAAAAGCCAGATGCTCGGCCACTGAGCGACGGTCCCGACGATCTCTGGTGGGTCCGGGGAGAATCGAACTCCCGCATTTCTCGCTTAAGAGGCGAGTGCTGTTCCGTCTTAGCTACGGACCCGGTGGCTCTCCTTGGAATCGAACCAAGCCCCTCTCCGTTATGAGCGGAGCGCTCTGCCTTGTGAGCTAGAGAGCCGTTGGCTGGGAGGGTCGGACTTGAACCGACGTGATCCGATTTCAAAGACCGGCGCTTCTCCATCTCAGCCACCTCCCAACGCAACCTGGAACACCCGGCTGGATTCGAACCAGCGTCTTCGGCTTAGAAGGCCGAGGCCCGATCCGCTAGACCACGGGTGCATGGTGCTCCCGGAAAGAATCGAACTTTCGTCGGCCGATTATCAGTCGGCTGCTCTGCCATTGAGCTACGGTAGCGAACTGGTGCCCCGTGACCGAATCGAACAGTCGTCACTCGGATGTAAGCCGAGCGCTCTGCCATTGAGCTAACAGGGCATGGCTCCGGGAGCAGGATTCGAACCTGCGCGTGGCCGCATTAACAGTGCGGTGCCTTCCCAACTTGGCTACCCCGGAAAAACTTGGTCGGGAACCTGGGAGTCGAACCCAGTGTTTCTGCGCCCCGAACGCAGAGGATTACCGTTTTCCTTGTTCCCGAACTTCAAACGCTTTGGCCGGCCCATCCGGATTCGAACCGGAATTTCAGGTTTCGGAAACCTGCGCCCTATCCAGGTTGGACGATAGGCCGGCGTGGAACAGGCGGCCGGATTCGAACCGGCATTTCTTCGTTAGGACCGAAGCGTTCTATCCGTTGAACGACGCCCGCGTGATTCGGGTGGCCGGAGAGAATCGAACTCTCGTGGACTGGTTCACAACCAGCCGCCTGAACCACTCGGCTACGGCCACATTTGGTGCCAGGAGCACGAGTCGAACGTGCTTGTCCAGCTTTTCAGACTGGCGCCTCGACCGCGACGGCCTTCCTGGCGAACTTGGTGGAAGAGGAGGGAATCGAACCCTCATTTGCTGGGTGCAGGCCAGCCGTCCTCCCGTTGGACGACTCCCCCAAGACTGGTTGCGGGCTGGCGAGTCGAACGCCACTCGCATGGCTTATGAGGCCAGCATGACACCGGTTCACTTGCCCGCATCGAAACCTGATGGAGCCCCGTGCCAGAGTCGAACTGACTTATCCGGATTACAAATCCGGCGCATCGCCATTTATGCTTACAGGGCCTGTAATTCTGGAGCCAATGGAGCGAATCGAACGCTCGTCTGGCGCCTACCATGCGCCGGCTCTGCCATTGAGCTACATCGGCTGGAGCCGAAGGGGGCACTCGAAACCCCGCCCCCCGCGTTACGAGTGCGGCTCTCTGCCACTTGAGCTAACTCCGGCACATCAAAAACATTGGAGCGAGTGCGGAGAATCGAACTCCGTTAACCGGACTGGCGATCCGATGCCCAGCCAATAAGCCACACCCGCCTACCCGCACCGCCGGCGTCTCTCGGCGCACACCCGTAAGTCCGTTGTGCGCTATCAACTAAGTCCAGTTGTAGGCGGCGCGGGTCAAAATCAGAGCGCACAGCGCCTTTCAGAGTTGTGCGCGATCCAGAAATCAGAGCGCACAGCGCCTTTCAGAGTTGTGCGCGATCCAGAAATTGGAGAGCACAGCGGGTTTCAGCGTTGTGCCGCGATCAGAAAATGGAGCGCACAGCGGGTTTCAGCGTTGTGCGCGATCCAGAAATTGGAGCGGGCGGAGATAATCGAAATCTCTTCTCTGGGTTGGAGGCCCAGGGCACAGCCTATATACCACGCCCGCAAAAACTTATATTCGGTTGTCAAAGACCACTCCCCGCGCCTTCCAGCGGGCACACTTCGAGCATCGTGCTCCAATACAGAGCAAGTCCGTCAGTCCCTTTCTTTCCCGATAAACGCAAAAAGGGCGGCCATTTTTGGTGGCCGCCCTTCTTGAAACCGGATTGTTATTCCAAGACGGTCAGGTCACCTCACGCGCGTCATGATTGACGCACAACAGCGAACTTTTTGGTTCGCTACCGAGTTGGAATCTGTATGTCACGCAGTTCAATCCTAAACTACCTTTTGCCAAATTTCAAGTCCTTCTCGCGACGGCGCTACATTTTAATCGGCCGTTCATTTCTCCTCGAAGCTTCGTGAAACCGGAGTAATCCAGCCGACTCGCCGTCCTAAGTCTTAGACGTGACGGTTTGTAAACTGTCACACGCCCGCGGCTTCTTTCGGCGCGCCGCGCTTCCATAGCCGCGTGAAGCACATCGGCGAGATCCGTGGCACATTCTCGATTCGCTTCGGGCATTGAAGGCGAACACAGATTATCGAGCGACGGCTCAACATTCAAGTAGATCAGG
>QHXU01000235.1 GCA_003223065.1 Acidobacteriota bacterium | reverse complement strand
CGCTTTCAATAACACGTCTTGTAGTTTCATCATCCGCTCCACGTCGCGAGCGGGAATGCTCTGATTGGTTTCCACCTCCCAGGATCCCGCCCGGCTAAAGCGGACAGATCATGTGCTAATACCAGCGGACAGATCGTGTGTTACCGACACAGGATCAGCCGGAAGAAGACTTGAGTGCTGCCGTGTGTTAGAGTGCAAAATCATGGCTAGTCGCAGCGTCAATAAAGTGATTTTGATCGGCCACCTCGGCCGGGATGCCGAGACCGCGTACACCGCCTCGCAGACGGCGGTCACGAAGTTTTCGGTGGCAACCAACCGCCGCTGGAAGGACCAGCAGACCGGCGAGTGGAAAGAAGAGACAAACTGGAGCAACGTCGTGCTTTGGCGCGGCGAGAACGTCGCGCCCTACCTGACCAAGGGCAAGCAGGTGTACGTGGAAGGCCGCCTGCAGACCCGCAGCTACGACGACAAGGACGGCAAGAAAGTGTGGACGACCGAAGTCGTCGCCGAGGACGTGATCCTTCTCGGTGGCCGGGGCGAGGGTGGTCCACCCGACGAAGGCTTTTCGCAAGAACCGATGCGCAGCGCTCCGCGGGCGCGTCCTGCAGCGGCTCCGTCCAGTCCGCCGCCAGGCGAGGGCGTCGGCGACGACGACGTGCCATTCTGACTCAGGTATTTGGGGAAGTGTCCAGTTTCCAGTAGATTTCTGTCTTTTCCCTGGTTTCTTGAGATTTGTTGTTGTGCGGCGCGAATCGCGTAGGCCGTAGGCCGGAGCGATTTGCGAGTGATCCCGGCGCAAGTCCGCTCTCTTGACGGTCAGATCGTGGACACTTCTGGTGATTCGTGGGCGTTCCAGTCATCATTCGATGGTGGCCAGCTTTTCTGCCTCAGTTGGGCGGCGCTGAAACAACCCGCCGGGTCAATCCACTGCGTGAAGGTCTATCTGGCTGACCGGCTGACGAGGAAGAAGCCACGAACCATAGCGAACGACTTGGGGATGTTCCTGCGGTTCGGAAAATGGCTCGCTTCGCCGGCGTGATGCTGCATCTCGAGCTGGGCCACAACGCGCTTGCGACCATTCGGCTCAAGAACAAGGATCTTTTGCGATTTGATACCAACGCCGGAGTCTTTTACCAGCTTGATGTGCCACGCGTGAAGAACCGCACAGCGCTGCGGGAAACCAAGCGTCGCCCGATCAGCAAGAATCTCGGTGATCTCCTCGCCAGCCTGCGCCAAGGCGGCTCGAATGATCTCCTCTTCCATTGGTTTTCGTCATCGAGAGCCGAGACAGACGCGCGGTCAGCAATGAGGCGTTTCTCCAAGGCAGCGGGCTTGGTTTCACCGCGCACCGGACAGCTCCTGACGATATCGCCACGACGATTCCGATTCACGATCGCGACCCACATGGCCGAGGAAGGCGCTTCTCTTTTTCACATCGCGGAGGTGCTCGACCATTCGGACACCCAGAACGCTCGAGAAGGAGCGTGAGCGCAATAAAGCGCGCGTGGCCCGTATCGCAATCATGGAAGCCAATGCCGCGCCCTTGGGGTTCGATCCTGAGGAGATGTACAAACCGATCTTGAAGCCGGGGCGTACAACACCCCGCGCTGGTTCGCAACGGCACGGCGGTAGCGGTAAGGGTTGGCAGGGGAGCCGCCGATTAGAACCCCTTACTCATACCGGAGTGAGATCGCCGGGTCTACCCGTGCAGCGCGCCGTGCAGGAAGGTAGCTCGCCAACATCGCGATAATAACCCAGGCCAGCGCCGCTCCGGTGAACGCAACAGGATCGAATGGGCTTATGCCGTATAGGAAGCTTCGCAGAAAGCGGGCCGCCAGGCCACTCAAGATGAGTCCGAGAGCGATGCCGGCTGCTGTTAATCTCAATCCGCGCGCCAGCACCATCCACTGGATGTCCAGTTTATCCGCTCCCATCGCCATCCGCACACCGATTTCATGGGTGCGTTGTGCCACGGTGTACGCGACTACACCATATAGGCCGATCACGGACAATGAGATTGCCAGTAAGCCGAACGCCCCCAGCAGAGCCGCCTGCCATCGAACGCTCCAAAGGGACAGAGCCACCAACTCGCCGAAAGTGCGCAGTCATAAACCCTCAGGTCCGGCCCGGCGGCCCGCGCCAACTGGATCAAGGGTCTGGCAACCGCGTGCGGATCCCCCCTTGTGTGGAGAATTAGTGCGAAGAACTGGGTCCAGCCTTCCTGATATCGTGACTCGTAGAAGAACGGGTGCGGTACCTCGTCCAGCGCGCCCACCTTGCTGTCCCTAACCACGCCTACCACTTCGGCACGAACCGGCGGAATTTTTCCCCCGCAGCCCAGCCAGACTGTCTTTCCGAGAGCTTCTTCTCCCGGCCATCTCTGTCTGGCCATGGTCTCGTTGACGATAATTACACGCGGGGAATGCGGCTGGTCATAACTGGAGAAGTCTCGCCCACGAATCAGGGGAAGGTCCATTACTTGGAAGTAATTCGGCTCGACAACGTTGAGGTTGACATGACTTGGCGTAACGTTGCGGACCGTGCTCACACACTCTCCGTCCGTGAAACCAAGAACGGCAAACGACAGAGTTGCATCGCGGACGCCGGGCAAAGAGCGCGCCTCACCGAGAAGGCGTGTAAACAACCGTGTCGAGGCATCAAAAGTGAAGTCTCTTTCCGGAGCGAACAAACGGATGTAAACCCGGCGATCGGTAGCGAACCCGGGATTGATTTTCGACGTTCGCTGAAGCGCTCGCAAGAGTAACCCGGCGGCGATCAACAGAACCAGGGAGAGCGCTACTTGCACCACGACGTAAGAATCCCGCTGCCTCGATCGGCCCGCGCGGCCCGATCGGGCATCCGTCTTGAGTGCAGCAAGCAGGTCAACGGACGATCCTTCCAGCGCAGGAACCAGACTGAAGAGCACCGCGCAAATTAGTGCCACACCAGCCGTGAAGGCCGCTACGCGCCAATTCATCTCCAGGTAAATGCCGCGCAAGACGGACTGCGGAATCGATGCCGGCAGCCACGACGAGAGGACGCGGTCTGTCCAACCACCGAAAAGGATTCCGAGGACGGCGCCACCCACGGCCAGTATCAGACTCTCGGCCAAGCCCTGACGTATCAACCTGCCGTGTGAAGCTCCCAGCGACCGGCGCAATGCCATCTCACGTTGCCTCACCGCCGCCCGTGATAGAAGCAGGTTGGCTACGTTGACGCACGCAATCAGAAGCACGATCACCACGACCGCAAGCAGCAACATCGCGATGGCGCGCATGGTGCGGCGCGATTCGGGAGACGTGATTCCCCTAAACACGTGAGTCGTCATCGGCGTGATGTAGCGCTTCACGTTTGGGTACGCTTGTCGAAGACGCGTGTCAGCCACCGCCATTTCAGCGCCGGCGTGCGCGACAGTCTCGTGCGCCGCCAGTCGCCCGATCAGATTGACCGTCGGTCCGGGATCGCGCGGATCCGCGAGTTGCGGCCGGAATATCGGGAACGTCACCAGAGGCAGCCAGGCGTCGATCTCGACTGGAGGTGAAACGCCTCGAAAATTGGCGGGCGCCACGCCTACAATTCGGTACCATTGATTCTCGATGCGGACGTACTTGCCGGCGACGCTGGGGTCGCGATGGAAATAAGTCTTCCAGATGCCCGAACTGATCACCACCGGTGGCTCCGCGCCGGGCGACTCATCGGTTGGCATGAACCATCGGCCGACGACGGGCTTTACTCCGAGGATGTCAGCATAGTTCGCGGACACCGCTTCGGCGGTGATTTCGAAGTTGAACCGCTCCACGTCCATAAACGTCCCGCGCGCCACCGCCGTGGTTACGCCGGTAAATGCATGGAGGTCTCCGCGGAGGCCCAAGTAGTCTCGCCAGAACACGGGCATCGAACCGTCGCGGTCGATCGCTACTATGTGACCCGCCCGCGGCACCGGCAGCATGCGAAAATACATCCCATCCAGGAGGCTGAAGACGGTCGAGTTCACCCCAATACCCAGCGCCAGGCACAAGATAGCGGCTATCGCGTATCCAGGATTTCGGCGGATGACGCGCAGCGCGTAATGCAGATCCTGGCGAAGGTCGGGAATGGCGCGGCGGTAAGGCGAAAACCAGATCCGAACGCACGTCGTCACCTGTATCCAATACCAAAGGCGGCCGCCACCTCGTACCGCATACGTCTCCCGCAGATCGCCAGCGATTACATCCCCATCTCTTCCAGTCAACAGCCAGCGCAGCAGCCACTCTGCGACTCGCGGTGGGTGATCAGGCATGGAAACCTCCCTTCACCTTGACTCCTTGCCACATGCGGTCAAGCATTGCCTTGGATCGAGCCAACGCCTCGGCACCCTCTGGCAGGAGACGGAAATACCGCTTGGAGCGCCCGCCGCGCTGCGGTGTTGCATCGGCAAACCAAGAATGGACAAATCCCTTTCCTTCGAGGCGGTCCAAGGTTGAGTAAAGCGCTCCGATGCTAACGCGCCGGTCTGTGCGCTTTTCGATTTCGTGCCGGATTGGAACTCCATAGGCCCCTTCCTCAAGACGCACGATCGCCAAGAGAACAATCTGTTCGAACTCGCCAAGGTACTCCGACATATTTGTTCCACATCATAGGACAAATATGAGCAGTGAGACAACGGCGTTTCCCAGATGTTCAGCACTTTCAATTAACGAGTCGAAAACGGGAAACCGAAAGTGAACACCCCGACTTGTCAAACATGCCTATATGCCTGAAAGGAAACGGTTTGTCATTGTGAGCGCGGCAAAATCCGCGCAAAACCGTTCTAAAAACGGGTTTTGGGGCCGGATCTAACCCAACCTGCCTGGCCGGGAGCCGATCTGCTGCTTAAACAGCATTACGATCCACAGCCCTAACAGCAGAAGAAAGGGAGTTGCGTTGGTGAGCAATGCTTTCAGCCCTGAAGACGGGTCCTGGATTTCGATGTTCACCATTTCCTCCTGCATCGCTGCCAGGGCGTCCCGGTAGTCCCGCGGCAGAACTGTTCGCTCTATTCGGCCGTCCTTCAGCCGATAAGTCGCCAGACTCGCGCCAGACTTGGCGACGATGGTAGCGCGCGCTACTTGCCCGCTCCGGACTTGTTGAAGGAATTCAGAATAGGTCACTTTGGTTTGAGCGCGCGTTTGGCCGGAAGCCATCCACAAAACGACGGCTAGAGAGACCAGCGCGACGCAGATGACTGCGATTCTTGCATGCGCCTTCATTAGTCCTTTGCTAACCTCGTTTGCTCAATTCATACACGACCAAAAGGGCGACAATGGCGCCAACGCTCTTTAGGAGGCGGATTACATCGGACGACATGTTCACTGGCTCTCCGGCCTGTTCCAGCCAAACCGCCGGCCCATTCGCCCCTTGAGGCCGGCCGGCAACCGGAGGAAACAACAGCCGTGTTGCGGAAACCAGCAGCAAACCCATCCCGCCGCCACAAAACATGATCCAGCGCGGTATGGCCTGCGACAATAACGCGACGCCGACGCCGAGGGCGGGGCCCCGGATCTGCTTCAGTAGCGATCGCTT
>QHXU01000234.1 GCA_003223065.1 Acidobacteriota bacterium | reverse complement strand
TGCAAGAAGGCCTGCTCCAACTGGGACGGCAATTGTTCCACGCTGCTCTTGTATTTCGCCCGGTACTTCTCAACAAACCAGCGGCAGAGAGGTATGATATCCTCCGGCCGCTCGCGCAGCGGCGGGATCTCGATTGTAATGACGTTAAGTCGAAAGTACAAGTCCTCCCGAAAGCTTCCGCTCGCGACAAGGCTTTGCAAGGGTTTGTTGGTCGTTGCAAGAATCCTGGCGTGCGACCGCAATACGCAGGTTCCCCCAAGGCGGCTGTACTCGCCGTCTTGAAGCACGTGTAGGAGCTTGGCCTGAAGGACCGGGTTCATCTCGCTAATTTCATCCAGTAGGAGGGTCCCTTCGCCGGCCAGCTCGAACTTCCCCGGCTTTTCCCGCATAGCGCCCGTGAAGGCTCCGCGCTCATGACCGAAGAGTTCGGACTCCAGCAGATCGGCGGGAATAGCGGCGCAGTTCACCTTCACGAAAGGCTCCTGCCGCTCCGACTGGGCGTGGATGTACCGCGCCACAACCTCCTTGCCCACCCCGGACTCGCCGAGGATCAGAACCGGCACATCTGCGCGCGCGACATGGTCGCAGATCGTCCTGATCTGCCGCATTCTGGTGTTTGAAGACGGAAACGCAATCTTAGTCTCTTCTTCGGCGACTTCGGCGGCCGACCCGGACTGTTCGAGGGCTCTCTCAACCGCAAGTTCCAACTCCTGATCGTTAAGCGGCTTCAAAAGGTAGTCGGTCGCGCCCAGCCGCATCGCCTTCACGACCGTGTTTACCTGGGTAACGCAAGAAAGCATGATGGCAGGGATGCGCCGCCCGAGTCTTTGCATCTCAGCCAGGACTTCGAGGCCGTCGACGCCGGGCATGCGGATGTCGAGAATCAAAAGCGAAGGACGCTGGGCCGACTCCAGACGAGCAAGCACATGCTCTCCCGAGTTAAGGCACTGCACCTCGAAGCCCTTTGAGGTTAGGAAATCCGAGAGGCAGGAGCGTGTGCTGGCGTCGTCATCCACGACCCACACATTCGGCTTCTCATCCACCATCTGATTCAGCATCTGACATCTCGTGCCTCGTTCCGAGTCAAAGTCATGCTCCTCGTTGTTTTTCCAATGCGCTTGGGCGCGGCTTGTAGAGAGCTGGCGTCTGCTTACTGGCCGGCACCAGCTGCTTTTGGTTTTCGCGGCTTCCATGTTCCCCCTTTTTCCACTTTCTACCGTGCTCCCGTTCGCGTCGATTCCTCCTCCACTGGCTGCGCGTAATAGATCACGCTGGTGGCGTCGTCCAGGATCACGATCAGATCGTGCCAGCGGCCGTCATTCAGCCACCGGTGCTTGCTGTCAAAGTGCAAATTACCGGCATCGGCCGTCATCCCCAAGAGGCGGATTAAAGTGATATTCTAAACACCTTTTTTCTACCAGTTAGACCGGTCGAGTACTGCGCCTGTTTCAGTGAATGTCCCGAATGGCCGTCAGGCGCCGGCGTCGGGTGTACCATTTGAAAGAGGACATTGTGGAGCGTCCATTCTCCGTCGCCGGCGATCGAGCCGAACTCGAGCCTCAGGTCTCGGATCAGATGTATCCCGGACGCCCCCACCCTCATTGCGTCGATGGCCTCCTCTGCGATCAGCACGAAAAACTAACTGTAACGGGTCACGATCTTTTCCCCAAGACTGCCGAGCGCGCCAAGGATTCCGCTGCCAGCGACGGGTGCACCACCTCCGGTGGAACGTAACGCGGCTCCTCCCATCAGTCGCATAAACAACATCGCGATCTGCGAAGTAACCTCCCGGATTGCCGTCACGACCGCTGTCTTCAGAGCGTTCGCGATCGCGGCGAAGGTCGACGGGAGCGCGTGAGCGCGTCCCCAGTGAATGTCGCCAACAGTTTCAGAGTCTGCGCCTGGATGTCTGCCACGATCTCCGGATTGTCTGCCGCTACGTTATAACTTTATTCTCTCCTCTCAATCTGCTCACTCAGCACGCCGCAAAAATCGCACAGAGTCCTGGCGAACAGCACTTGCCGGAACGGAAGCAACGATGTGATCAGCAGGTTGATGAGCTTCTTAATCTTCGGCAAGCGCCCGCTAGTATAGGCGCCCGACCACAGGACGACTGTTGGGTTCGGCAAACTAAATAGCGCGCGGCGGATGGGGCCGATCCATCCCCTCCATCCCCGTCCTTTCACAATCTCGAGCCTCAACTGGCCGTTTCCGCCTCCCTCAGCCTGCCAAGCCAGGTTTTCCGGCAGGTAGACCCTGAGATCGGCGTTGGGAAAGGCCGTCACCAACGACTCCCTGTCGGTCTTCCATCTCCCCAAGTGGCCTGACGGCAATGCGATCACCGTCACACGACTGCAGGTCGCTCTCTTCACCGTTAGCGCGCGCACCTCTCTCTCCAGCGCGGCCAGGTTTCGAGCCAGGCGCGACTCCGGCGGCAGGTGAGGCTCTCCCTCGACACGGTGATAGACTTCTGCAAACCTCCCGTCGGAGTCGCGCGCGGCGCACTTCCGAATGCCAGGTTCCATATAAGAGCCCTTGAACTGGGAGGCATACACTGAAATCACCCGCAGCTTTTCTCCGAAGACATCCGTAATGTCTTCGGCGGCACGAATCAACCGCGTTCCGGAGTTGCCGAAGACGGCACGGATCTGCGCCGCATGGTCGACGTAGGCAGCGTAAGGCACCTCTTCGTACATGACGATGGGAATGTTCGGGAACCGCGTGCGAGCTTCGGCCAGCATCATCACACACGCATTTCGGGTAGTGCGATGATCGATGTGATCGCCCAGCCCCATGGGAATCCACAACTCATCCGGCGCCAGCACTTGCAAATCTTGCATCAGCCGGCCGGCCAGCATCGACGCGTCCCTAGGATTCGGGAATAGGCATGTGAAAGACTGCGGAGACCTGCAGAACTTCTCGACCATTTTGTTAGACCAATGCTCGGCCGGCCACAAACGAAGAGGAGCATCGGTCCAATCCAGGCAGCGGTGCTCCGCCCCCAGAAGTTTGGCCGCAAGGATGGACTCCTGCTGCCGCAGCTCCGTCAAGTCCCCAACGTCTAGCAACTTCCGCTTCGCGAGCAAGTAGGAGGTAAAGTTGCTCCACTTGACCACGGACAGGATGGTCATTCGCCATCGGCCCCGGCGGTGGAGAAGGCGGCCACCGGCACTGAGCGCAGCATCGTCCATGTGCGGTTCGATGACTACCAGGTGCGGCCTGGCGGGAGGCGTGATCGGAGGGATCAGCTCGACGATCGCAGCTTCCCACCACCTCAACAGGCGATCACGGGCGCCAGGGTGCATCTTTTCCAGCTCGGCCACAGTTTTCCGTCCGTCTACGCTCTCGTAGAGGAGGACATCCTCGGGAGTCAGTTCCAGGAGGGGGTGTCTCGAGAGCATGAAGAAGAGCTTCCGGGCACGCCGCTGATTGTGTGGCCGGACTGGAGGGACATGGTCCCCGATGTCACGTGCTCTCGTCCTGAGTGCCGCTACGGTTGCATCGGCTATCATAAGCCCAAGCGCCCCCGACAAATCTGTCCAGAGCGATTCGCCTGGTTGCTCGTCTTGGGGTTCACCCATACGTCGTAGCGCTTCATCCACAAGGACAAATGCAAGTCGTTCACCAACTCGCCCACATTCCTCAACGACTCATGCTTGACTGACCAACCTGAAGCATGCAGCAGGTGCATCGACGAACTCGTAAAACCTAGTTCTCGACCAGCGCGCCACAGAGAGCGCCTTTCATTCCGCGCGCGGCGAATCTTACAAAAGAGAGGAGAAATTACGAACCCTTCATGACATGGCAGCAGCTTCGCCTGTCAAGTGACAACCGAAGGCCGGGAATGCGCCCCAAGCACCGGTGAGTCAACACGCCCTCTAGGCAGCAGCGAGGACCTTGCTGACGGCATACGAACAATGTCGTGGCGAAACTTGGGTTAGGTGAACATCCGTTTCAGGAAGCAGTGGAGTGCAGTTGTACCACTGCCCGACCAGCGCCGGCAGGCGACCAGCTCGTCATAGAGTGCCTTCCATTCCGCGGGGCGAATCTTACAAAAGAGAGGAGAAATTACAAACCCTTATGACACAGCTTCGCCCGAAGAGTGACAACCGAAGGCCGGATAGCGACCGTATTCTTGCTAGGTCGGGATTGGAGCGTTCAGATATCGTTCACACCATTCGGAGGAGCCAATGATTGACGCGGAACACCGTGGAAGCCCTTGTAAGATTGGCCTGCCGTTCCCATCGTGATACGAACCTGACTCCAACTGTACCGGCTTGAGGCGTGGATGCCGGCGAACAAGCGCCTTTTGATTGGATCTGGTGGTACGCCGCGTGCATCGCTCATGAACATGCTGAAGAGTGCGGCTCTCTTTCTTATATTCACCGGTATGGCCGTGTTGTAGGTGCATTTCCTGTGTCGTCCGATGGACCGCTGAAGGTGCCGAAATTGCGCGCCTCCGTTATCATCACGACGTATAACCGGGCCCACCTGGTTAGCCGGGCCATTTCTTCGGTCCTCGCGGCTACACGCCCTGGAGACGAAGTGATCGTG
>QHXU01000233.1:2485-6465 GCA_003223065.1 Acidobacteriota bacterium | reverse complement strand
GACAGCCGTAAATTACGGCCATAACGGGCCGAGGTTGACGGACGCGGATATCCTGACTCAGGCCTTGGCAGCCCTGCAGGTCCTCGACAGAGTTTGGGGGGCCGACAGTGTCTTCATGAGCGAGTACGGCGAGCTTTACCGGCGGACTGTTGCCAAATGGCAGCTTCGAAAGATCGAAGGACTAATCGTTCGTGGGCACACGCGGCAAGCCAGGGCGGAAATGAGAGGCCAGGAGAATTTGAGCCTGCGTTGGCCTTTCTTACTCCTAGCGAGCTTGCCGGGAGGAATCGCCGCTCCCGTCGTGAGAACAGCGCAGGGCGCGCGCCGACTTTATTCGAGGATTGAGCAGCGCTTCTCACCGTAAGCCGCTTGGCCTGTATCTGAGCAATACGGCAACGAACTGTCCCGCGTGCTGAAATCCGGCCGATTGCGGCCTGCAGCGACTTGCCGACGGGGAGCAACACCTTTGGGAAGGCATTGTTGGCGGCACCATATTAGAATCGAGCTATGCCATTCTTTCTTGGGGTCGTTTCGCCACTCGGTCGCGAGGCGCTGCGATAAATGTCCTTACCGGGTGGGATGAGAGCATGTACCAATCCAAGGGCCCATTGCAGTGTTGGAAATGAAGGCCGTTGTTTTAGCTGCGCTCTCATCTCTAGGTCTCTACGCGCAGTGGATTACCGGGTATTACGGTTCCGGCAACGCAGACGAACCGGTCTCCGCGATTCCGTGGTCCAAGTACACCCACATCGTGCTGTTCGCGGGAGGGCCATGCGCCGCCAATGATGGTACGGTCTGCATGGGCCACCTTACACAGTCCGATATAGACGCCTTCATAGCCAACAGACCGTCTGGGAAGAAGGCACTGGTGAGCCTGGGAGACCAGTGCGCTGGTCTCCATGGCTGCGGCGACAGTGGAAGTTGGATCGCAGACACAGCTCCCGGCTTGGTAGAAACGTTCGCGCAGAACATCACAAACTTCGTGAACAGCAACGGCTTCGATGGCGTGGATTTTGATTGGGAGGGCGTGGGCTCGGGGTTGAAGATCCCGGTCAGCCAGTACGAGACCCTGCTGAGCCTGGTCCGAGCTGCCTTGCCGAACAAGACCATCACAATGGCGGCGGGTAACTGGGGCGGTCTGCCAACCGTCGCGGCCAACCAGCAGGCCAACCTTGACCAGGTCAACGTCCTGTGCTACGACCAGGACCAGATCAGCACGTCCTGGTACAACGATGCGATTCACCCCAGCACCTTCGGCGGAGGGTGCTCCTCGCGGACAGCGGAGCTGACCAGTTCCGGTCTCGCCGCCGCCAAGGTCGGGGTGGGCGTTCCATTCTACGGGAGAAGGTGGACTGGTTGTACGCAGATTAACCAAAAATGCCCGCAAAGCGGTGCCTTCAGCTACGCGCAACTGGTCGCAGACACAACCCGCTGGCAACCGACCATCTACAAGTCCAATTATCTGAGCATTCCCAATTCCGATCCCAGCGATAGTGAGTTTGATTCCTATAACGGAGTGGAATTTATGGCGGATGTAACCGCATGGGCCGCATCGAACAAGTTCGGCGGATTCATGACGTTTGCCCTGGAATACGAATATTTCTCCAACCAAACCGGCGATGCGCGTTATCCCTTATCGACGGCTCTTTACCGCGCCGTCTTCGGCACCACTCCCGCCATCGCAGAAAACTCGGCGAGTTACGCCACCGGGACGCTGGCGCCGGATATGATTGCTTACGGGGAGGCGTCCAATATAGCATCGGCTCTGACGGTCGCACCGGAGGGAGCGTGGCCGACGACGCTCAGCGGCGTAACGCTCGAGATTACGGACAGCCAAGGCCAGATCCGTCCGGCAGCGATCTATTACGTCAACACGAATTCCATTGCCTACCTGGTTCCGGCTGGGACGGCTCAAGGACCGGCTTCCGCAAAACTCACGACTTCGAGTGGCGCAACCATCTCTGGGACGCTCAATATCGACCGCATTGCGCCGGGCCTTTACAGCGCGAACTCAAGTGGCTCGGGTGTTGCCGCCGGCCTGGCTGTCCGAGCGTCATCAAACGGCACGCAGTCTTGGGGATACCTCTTTGACTTAAGCAGCCGCAATCCCGTCCCTGTGGATTTAGGTCCGGCTGGCGATCAGGTCTATCTGTCGCTCTATGGAACCGGCTTCCGCGCGGCGAGCCAGGCCACTGCGACTGTAGGAGGCGTAAACGTTCCAGTGTATGGATTCGCCGCCGCAGGAGCGTACCAGGGCGAAGATCTCATCAATATCGGGCCACTGCCGCGCTCGCTTGTGGGCCGGGGGGAGATCCCCATTCAAATCACCTTCGACGGCAAGCCCGCAAACCTGGTTACGGTGAGCATTCGATGAACGGCGCCCATTGTCACGGTTACACCGCATCCGGATGGCCGGTCTTCGCAGGTTCCAGTCGGTCACTCCGATTCTCGGCCTGGGCCCATCGTCAACCGACCATCGACTCCGTATCTCGTTGTAGGTTTCCCGCGGCGAAGTCGGCCATGCGCGGCGCGTCCGCAGCCGACACATTGAGGGCCGGGCTAGAGAGGAAGCTGACCGGTTCGCGCAACTTCCTCGGCAAAGCCGCGAGCACCTTTTGCGACAGTTCCAGTTGCTCGAGCTCGCGGGCATCGGGAATGCCACCACCCGCACCGCGCCGGGACCGCGTCGGTACAGAATTTCTTACAAAAGAGGCTGAAAACTTACAAACCAGAATTCAATTGCGCGAACCAAAAATATCGCAGTTAAGACTCAACGGCGGGCTGTTGGTGTTGAGCAACACGGTGGTGGAGCAGACCGCTCGGGGCTATGCTTTGCCTCTTGCGATCTCTTGGTGGCTGGATTGCTCGCAGGACAGGCGGTGTCGTTACGCGTAGTGACAATAATAACCAACTCCGAAGGTAGAATGATTGCGGCGATAGGACGGGATGAGGACAGAGGAGACTGGCGAATCAATATCTACGGTGCGCACGGATTTTCCACTGAGCAAGCTGCCTTGGACTTCTGGCATGCCAATTTCGATCACGAAACTGGCCTGTTCATTGGGCGGCGGCGGCAAATTGAATCGTAATGTTGGAGGCACTGCGCGTTTCAGGATGAGTCTCCGTGGGTGAAACATTGCGTGAGGTGGCGCAGGCGTCACCTCGATATACAACACGGCCAATTGTCTCGGCGCAGCAGAAATTGCTCCGTGATGTTCGGCAGCGGTGGGGCGATACGCTCCAAAAAAATCTTGAAGTCGGCGAATGTCTGATTCAACTACGCCTCAGGAAAACTTATTGGAAACTCAACTTGTACAATCTACCCATGGGGTATTCGTGGGGCAAGCGGCTGATGAAAATCGCGGCAGACCAGCGCATCAGGGCAAACCTGGAAATTATGCCCGACGCACGAACCGCGCTCCATCAAATCGCGTTACTCACGGACCAACAATTTTGCGCGAGCAAAAGAGCAGCGAATCATCCATTCAAACTGTACGAGACAAGATCTCATCGACTGGCGGCGACGCGAAGCGGGCGTGAACACACGCGTGAAGGAGGTCGTCACGTTGGAAATTGAGAGCCGGCCCGCCGAGCACCAAGAGGAGACCTGGCACAGGATGGACACGGCGGTGCTTGGAATGAAGCATTACTTGGAAACTCTGTTCCCGGAGGTCACAATTACGAGGAGGGCGAGCCGACGACCGCTCAGAACGCGGGATGAGATCCAGCAGGAATGATCCGCTCATCGAAGACCACGGACCCATCATCCTCGCAACGAACTACTGGACGAGCAGGAAGTGTTGTTCAGAACGGTGACTTTGGAACCACGCGGCGCGCATTGGCGACAAAACCATAAAAATAGGAGTCCCCTCAGTGAATAGACCCCGTCCTGCTATACCTCGTAGTACCCGAACTGTGAGTTCGTGCTCGGGGCCGGTTCGCAGCCTCTTTCGAAGCGCTATATAGGCGAACATCAGTAC
>QHXU01000233.1:0-2404 GCA_003223065.1 Acidobacteriota bacterium | reverse complement strand
TTGTAACCTCTGCCCGGGCCGTTTCCGCCCAGAGCGATTGGCCGGCTGCTCGTCTTGGCGTTTACGTGTTTACCTTTGGCGTAGTCCTTCAAGTACTCTCCAACGAGTTTATCCAGCGAGAGCACCACGCTTCGACGAACTGAAGCGGACCGATTTTGAAACGCTCGATGTTCCGGCGGGATCTAATTGCTAGAGCATGGAGTGCAAAGAACTGCTGCGACTCATGAATCAGTATCACGCATCGGTGAGAGCGTACGGCAAGAGCGTCGCCAGATTGCTCGATGTGCCTGAGGTCGAGTTCGACCAGGCCTACAACCTGACGGAGCAGACTCTAAGGGCGTATAGAGCTTCCCGCATGGCCATCGATAACCACAGGAAGCAGCACGGCTGCTCGGCCCGCCTCGCGACGTCCGCGTAGGATTGCGTTATAGGATAGCGGGAGTTGAGTTGCAAGCCCAAGCGTGCGATTCCCACGAACTCCTGACCCGAACCGACATCGTACCCGGCTGCTCTCCCGCAGTTGTGAAAAATAAGCGGCCGCACATAGGAGAGCGCCCGCTGTCATAACGGCGGTACTTACCTATGAGACGGTGCGGCCTCGGCTTTCGTTTGTGATTTTTGGAATCTATTGGGTTCGGGACATCGGCGAGTCAGTCTGCGCCACGCGTGTCTGATTATCTGAAGCGTGCGGGCTGCCAGGGGTTGGGAAGGCGGCCATAGCCCGAGAACTGGCCCTTCAGATGCGCGCGGCGCCGCAGAGCTCAAGATGTTGGAGGATGCGCTCCGTGCCGTGTATCCTGTCTTCTGCATGATTTCGCACCTGCGCGGCACGCTCCTCGCAAAGCACCCCAATCAGGTCATCGTCGACGTGGAGGGGGTGGGGGCGGCACGAAGTGACGATTCCCGTCTCGGCCTTATTCGTCGGTGCCCGAGAAGGGAGCGCAAGTGCAGCTCCACGCCGGCTTGCGCTACGAATACAACACCACGGCCACTGATATTCGGGGGCTCTGGCGCAGCCTCAGTCCCACCCTGGTGCCCAACATCCGCTCCCCCTATTCTTTCTACACTCCGGACAAGAAGCTCTTCCAGCCGCGCCTCGGCATCGCTTATCGTCTCAGCGAGAAGACTGTCATTCGGCAGCGGTGTGCTCTCCCATCCAACCCTCGGCGAGTGGTTCAACCCGGATGACTTCCATGTAGTGACGTGCCAGGTGAGCAGTCTTGCCGATCTCTGCCATTACGGCAACTCCAGCAACGGAATCCTGCGGGGGCCGCACTTCCGGAACCTGGACTTTTCGCTGTTCAAGAACTTCCCGATCCGCGAGTCCGTGAAGCTGCAGTTCCGGGCCGAGTTTTTCAACATCTTCAACAGCCCTAACTTCAACCCGCCGGCCAATTCGCTGACCGCATCCACCGCGTTCCTCCCTTCGACGCCGGGCGGCGCCTTCCCGACTCAGGCGGGACGAGTGCAAGGGGCCGGGCTCTATCACCAGCCTGGCAGCGCCGATGCGCCAGATTCAGTTTGGCCTGAAGTTCCTTTTCTAATATGAGGCGACGTCGTCAATAGGCAGGTGAGCTTCAGCATTCGTAACAATTATGCCAGCCACCGAGACGCCCAATTACGGCTTCCCTGGTGCGGGCCGCGGGCGATGTAGCGCGTCGATGATGGTCCAACGCCGGTGATCTGCACGATGACAGCTTCGTCGCGCGTCTCGGCGAAGTGCGAGCGATTCGATGGTTCGGTGTAGAAGCTTCCGGGCGGCAGCGCTTTCAACTTAGCGCTGTTTGATCGAAGCCGAGCGACTATGAAATCGCCCACAAACTCTCGCTGCATCAAGCAGAGGTCCTGACCGATCCCGAACGCAAAGGGGCGTGGGCGGAGACATCCGCGTTTTTCGACAGTGCCGACCGTCACGATCGTCTCCTTGCCTCCTGTAACGCCGTAGCGTTTACAAGCATTTGGTCGCACTGGCGGCTTCGCGCAGTACTGGCCAAAAACGGCTTCTCGGAAACGGACGTTAAGGTGGGACATCAGGACCTCAAACGTGTGGGCGTCCTGCGCCGATGCGCCAGCGTATCGCCTCGTCCACGACGAAGACAAGCACAAAGGCTAAAAAACCGAGCCGCCGCCTCTAGCCCTTAGGTCCGGAGCCGTCCGGCTTTCGGGTGCAGGCTACCCTGGTTGCATAAGGCGGTAGCTTGCGCAGCAGCTCGTAGAGATACGGCTTGCGTCGCCGGGGGCGATAGCTGAGCAGCGTCAGGAGCGTCGCCACATCGCCGATGGCGCGATGAGGGGCTGAGTTCTCGATCTCGTGCGCGGTAGCAAGATCATCAAGCGAGCGGCTTTCAAATCCCTTCGCCGACCAGTCGATATTCCGTCTCGCGAGAAGAGCCAAGTCGCGTTG
>QHXU01000232.1:2576-8405 GCA_003223065.1 Acidobacteriota bacterium | reverse complement strand
CGTATGGGAGCCGCGCGTCCATGTGAAGTTGTCGCGCACGATGAATATCTCCGCGGCGTTCGTCCAGGGCCAGGAGGCGAGATCGTAGTTCACACCCAGCGCCGGCCCCGCCAGGGAGATGTTCGGATTCCGGTTTTGCCGGTTTTCCGGAAACAGCTCCGGGATGGTCAGCCCCGCCGGCCGTTGGTAGTTACCAAATAACGACAGATCGAGCGGCTGATACGTCCAGCTTACCGACACCTCGTTCACCGCTCGCGGGTTGACGGTGGAAGTTAATTGTCCGAGATACAGCTTCGGGTTATTCACGAGCAGCGTCGTCGTGGTCGGATAGCTGCTGCTGGACCAGAGGTTGTTCGTGAAGTTCTGGTTATTGTATTCTTCGATGAACCGGAAGAAGAGCTGCTCGCGCTCGTTGAAATTTTGATCGACTCGCACAATTTCTTCACGCAGGTCGGTGGGTACGCTGGAGGATTTCGTGTAGAACCCATTGGCATTGGTCGGCAGCGGGAAGATATAGTCCGGCTTCGCAAGGATCAGGGCATTGCGATCAACGCGTTCGGCGGGAATTACGTTCCCCGGGAACTGCAGGCCGTTCGTGGGATCAGTGATCGGCTTCGGATAGTCGCTGAAGTCGCCCGTGCGTTGCGGCAGCGTGGGCGCCGGCACATTGAATATGCTCGATTGCCGCAGCTTGCGCCACTCCTCATTGAAGAAAAAGAACGTCTTTGACTTCGACAAAGGGTAAAGTTTGGGGACGAAGAACGGTCCGCCGATGTTGTACCCGAACACATTGAAGCGCAAGGGCGGCTTGGGCTGGCCGTTCAGGTTGGTAAAGAAATTCTTTGCATCGAGTTTGTCGTTCCGCACATATTCCCAACCCGTGCCATGGTACTGGAGGGCGCCGGACTTAGTCGAAACGTTCATTTGGCCTGCGGACCCGAAACCCGTGTCCACCCCCGCGTCGGCTGTCTCCACCTTGAATTCGGCGATCGCTTCCACCGAAGGCAACACCGCGATGCAACCGCCACACCCTCGGTCGTAGTCTTCCTGACCGTCCATGCGCCAGACGTTCTGGCTGGTGCGCAGCCCGTTAAACGCGATAGCCGTGCTCGAGGTCACCCCGACGGGCGTGTTGAGAGAGGGCTGCGTAGAGGACGCTCCGGGCACTAGCGCTGCCAACGAGGTGAAGTTGCGGCCATTGACCGACAAAGCTTCTACCTGCTGACCGTTCACCACTTGCCCCACCGTGGCATTCTCCGCTTGCAGTTGAACGGTTTCCGCAGTCACTTCGACGGCCTGGCTCAGAGTGCTGAGCTCCAATTGAGAATCGATGCGCAAGGCATCGCGCAGGTTCAATGCAATATTTGTCTGCCGGAAGGTCGCAAATCCAGGCGCCGACACTTCCAGCGTATACGTGCCGGCCGATAAGGCTGGCGCCGTGTAGTTGCCCGCTTCATTTGTCTTGAACGTTCGGATTAAACCGGTATCCGCCAGGGTCAGCTTCACCTCGGCGTTCGGGACGGCAGAACCACTCTTGTCCGTTACCAGGCCCGAGATCGACCCAAGATTCTGCGCGTGTAATAGGTTGGCCCCGGAAAACAGCAGGGCGCAAACCAGAAGGAAAGCTTGCAGGAGCAAACGCTGCTCGCGTGTCTCAAACATAGAACCCCTCCTCTTGTACGAGGATGCCCGAGACTATCTACACACCCGGCCCTCCGTTTGAAAGCGCTGTCAATTCTACATGCGGCGCTCGGATCTTGTCAAGACAAACAGCAGCCAGTTACCGCCCTACACGCTTCCACGGCGGCCTTCTCGGTTGACAATCGTACCCTGAGGAAATATAGTGTAACCGCTTACGGATCATATGCACCAAAAAGATCGTCCTCTCCATCTCTCGCGACGCTCGTTCTCCGCCGCGCTCCTGGCATTTCCGGCAATAGCACGGGCGCAGAACGCGCTGCCAAACGCAACGATCAAGATCAACACTGGCCGTACCGTCGGCGACATCGACCCGAAGATCTACGGCAACTTCATTGAACACCTCGGCCGCTGCATTTATGGAGGCATCTTTGAGGAAGGCTCGCCGCTTTCGGATTCCAGCGGAGTCAGGCGGGACGTCCTCGAGGCTGCACGAAAGTTAAACGTTACAATCCTGCGCTGGCCGGGAGGAAACTTCTCGTCGAACTATCACTGGAGGGATGGGATCGGCCCTCGCAATCAGCGCCCCCCGCGCCTGGAGATGGCCTGGGGCACCACCGAGAGCAACCGCTTCGGAACGCACGAGTTCCTCGACTATATCGAGAAGGTGCACGCGGAGCCGTACATCTGCGCGAATCTCGGAACGGGCACCTGGGAGGAAGCCCAGCAGTGGGTCGAGTATTGCAATTCCGCCGAGGACACGGCCACAACGCGGCTGCGCAAACAGAACGGCCGGCAGGAGCCGTGGAAGGTCACTTACTGGGGACTCGGCAACGAGATGGACGGGCCATGGCAGATGGGCCACCGCAGCGCCGAAGATTACGGCAAGTTCGCCCTGGAAGCGGCCAAACTCATGAAATGGACGGATCCCAACATTAAACTCATCGCCGCCGGATCGTCCAATTTCAACCCCAACTCCGACTGGACCGGCTGGAACCGCACCGTTCTCGAGTATCTCAAGAATCATGCCGATTACCTGTCGCTTCACACCTACGTCGGCAACCCCAACAACGACTATTATGAGTTCCTTGCCAGTTCTCTCACGCTCGACGAACGAACGCGCACGGCCGAGGGGATCATTCGCGCCGCGCTCTCCGGCGCGCCGCGCGACCGCCGCATCTACATCGCGTGGGATGAATGGAATGTCTGGTATCGCGCCCGCGGCTCCAAGGAGCGCGGCCGTCGAATCTTAGAGGAGCGCTACAACCTGGAAGACGCGCTCGTTGTTGCCACTTTCCTGAACACGTTTGTAAATAACGCTCACATCGTGAAGATCGCCAATTTGGCGCAACTCGTGAACGTCATCGCGCCCATCTTTGCGAACGAAAGAGGCATGTTCCTGCAGACCATATATTACCCGCTGCAACTGTTCGCCAATAACACCAAGGGTAAGGCTCTGGAACTGCTGGTCGACAGCCCGAAGTACAAGAGCCGCCGCTTCGATGAAGTGCCGTACGTGGACGCCTCCGCTAGCTACGAGAACGGCACGCTGGTCCTCAATCTCGTCAACCGGCACCGCGAACAGCCCATCGAGACAGAATTCGAGATTGATGACAAGCAGTTCTCGGGACCGGTTCAAGTATCGGAGGTGAACGGACCCGACATCAAGGCGGAAAACAATTTCGATTCCACCACCGTGCGAGCAGTTGAACGTTCCGCCACCGCAGACGGTCGCCGCCTCCGCTACCGCCTTCCTCCGCATTCCTACACGATGCTCAAGGCGAAACTCGCTTGATTAAAAGGTACAGGCGTGGCGTGGCCAGCAATCCGCTGGCATTCCGCACCACGGGTCAACAGAACGACGTTTTGGCCCGGACGTTCAGCAGCATGTTGATCGGCCAGGTCTCGTAATCTCAGAACTCGAGATTGAGGCGCAGCTCGATTCGGCGCGCGGCTGAGAAGAAATTCCCGTTGGTGGTCTGAGCAAAGCTAATGCTTTGGACGCTAAAAACAGCCGCTGCGTTAGGGTTGCCGAGAGCCCCGATACTAAACGTCGGATGGTTAGTGGCGTTTAGAAACTCCGTGTTCAGCGTCAAGCGGACAGACTCGCGAACCGGAATGCTTTTGTTCACCGACAGGTCGATGTTGTACCAGCCAGGTCCATAAATATAGGGCCGGTAGCCCCACGCGCCGCCGTTCGTATTTGGACTCAGGTAGCTTTGATTCGCTGCGCCGTTGGCCCCAATAAACTTAGGATCGATGGTTGTCACCCATGGATTCGCCGTTCTGTACACCCCGATTGCGTCTTGAATGTCGCGCACAGTGACACCATTCAGAACTACGCCCGAATCGTTGTTATTTACCGTGTTAAAGCCGTTGCCGAGTTGCGCCGGGTTGCCGCTCTGGATGCTCACAATGGTTCCAAAGGTCCAGGCGCCGGCGACGTAGTCGGCCAGCTTGCTGCTGTGGAGAAAGTGTCGTCCTTTCCCGAACGGCAGATCATAAGTGCCGCTGGCATGGACCACGTGGCGGATATCGAACAGGCTCGGTCCATAATTCAGACGGAAGTTGCGCTGCGTGTAATAAATGTTGTTGCCCTGACCCTGAATTCCGTTCTGCGCCGCGATTCCGAGAGAATGCGCCCAGGTGTAGTTCACGTTGAACTGCATGCCGTGCGTTAGCCTCTGGCGGAAATCGATCTGCAGCGCATGGTAATTGGTGTGGCCGGCAGCGTCTAGATACCACACATCACCGCCCTCGGCAAAGGGATTCTCCTGCCAAAAATTAATCGGATATCCCGCGCCAGGAACATTGATGCCCCGGTTCGTCAGGCAGGGTGTAAAGCTCGCGCTGCCCACCATGTTGCAGAAAAACGCGGGAGTGCTCGCGAGAGCTTGGGCGAGCGCGCCTGCCGCGCCCGTTTGCAGATTCGTGATGTACGAGCTGTTGGAAAAACTGCCTGAAGTCGGGCTGCCGAACGCCGCCGTGAAGATGGGGAGAGCGGCTTGCCCTGACAGGCCGTTATTCGCGAACGAATTGCCTTTCCCGTTGGCTTGGTTGATCCTCAGGTTGCTTTGGGCGTTTTGGAACTCCCTCAGGAAACCGTTCTCGAAGATATTCACCTCGTTCTGGTCGTAAGCGAGCCATTGATGCAGCGAAAGGTTGCCTACGTAGCGGACCTCGACGGCGCTTCCCGATCCGATTTGACGCTGAATGCCCAGGTTCCATTGCTCCACATACGGTTGCCTGATGTTTGGGTTCATGCCGTAGAACCAGTTGCCGGACAAGGCCAGGTTGGACGCTGGAACAGTCTTAGAATAAACGGTCGGCGTGAGCTGGTATTGGGGCAATGGATCAGCGAAGGTCTGGGATCCAGCCACGAAGCTGCCAACGCCGTTGGTGGTGCCGGGAGTCGCAACGCCCTGCTGGAAGAAAAACTGGCCGCTGTTGGATGCAAAGGCCCAGAAGTTCTGCGCGCCTTCCTGGTAATGCCTCAGCGAGTAGCCCGCGCGGATCACAGTCCTGTCCTTGCCGACCAGCTTGCTGAGAATGCCCCCGGTGCGGCCGGGACTCCAGGCGATCCCGATGGCGGGCGAGGGATTCAGATACGAAGTCTTGTAGGCGTGAACATCCGATTGAAACACCGGATTCTGTACTCCGCCGAGATTTCCGGGCTGGAAAGGCGCGCCCACTGGTGTGGGTCCCCACAAATCCCCGAGTGTATGGAGCGTACTGTATCCGCCATTCACATCGTGATCGTCGCCAACTATATCCCAGCGAAGCCCGTAGTTGAGCGTGACGTTCGGGCGCAGGCGCCATCGATCCTGAGCCCACAAGCCGCCGGCCGCCTGCACCTCATCGAGATTGTAAGCGCCGAAGGGCTTGTATTGGCCAGTCGCCGGATCGAGCGGGCGTCCGACACCGATCCCGACCCGCGAGACTCGCGCCACCAGCAGAGCATAAAGCGCCCGAGCGTTGGCTTGGTTGGTGGTGTTGGCGTTGGCCAGCGCCGCGTTGATGACATTCGTCGCGGGGTCCAGAGGGTCGAGACCGAACGTATAGTTCGGCTCGCCGCCGGGCCCGTTCCAATAGTGATCCTGCTCGCGGTACCAGCTCCCGCCAAATGTAAATGAGTGGGCGCCCTTCTGCCACGTCATGCTATCGGTCGCGTTCAGCAGCGGATAGAGCGAA
>QHXU01000232.1:0-2556 GCA_003223065.1 Acidobacteriota bacterium | reverse complement strand
ACGCGTTGCCGTAGAGGCTGGTCAATCCGTACGGCCAGGTTTGCCGATACAGATTCGGCAGGTCGATGCCGAGCGTCTCGGTGTCGAATACGCGAAGTTGATACATGTATCCGGCGTGGAACTCGTTGATGAGCGTCGGACGCAACACCCAATTCAGGCCGACGCCCGCGATTCGACTGTTGGCGAGGTTCGAGGTGTAGACCAAGGCACTATCGATTCCTCCAGGGAATTGAGGCGCGTTGACCTTGTCGTCGTTTTCCTTGGTTTGGCCATACGACAAGAAAAGCCTGACCTTGTCGGTAGCCGCCCAATCAAGCCGCAGCGTCGGGTAATAAATGGTGACTTTGGCCGGCGATAGGAAGCTGAGAGTGGAAGTGTTGGGATCGGATGTCGGAATCAGCGCTCCTTGATTGAAAACTCCGCTGATCTTCTGCAAAGAACCGGCGACGTTGGTGTTGAGCTTGGAGGGTAGACCTGCGGCGCCGGCAACCTGTAGCAGGTCTACGGTCTGGATTTTTCCGCCTGCGTCTTTGTAGGAGAATAACCCCTGCTGAGCAGCGGGATTCAAGACGGTAGAGGTGACGCTATTGGTCACAGGCTGAATCGATTGGGCCCATGTCCCAAAGAAGAATAGCTTGTTCTTGAGAATGGGTCCTCCGACGCTGCCGCCGAAATCGTTGAGCTTGAGAATATTTCTAGGCAGCCCGCGGGCGTTGTTGATCCAGGAATTCGCGTTCAAGTCGGTGTTGCGGAAGTCCTCAAAAGCCCGGCCGTGAAACTGATTGGTGCCGCGTCGCGTCACGATGCTGAATCGCATGGCGGATGTTCCGGTACCGCTCAGATCGAGCTGCGCTGTTTGGATAGTCATCTCCGCGACGTCCTCGATGCGTGGCTGCACCACGGTCGTGCCGTAGTTGAAACCGCCGCTGCGGAAGCGATTGCTGATTCCGGGAGTGCCGTCGAAATCGGCGCTCACCACCGCGCCGCCTGGCAGGTTGTCCCAAGTGCCAGTCGAGCTAGCAACGCCGCCCGTGCTCGACCAGCCCGGAACCAGGAACGCCAGACTCATCACATTCCGGCTTTGCATGGGCAGGCTGGTCACCTGCTTGGTGTCGATCGTGTTGGCGAGCGTGCTCGAGTCAGACTCCACTAACGGTGTGGCCGTATCGGACACAGTCACCTGTTGGCTTGTGCCCCCCACTCTGAGCGTCACTCCTACGCTTGTGATGCGGCCCGTCTGCACCTGTACGGACTCGAAGACCTGGGTTTGGAACCCGTTCTTGCCTACAGTCAATTCGTACTGCCCAAACGGCAGGTTTGGGAATGAATAGACGCCATTGGTCTGTGTTACCCCTTTACGCACATCGTTGGTTCCCAGATCCCTGAGCTGGAGGTCAGCGCTTGGCACCGTGGCTCCAGCTTGATCTAGAACGGTGACCGTGACTGTTCCGGTGTTACTGGTCTGTCCCCAGGCTGTGAAAATTGCAGGACCCCCTCCAACCAGTCCAACTGCCAACACTAAGGTCATGAGACCTTGAACAGATTTGTTTTTCATCACGACTGTGCCTCGCGTTGAAAAATTCCCCGTCGGCCGGGCAGCCGACAATAGGCCCTCCTGCGGACGCTGGCCATAGTGTAAGCGCTGACATAATTCGTGTCAAGCTCATTCGCCAGGAGGTGTCGTATCAGCGCAAGAGTAACCACGGATGCATTGCCGCAGGTACTAAGTAAGATGCGACGACTTGGTTGGACGAACCTCCGATTGGATATGCGCCCCCTCCGCCGTAGAATGAGACATGCTCCGGTGTGGTATCGCCGCGATAATCTTATCTGCCTGCGTTTGTGTTGCTCAGGCGCCCACCGACGTCTCGGGCGTGTGGGTTTTCACCCACTGGAACGATCGCTTCCAAGGCACTATCGTGTTGCGCCGATCTGGGTCTACAATCAGCGGCACCTGGCATACCAGTAAGGGCAAGTCCGAACCCGACACCACCGTCTCGGGCCGGATTGACGGCAATACAGTCACGCTCACAAGATTTATCGGCAACAACCAGCAAAACTACGTTCTAACTCTCTCGCCCGACGGCAAGCGGCTGGACGGTTTCGGCAATGGATGGTTCCTCAATCATACGAATTTGAACATGCAGAGAAGAGCTGCTGCGGCGCCTTCCTCAAGTATCTCGACGCACCGAAGCGCAGCGACGACTCGTTCCGCGGCGCCGATGGCCCCGATGGCCAAAAAAAGGGAGCATCTCTCCTTTCCTCCGCCGCGCGGCACCTGGAGTTGGGTGATCCAATCCGTTGCGACGTCCCGCGGGTCTGAGATCAAATACACAAGTTTCTACTACGAAGCGTCAACCGCCCGAAGCGTGGAGCAACCGCTGACGTTACCTGACGGCGCCGCGATCGTCGGTGTTTTTCCGGATGATTGTGAGTTTATGGTGCGGGATCAAGTTGGCAATTCCTTCACATTTCGGAACGAGGACCAAGCAAAGACTAAGGGCCTCGGTCCGGGGACGTGGTCCGTTTATCCGCGAAAATGTGGTGGCGTAGCCG
>QHXU01000231.1 GCA_003223065.1 Acidobacteriota bacterium | reverse complement strand
CGTCGAGCAGGAGCTGCTTCGCACCGGGCGGCGGTGTTTCGTCGTTCTGGAGAAAGGTGAAATTACCGGTTTGGTCACACCCCATGAGATCAAACAAATCGACCGCGCAAAATGGCCATTTACAACCCTGAACGATATCATGCGCCCTCTGGAGGATTTGCGCGCCGTGACACCCGAAGCTTCCCTTACTAGTGCCCTGGAATTGATGAGCCGTTACGATCTCAACCAACTTCCCGTTATTTCCAACGGCCATCTGGCGGGAGTATTGTCACGAGCCGAGATCCTCAGTTATCTACAAACGCATGCGGAATTTAGAGGCTGACGGCATGATATTTTTCAAAGCCGGGAGTGCGCCGCAACCGCATTTTGGGGCGGTTTGACTCAGGGCTGCGTTCATTCCCCTTCCGGACCCAGGCATTCGCGAATTTTGTCCTCGAGGCGCTCCAGAAATTCCGCGATATGAGAGCGGCCGTTCCCTGTTTCGGCTGCCATCACGTGATAGGGGCTCATCAGGGCGGCCCGAAGCACAAAAAGCCCGTGCTGCCGGTACTCGGCCGGATCTATTTGGGCTCGCTCAAGCAGCGCTGCCACGGCTGCGCAAGAGTAACTCGACGGCTCGAACATAGTGCGCGAAAGAAAAAACGGCTGCGAGCACTCACGGGCCTGGTCCCCACTCCGCGCGCCGAGTGTGAAGCTCTCATAGATGCGCCGGTTCAACGCATTCGTGTGCGGAAGGCCGCGCGACGGTACGGCCTCGGCAAAGAAGCACACGATATTCGTGTCAGGTGGTTGGACAGTTACCGGCAGAAGCCGAAAAGAGAGGCTCTCGCCGTTGGCGCGCGCCGCGACATCCCAGTGCACCAACCGATCGTAAAGCTCGCGGGCAGCGAGCAAAGAAGCGCGGAGAATCTCACCGTGTCCGGAGCGGTCCGGAGGAATCATCCGGTGCGAAAGCCAGCAGGCGGCTACAGCCGCGCCGGGTTTCGAGCCTTCAAGGATATAAGGTCCGACGGACTCCGGCGCACGATGGTGACGCGAGTCGACGTCTTCAAAGTGAACGTCGGAAAGATAGGGAATCTCTTCGGTGAGGAACTGGCGGACCAGGTCGTTCTTATACGATGCAACGCCACACGGATACGGAACGTAGCCGAGCTTGTGCGGATCAACCGTGATTGAATCGGCGCGCGGGAACGCGGCGAACGCCGAGTAGACCTCGCGATCGCCCCAGCTTAAACGCAGATCTTTGTGATAGCGGCCGCGGCCCAGTTCGAGATCGCGCGACACGAACTCTTGTATTCCATTGAGGTCTATTTGCGGCGTGAAGAGCGAGCGCAGATAGCCGCCCCACGCCGCGTCGATGTGCAGCCAAAAACTTTCGGCCGTCGAATTCTCGGTTTGCTCGCGGAGCGCCGCGACACGGTCCACTGGGTCCACGGCTCCTTCTTCCGTCGTCCCGGCGACGGCGATCACAGCGAGCGGCAGCCATTTTGCCTCAACCACACGGCGAAGCTTCGACTCGAGGTCGCGTACGTCCATTCGGAAGCGTGCGTCCACGTCCACCAGCACGACGTTCTCGCGGCCAACGCCGAGGAGATCCGCCGCCTTAGTAACGCTGTAGTGGCGTGCGCCGGAGACCAGCAACGCAGGCCGCCGCACACTGTACGCCGCGCTGGTACCATGATGTGCCACGCTGTACGAGGACTCACTGAGGAGTTGGTGGGCGGCGCGAACCGCCTCCGAGCGCGCCAGCTCCCAGTGACGATGCACGGCGTCTATGAAGCGCGCGTAAAGGTAAATCGCCTGGTTGGGGTGGACGCCGAGACACGCCTCCGGCGCGAGCCCTCCGATAGGCCGGGGCTCACTCGCTGAACCCGCCAGCTTTAGCGTGAGCGGTATGTTGTGCCGGCGGCAGATGTCGCGGACGGCCAGCGGAAAATACCGGATGTTCCGTGCCACCCATAGCGCCTCCAGATTCGCGACCGTGCCGCCACTCGTGACGTGTGCCCAGCCGAACTCCTCTTTCGATGCGCGGCCATCACGAGGCGGCGGAGTGTAGCCGAGCATCCGCAGAATATCCGCGCCAACTTCAAGCTCCCATTCGAGCGTCACCGGCGACGACTCCGGCGTCACATTGTTTGGATTGTAGAGCAGCCCGGCGAAGTATCCCAAGACCGAAGGGAGCGTCTGATCCGAGAGCATGTGTGCGAAGTAGCGCGGGCTATAGAACGGAAAATGGCGGCGCAGGCCCGCGAGCATCTCGTCCACTTGATGTATGAGACGATCATGAAATTCAACTGCCTTATCCCGCATGCTCTCGGTTATCAGGATTCCGTCCGAAGGGAAGTAATTGCGCCGCCACTGGAAGTAGTCTTCCAGGATGTGGGAAATCATCTTCCGTTCCCAATCGGCGTTCTCGGCCTTTGGCCCGAGAAACCAGGCTGACATTTCGCGCGGGCCCATAGCTAAGTCAAGATTGGCACATCGAGTGCCACACTGCCGTTGCCAACTGCGAGGCCATTTGGCGCCGAAGTTGCTGGCCGGGTCGACCACGGCAGGAGCCAGGTGAGTTCACCCAGCTGGGTTGGGGCATTTCACCCGCCACAAGTCATCAATGCTGTGAATCTCATGCTGATGATTTCGGACGCCGCCTTGCTACTCGATATACGGGTCGCCTCTCCAAGCGGAAGTTCGGATGAACGCGTGCGATCTGTCATGTCCGCTAGAACTCTTACACGTGATCCAGCATGGCGCACGGAGCAATTCTACGTTGCCTCGCTCGCCCTGCTGGCGATCGCTATACACATAACGCTGCGAATCATGGGCTTCGGCAAACCGGTCACGTTGCTGCCTCTCTACATCGCGTTGACGGCTGGCGGCTTCCCGTTGCTGGTGACGCTCGGCCGCCACGTTGCCGCAGGCGAGTTTGAGGCGGACCTGTTAGCTGGGCTATCGATCGTGACATCGGCGGTCGTAGGAGAATATCTCGCAGGCGTGACGATCGTGCTCATGCTATCCGGCGGCGCCGCGTTAGAGGAGTATGCGCTGCGCCGCGCTTCGGCGGTGCTGGATGCCCTGGCGCGGCGCGCTCCCTCGACCGGCCACAAAAAGACAGCCACGGGGTTGATCGACATTCCACTGGGCCAGATCGCCATCGGCGACACGTTGGTGATTCTGCCCCATGAGCTTGCGCCTGCAGATGGACTGGTTGTTGACGGACGCGGCGCGATGGACGAATCCTACCTCACGGGAGAACCGTTCGAGATGGTTAAAGCGCCGGGGAGTACGGTAATCTCCGGGGCGGTGAACGGAAACAGCGCGATTACCGTCCAGGCCTCGAAGCTTCCGGTGGACTCGCGATACGCCCGCATCATGCAGGTGATGCAGGCCGCCGAACGGGACCGGCCCCGGATGCGCCGCATCGCCGACCGCCTCAGCGCCTGGTATACGCCGCTGGGAATTCTCATCGCAGCCGTCGCGTGGGCTGCCAGCGGGGACCCACGCCGCTTCCTGGCCGTGCTGGTCATCGCGACGCCTTGTCCGTTGCTGCTCGCGATCCCAGTGGCGATTCTCGGAGCCATCTCGGTTTCCGCGCGGCGCGGAATCATTATCAAGAATCCGTCCGCTCTCGAGCACATCGATCGATGCCGCACGATCATCTTCGACAAGACCGGCACCTTGACCTACGGTAAGCCTGTCCTCGCGGAAGTGGTTTGTGCACCGGGCTTCTCGCGTGAGGAAGTACTGGCGCTTGCCGCGAGCGTCGAAGCGTATTCCAAGCATCCGCTGGCTGGGGCCGTGCTCGATCAGGCGAGCAGGTCCGGGCTGACTTTGAGGGAAGTCCGATACGTTAGCGAAAAGCCCGGAGAAGGGCTGCGCGGACAGGTGGCGGATCGTCTGGTCGAAATCGTCGGCCGCAAGACTGCCAGTGAAAGGAATTCTCCGGGGCTCATCCCGATAGATCAGCACGGTCTGGAATGTTTCGTCTTCGTCGACGGCCGTCATGCAGCGCTGCTCCGCTTCCGTGATGAACCCAGGCGGGAGAGCGTCCATTTTATCCGCCACCTCGGTCCCATCCACCGGGTCAACAAGGTGATTCTGCTGTCCGGAGACCGGGAGTCAGAAGTGAGCTATCTTGCACGAAAAGTCGGCGTTACGGAGACGTACTCGGGGAAATCGCCCGAGGACAAGGTCAGCATTGTTAAAGAGGAAACATCAAACGCGCCGACGCTCTATGTGGGCGACGGAATCAATGATGCTCCCGCGATGATGACCGCGACGGCAGGAGTGGCGCTCGGCCTGAAAAGTGACATCACGGCGGAAGCTGCGGATGCAGTAATCATGGAGCCGTCCCTTACGAAAGTGGACGAACTGATTCACATCGCGCACCGGATGCGGAGCATCGCTCTGCAGAGTGCCGTGGGAGGCATTCTTCTGAGCTCCGTGGGCATGCTGTTTGCGGCAGCAGGCTACCTGCCGCCGGTCGCTGGTGCGCTGACACAGGAAGCGATCGATCTCGCCGCGGTCCTGAATGCTTTGCGGGTAAGTTTGCCATTCAAAGAACTGGCGGATTTTAATTTCGAACCGGCACCGCCTCCCTACAAGGCGAGTTGACGCTCATTCAGCTGCGCTCAAAAAGCAATTGCCGCAATGTTCGTGTATCGAGCTGCAAGGCTTCAGATCACGTGCCCGTTTGACGGTGCCAGTGCATCTCCAACTGTTTGCAGTTCTTCGGGCCCACTCGCAACTTCGACCTGGATTGCCGGCGGTTTGACCAGCGTGTTGTGAATTAGGCAGGATTTTACGGCTCGCAGCAATCCCGCAAGATAGCGCCGGTCTAAACCAGGGACGATCACGTCAATCCGGAAGAAGCCGATACGGGCCGGCGCCATTTCCTTCTCGGCCGACACATGAATGTGAAGCTCCGCGGCTGAGAGCGATCGGGCGTGCAAATACTCAACCGCGTACGAGCCGGCGCAGGCGCCAAGCGACGCCAACAGCAATTCCGGTGGTGTTACGCCGGCATCTGTTCCCCCGTTCGCGGCCGGCTGGTCGCACAGAATGCGATGCCCTCGAGTGATGATCTCGAATCTCTTGCCGTCAACATAATGGATGTAGGTGTTCATAGTAGTCCTCGTCTTCTCCACAGCAGTAGACCAGCCAAAACGCAGGACAGCGGTTTGAGAAACTTTCGGCTGCCGCGAAGTAAACCTCTGCGCGACTTCACGCAGTGGCCGGGTCATTTCACGCGGCTGCCGCTACGTTTTGAATGAGGTTGCTCCGCAACCATCGTCAAGAGATGCGGCGCCATAGTGTCCGTACTGCCCGAAGCAAGCGCGCACCACTGCCCAGCGAATCACGAAGAAGATGACTACGCCAACTGCGAGCACCAAGTGCCAGCCGGACCAGGTGCTGCACGCTCAACCGATTGGTTGCAGGCTCTCGAGCCACAGCTGGTAGAGGTATGCGGCGGCTAGCAGTAGCCCGCCCATAGCCGTGAATATCGTAAGCGTCTTTCCCCAGCGATCAACAACGTCCAACTTATGCGCCATCGCGATCTGCTGAGGAATAAGCTTCGCTGCGTCACCGGCCAGGTGGAGATAGCCGTCTTCGCGCATCGATACCAATTTCCGGTAAAGCGCGAGTCCGAGCACCGCCAGCGCCAGACACGACCAGATCACGACAAAGGGAGTCATGTTCATCGGTTCACCTCCAAGTACTCGGGGATCGTGCATTTTGTGTT
>QHXU01000529.1:1322-2476 GCA_003223065.1 Acidobacteriota bacterium | reverse complement strand
TGCAGCACGTCGCGATTTCACGCAACCCGCGCGCTCATTTCTGGACAAAGATGGCTCGGGTTTTGAGGCGCCCGGGAGACTGGCGGCGATTGACGTCGCGAGCCAAGAACACGGTTCAGGTCGCGCGGCTTGCTCGTCAGTTAAGCACTTCAGGAATTGCGAATCCGGATCGCGTACGTATTCACTTCGTTGAACACCATCGGGCCCACCTTGCCAGCGCCTTTTTCGCCTCCCCGTTCCAGGAGGCCGCCGTATTGTCTATCGACGGATTTGGCGATTTCAGTAGCGTTATGTGGGGCGTGGGCCGTGATAATCATATTCAAATCCTCGGATCGGTTCAGTTTCCACATTCGCTCGGACAGTTTTATACGGCATTCACGCAGTTGCTCGGTTTTCCGAAGTATGGCGACGAATACAAGATGATGGGCCTCTCGGCCTATGGGGAGCCGCGCTTCGCCCAGCAGGTGCGCGATGTAGTGCGCGTCGAAGGCGACCAAGTCCGGCTCAATCTCGATTATTTTGTTCATCATAGCGACGGCGTCGAGATGACCTGGGAAGGCGGGGAACCGGCGCTCGGGCCGCTGTATTCGAGCAAAATGACCGATATCTTCGGCCCTGCCCGGATTCAGCGAACAGAACTGGAACCGCGGCACGCGGACCTCGCTGCGTCGGTGCAAATGGTCCTCGAGGAACGCTATTTCGCGCTATTAAACGCAGTTTATGCACGCACGCGGCTCAAGAAGATATGCCTGGCGGGCGGGGTCGCTCTGAACTGCGTGGCGAACGGCATGATCTTCGACCGAACCCCGTTTGAAGACGTTTATATTCAACCCGCCGCGCACGATGCCGGGACGTCGATCGGGGCGGCCCTTCATGTTTGGCACCAGGTCCTGAATCAGCCCCGCGCGTTTGTGATGCGCCATGTTTATTACGGCCCAGAGTACAGCGACGTTGAAATCGAAAGAGATTTGGCAGCCCGCGGTGTGAAGTATCGGCGGCTGGAGGACGATGAACTAATCATTGCGCCGGCAAACGAGATAGCCCAAGGGAACATTGTTGGCTGGTTTCAAGGCCGTATGGAGTTCGGCCCGCGGGCATTGGGAAACCGCAGCATTCTGGCGGATCCGCGACGGAAGGACATGAAAGATATACTG
>QHXU01000529.1:0-1288 GCA_003223065.1 Acidobacteriota bacterium | reverse complement strand
CGCCCGCATTAAGTTTCGCGAACCGTTTCGCCCGTTCTGCCCGTCGCTTTTGGCCGAGGCAGCGGGTGATTACTTCGAGACCAATTATCCGTCGCCGTTTATGGTGCAAGCCTACAAGATCAGGCCCGAGCAGCGCGACCGAATTCCAGCGGTAACGCACGAGGATGGGACCGGCCGCCTTCAAACCGTAGAGCGGGATGTCAACCCGCGTTACTGGAAACTTCTGAAGCGTTTTGGGGAACTGACCGGCGTTCCCATCTTGATCAACACCTCATTCAACGAGAACGAGCCCATCGTTAATACTCCGGCGGAGGCGCTCGACTGCTTCCTGCGCACGAATATGGATGCCCTGGCTATCGGCTCCTTCCTGTTATTGAAATCGAATAATCCGCAGCGCAGCGAAGAAAGACGAGCACTAGTAGAAGCATGAAGATTCTCTTACTCAACCAGGCGTTTTACCCGGACGTGGCTTCAACCGCGCAACACGCCAGCGACCTGGCGGCGAAGCTTACAGATCGCGGCCACGAGGTCACCGTCGTGTGCAGCCGCAGGGCGTACGATAACCCGCGGGAGCGATATCGGAAGCGCGAATCGTGGTGCGGCATCCAGATCAGACGGATATCCTCTTTTGGTTTCGGAAAGAAAGCACGGTGGCGCCGCGCCGCTGACTTTGGAAGTTACCTCGCCAATTGTCTGATCCATCTGATAATGCTGCCACGCTACGATCTGGTGGTCGCAATGACGTCCCCGCCGCTGATTTCCTGGCTCGGTGCTCTGTTCGCCAGGATCAAGGGTGGACGGTTTCTTTTCTGGGTGATGGACCTCAATCCCGACGAAGCACTAGCCGCGGGATGGCTTCAGCAGGACTCGTGGATGACGAAATGCCTTCAGGCGATGTTGCTTTACGGGTTGCATCAAGCGGAGACCATCGTGGCTCTCGACCGTTTCATGGCAAAGCGCATTGAGGAGAAGGGGATCGCCCGCGAAAAAATCGCGATCCTGCCTCCCTGGTCGCACGATCACATGGTGCGCTACGACGCCTGGGGCCGGGAGCAGTTTCGCAAGAAGCATCGGCTGCATAAAAAGTTCGTGGTGATGTATTCGGGCAATCACAGCCCGTGCCACCCGCTGACCACGCTGATGCATGCCGCGCGCCGCCTGGCCGATCAGCCCGAAATCGTGTTCTGTTTCGTCGGCGGCGGCGTCGAGTTCGAGGCGGTACGCGGCTACGCGGAATGTCAAGAGCTGAAGAACATCGTGACGATACCTTACCAGCCTTTAGACAAGC
>QHXU01000244.1 GCA_003223065.1 Acidobacteriota bacterium | reverse complement strand
CGCTTGCCGCCGTAGGGATCGGAATCGGCCTCGCCGCCGCGTACGGACTCACCCGTCTCATGGTCACGCTGCTCTACAAAGTCAAGCCCACCGATCCGACCGTCTTCGCCCTGGTCGCCGCATTGTTAGGCAGCGTAGCGTTCCTCGCCAGCTATCTTCCAGCGCGTCGCGTTCTGCGTGTTGACCCGATCGTAGCCCTGCGATATGAATAGCAGAGGCCTGCCGGCTCACTGAACCGGAAACCGCTTTTGCAACGCCGCGAGCTTTTCCGCTGCCGCCCCTGTATCGATCGCCGTGGCAGCCGCCGTCATGCCTGCGTTGAGGTCCGGAACCAAGCCTGCGGCCACGAGCCCCGCTGCCGCGTTGACGAGCGCGATATCACGGTGCGGGCCTGTGGCGCCGGCCAGGATCTGCCGCGTAATCTGCGCATTGCAGTCTCGGTCGCCTCCCACGAGCTCGCCGAGCGATGCCCGCCGAACGTGGAAATCCGCCGGCATCCAGAGATGTTTCTCCACGCGGCCGGTCCATATCTCGAAGACATCCGTGGGGCCGGTGGTAGTGATTTCGTCGAGCCCATCGTGGCCGTGCACCACGAATGCATGGTCAGTGCCGAGTTCGGCGAGCGCCTCCGCCATTAACTGCGCCGCACGCGGCGATGGCGCGCCGATGAGCTGAGCGCGGGCACGCGCGGGATTTGCGAGCGGCCCGAGCAGGTTAAAGACCGTCCGCATCTTCAGCTCGCGCCGTACCGGCTGGGCGTGCCTCATCGCCGGATGCAGGTTCGGAGCGAAGAGAAACCCGATGCCGATCTCCCGTACCGCTTGCGCGGCCTCCGCGGGCGCGATGGATATGCGCACGCCGAGAGCTTCCAGCACGTCCGCGCTTCCGCATTGGCTCGAGATCGACCGGTTTCCATGCTTAGCGACGCGCGCTCCGGCGCCCGCCATAACGAGTGCCGCCGCGGTCGAAATGTTGAAGGTGTTCGGACCGTCGCCGCCGGTTCCGCAGGTATCGATCACGTCTGCTCCGGCGTCGACGAAGATCACGCGCTCGCGCATCGCACGGGCAAAGCCCGCGAGTTCCGGAGCCGTTTCGCCTTTCATTCGCAAAGCGACCAGGAACCCTGCTATTTGGGCATCACTCGCGCCGCCTTCGAGAAGCACGCTCATCGCGGCGTGCGCCTCTTCGGCCGAGAGATTTTCACCCGACGCGACACGATGAAGAAAAGGCAAGAGCGACATGCGCGATGCTATAGTGAAGATTCTTCAGCTTACAACACCGCGATGAAAATTCACGAATACCAGGCCAAGGCCCTCCTGGCTCGTCACGGCGTTCCTGTGCCCAGGGGCGAGGCTGTCCGCACCGCGGACGATGCTGAAGCGGCGGCGAAAAAGATCGGCGGAAGCGTGGTTGTGAAGGCGCAAATTCACGCCGGCGGCCGCGGCAAGGGCGGCGGCGTCAAAATCGCAAAGGACGCGAGCGAGGCCCGCGCCATAGCCGGCAAGATGCTCGGCATGACGCTGGTCACACACCAGACCGGCCCGGAAGGCCGCATCGTGCAACGCCTGTTGATCGAAGAAACCTTGCCCATCGATCGCGAACTTTATCTCGGAATAGTACTCGATCGCGCCCAGGGCAAGAATGTCTTTATGGCGTCGGCCGACGGCGGGGTTGAGATCGAAGAAGTGGCCGCGAAGACGCCGGAGCGCATCCTAAAGGAGGCGATCGAGCCCGGTTTGGGGCTGACGCCTTTCCAGGCGCGAAAGCTGGCCTTCGGAATTGGCATCCGCGGCGCTGCCGCCAACGAAGCGGCCAAAGCGATGGTGGCGCTGGCGGGCGCCGCCGAAGCCCTGGATGCCTCGCTCGCCGAGATCAATCCGTTCATCCTGACAAAAGACGGCAAAGTTTACGCGCTCGACGCCAAGATCAATCTGGACGATAACGCGCTGTTCCGGCACGCGGATTTGCTCGATCTGCGCGACCTGAACGAAGAGGATCCGCTGGAAGTGGAAGCGTCGCGCTTCGGGCTGAACTACATCAAGCTCGACGGCAACGTCGCTTGCATGGTGAACGGCGCGGGCCTGGCCATGGCGACGATGGACATCATCAAGTACGCGGGCGGCCACCCCGCCAATTTCCTGGATGTCGGCGGCGGCGCCAATGCCGATCAGATCCGAAACGCCTTCCGCATTCTGCTTTCAGACAAAGCCGTCAAGGCGGTCTTGATCAATATCTTCGGCGGTATCCTTCGCTGCGACACCCTGGCCACGGGTGTGGTGGCCGCTGTGCGCGAGCTGGCGGTGAAAGTTCCTATCGTGGTCCGCATGGAAGGAACCAACGTTGAGCTCGGCCGAAAGATACTAACAGAGTCCGGATTCAATTTCACAGTGGCTGAAGGCATGCGCGATGCGGCCGAAAAAGTGGTGAGGCTGGCGAAATGAGCGTCCTGATCGATGACAAAACGCGTTTGCTGGTGCAGGGTTTCACTGGCCGCGAAGCAACGTTCCACGCCGAGCAATCGATCGCATACGGAACCAAGGTGGTGGGAGGCGTGACGCCCGGCAAAGGCGGACAGAAGCACCTCGACCTGCCGGTTTTTAACACTGTAGCCGAAGCAGTGAAGGCCACGGGCGCGAACGCATCGGTGATTTTCGTGCCGCCGCCTTTCGCCGCCGATGCGATCATGGAGGCCGCCGATGCCGGACTCGCGCTGGTGGTCTGCATCACGGAAGGCATTCCCGCGGCGGACATGGTGCGCGCGTGGGCGTTTCTGAAATGCCATCCGGCAACGCGGCTGATTGGCCCGAACTGCCCCGGGATCATCTCGCCGGGCAAGTGCAAAATCGGCATCATGCCCGGGCACATTCATCTCCAAGGTTACGTCGGCGTCGTTTCGCGCTCAGGCACGCTGACCTACGAAGCAGTGGGGCAGCTGACAAAGCTCGGAATCGGTCAATCGACGTGCATCGGCATCGGCGGCGACCCGATCATCGGCACATCGTTCACCGACGCCATTGGTCTGTTCAACGAAGACCCCGATACGCACGCGATCGTGATGATCGGTGAGATTGGCGGCAACGCTGAGGAGACGGCCGCCGCCTACAGCAAGGCCAATGTCAAGAAGCCCGTGGTCGGGTTCATCGCCGGGCAAACCGCGCCGCCAGGACGCCGCATGGGTCACGCAGGCGCCATCATTTCCGGCGGAAGCGGCAAGGCGGAGGACAAGATCGCCGCCATGAAAGCCGCGGGCATCACCGTCTGCGACACGCCGGCTGAAATCGGAGAAAAGGTCAAGAGCAGATTATAAAAATGGAACGCACTTTCGCGATCATCAAACCTGACGCGGTCGCCGCCTCCCAGACTGGCGAGATCATCGCCATCATCGAGAAATCAGGCTTGCGGATTATCGGCATGAAGATGAGGCGCCTCAGCCAACTCGAAGCCGAAGGTTTCTACGCCGTCCACCGCGAGCGCCCGTTTTTCCCATCACTAGTCAAGTTCATGACCGAGGGGCCAGTGGTCGTGATGGTGCTCGAGGCTCCCGGCGCCATCCAAAGATGGCGTGAGACGATGGGCGCGACCAATCCCGCCAACGCAGCCGAGGGCACGATCCGCAAGCGCTTTGCAGCCAGCATCGAGCGCAACTGCGTTCACGGCTCCGATGCGCCGGAAACCGCGGCGGTCGAGATTCCGTTCTTTTTCAGCACCGCGGAACTGCTGTAGCTTCAAATCCGCGGGGCTTTTTGAGACGGCTCCACGCGCAGCTTCATCCCGTCGACCGCCACCACGCGCACCTGGCCGCCCGATTCCACCGGTTCGGTCGAAACGGCGTCCCAGTATTCGCCGTGCACGAAGACCTTTCCCGCCGGGGCAAGCGCCGTGCGCGCCTCGCCGATTTCGTTCAGCAAGCCCTCTTCCCCGGTAATAACCTTGTTCGCGCGAGCGCGGACCACCAGCGAAACCAGGAACATCGTGATCAGGGCAAACGGCACTGTTACGGCAATCGCGGTCGTGGGGTGGATCCGCACTTCGGGAGGACCGTTAATCAGCAGCAGCGCGCCCAGGATCATTGCCAGAGTGCCTCCGCCCCCGAGGATCCCGTGCGAGGCGAACTTCGCCTCCAGGATGAACAGCGCTCCGCCCAGAATCAGCAGCGCGGCGCCGATCCAGTTGATGGGCAGCACCGCCAGCGCCGACAACCCCAGCAGCGCCAGGATTCCACCCGCGACGCCGGGAAATATCAGGCCAGGCGCGCTGAACTCGACATAGATCCCGAGCGCGCCCAGAACCAGCAGAATGAAGCCGATGTTCGGATCGGCGATCGCGCTGACAATTCGCTCGCGCGTGGACGGCCGGTAATCGACGACTTGAATGCCGCGCGTGTGCAGGGTTTCCTTTCGCCCGTCAAAGCGCGTGATCTCGCGCCCGTCGAGATCGTCCATCAGTTGCCGCTCGTTGGGCGCAACCAGGTCGATCAGGTGATCGTCGAGCGCTTCTTTTTCCGTGAACGCCTTCGCCTCTCCGATCGTCTTCTGCGCCAGTTCCGCGTTGCGGCCGCGCTTTACAACGGTGCTGCGCAACCACGCAGACGAATCGTTTTCGATCTTGCGCCGCATCACCGGATCCATCTGCTCGCCCAAAAGCACCGGCGACGCCGCTCCTGTATTTGTGCCGGGCGACATGGCCGCAACGTCCGCGGCCTCGAGCAGGAAGAAGCCCGCCGATGCCGCGCGCCCTCCGCTGGGCGTTACGTACGCGATCACGGGAACTCGCGAGGCGACGATTTTCTCGTTGATCTCCCGCGTGGCTTCAAGCAGCCCGCCCGGTGTGTTGAGCCGGATCAACAGGGCGGCGGCGTTTTCGCGGGCGGCTTCGTCGATCGCGTGTCCGACGATTTCCACCGTCACCGGGTGAACGATGCCGTCGATGTTAATCGCCAGCACTTTGGGAGCGCCGGAGACACTCCCAGCGGCAAGCATCACGACCAGCAGCAGGGCGGGCACCATCTATCTAGAGTATCGCTACTCTAGAGGTTGGTGTCTTATAGCAGGATTCTGGTGCGCGCCACCAACTGGGTTGGCGATGCAGTCATGTCTATCCCCGCGTTGCGCGCGCTGCGCGGGCGTTTTCCGGACGCGGAAATCTTCATCCTGGCGCGCCCCTGGGTCGCGGACCTTTACCGCCGGGAGCCCTTTTGCAACCGCCTGATTGCCTTCACGGCCCGCGGACTGGCATCGAAGTGGCGGGCGGCTCGAGAGTTGCGCCCTCTCGGTTTCGATTGCGCGATCCTTTTCCAGAACGCATTCGAGGCCGCCGCCATTGCGTTCGTGGCGGGCATTCCGGAACGCATCGGATACGCGCGCGACGGGAGAAGCCCGCTGCTGACATGCGCTGTTCCCACACCACGGGCACACGAGATCCCCCGGCACGAGCGCTATTACTATCTCGAGTTGCTCCATCGCGCGCGAATTCTCGACAAAGTGCCAGATAGCGACTTGATTCGCCTGGACGGCGCAACAGCGGCGCGTGAAGCCGGCGTCCAGCGATTCCGGCAGGCCGCGCTGGGCGACATCGTCATCGGAGTCAGCCCCGGCGCCGCGTACGGGTCGGCCAAGCGCTGGCTGCCCGAACGGTTCGCCGAGGCTGCCAACCGTGTGGCGCGCGAGTTGGGCGCGAGCGTCGCCGTGTTCGGATCGAAAGACGAGCGTGAATTGTGCGCCTCCGTGACGGCGGCAGTAGCCGCACCCTCAAGGAATT
>QHXU01000243.1:8696-10377 GCA_003223065.1 Acidobacteriota bacterium | reverse complement strand
TAGAAGGTCTTGTTTTTGGCGATCGGCCCTCCGAGGTTCCCACCAAAATCGTTAAACCGGAACGGGGGTTTTACCTTGGGAGGAGCAAAGAAATTCCGCGCGTCCAGCGCGCTATTGCGGAAAAACTCGAAGAGCGTTCCATGAATCTGATTGCTGCCGGACTTTGTGACTATGTTGATGTTCGATCCGGAAGAACGGCCGTACTCCGCCTGATAGTTGCTTGTTTGGACCCGGAATTCGGCGATGGTGTCCAGACTCCCGGTCAACAAACGCGCGCCGCGCTCGTATCCGTTCGACATGTAGGGCTGATCGACGCGCGTGGCATCCACTCCGTCAATCGAGAACTGATTGTGCACCGTATGCAGCCCGTTGAACGCCAGGTCTGCAATGAAGTTGCTGCGCGCAATCGCCCCAGGCATCAACAAGCTGAAACGGGCATAATCGCGGCCATTGATGGGCAGCTCGGTCAATTGGCGATTCTCCATCACACCGCCCGTGTTGGCCCCCTCCGTCTGCAACGCGTTGGCCTCCGCGACCACCTGGATCTGCTCAGTAACTTGTCCTGTCGGCAGCAAAAAGTCGACCGGCACCGTGGCGCCAACATTGATCTCCACACCCTGCTTTACCTGGGTTTGAAACCCGGTCTTTTCGGCCCGCACCCTATATCGCCCAACGGGCAGGTCGGCAAAGGTGTAGCGACCGGCCATGTCGGTCTGCACCTGGCGGTGATCGCCATTGGCGACATTCTCCACGGCGACCTTGGCGTCCGGCACCGCGGCCTGCGAGGCATCCAGCACCTGGCCGGTCAAGCGGCCCGTCTGGCCGAACAATGCATGGGGGAGCAATAAGATTGCGAAAAGTAACAGTGCCATCGGCGTGTTTCTCTTGATCCGCATATCCCTAGAGCCTCCTGGTGCAGCTCTCGGACCCCGTCGGGCATACCGGGAGCATACCTGAGATGAGTGAATCTTATCACTAACTCTCGGAGCCTGATGGGTGCGGCGCTCTGTTTCATGTGCAGTTCTAGTACTCGTTTTGAGCTAAAATCCTCGACACCTCGCTGAGAGACCGCTATACTGCTCGAAGCGGCATATGACGGAGAGACTTGACAAGGCTCCAGGGGCCAGTATCTCTTGAAGTCACAAGCAAACCTTTCCCACGAGGATTCCAAGCCGCCACGCCTCACGCGGCAGGGATCAGAGGTGGATTATTGTGACCTGCACAACGCGAGGCACCGCGCTGCATATCAAACGGAAAACAAGAGGCGTCAACTGGTGAAGTCGTATAAGCCGGCCGTGCGGGCGACTCAATCCGATAGTTGGCATTACAACGACCTGCGCTTCGCTACCGAACGCGAGGCATTGGCATGGGGCCACGACCTGATCGCCCGCCGGGCACAGGATGAAACGGTCGAAGCCCATGAAAGCGAGGACGCGCCCAACTACAGCTACGGACCGAACGGACTGCAGACGCTGGCCAAGACGGCTCCGCCGCAGCGAGGCGGCAAAGGCGTAAAGGGAATCCTATTATCCGTGGCATTGTGCGCCGCTCTTCTGACGACAGTCTGTCACATCTCGCCGAGAGAGAGTGCCAAAGCATTCCTGTTTACTCTTGTCGGGGTTGTCGCAGAACTTAGCATAGATCTTTACCCTTCGGGCACTGAAGCGCAACAAGGGCTTCT
>QHXU01000243.1:8104-8573 GCA_003223065.1 Acidobacteriota bacterium | reverse complement strand
AATAAGCCCGGTCACGCAAACTGCGGAAATCTACAAATGTGCGATCCTCACCGTTATCGCGTGCCTGCTTGCGGCGATTCTATGGCGGATGCCCCAGGCGCCATGGACGCTTCACAAGCTGCGCGCCAGCCACCCCGCAGACCGCTCGACGGCCAACCCCGCGGCTGTATTTGTCGGGCCGCGCAACCTTAAGGTCGACACTGACGACGAGGTTGAAGTCAGAGTAGCGCCCTAACCGGCAACGCCCGAGGATTGTCCCTCGTCACGCGACGTTAGACCGGCTAATGGGGCAGCGCTCCGAGCGGGACGCGGCGTTGGAACATTTGATAGATGTGATGCGCTTCGTGGTGGGTCATGTATTCGACCTGGAAATGTACGTCGTAGAAGGGAAACTCGGGGTGCCGGCCGCCACGATGCCACTCCGCGGGGGTGAGTTCGGAGAGACGCCCGACAAGGCGTTCCCGGTTTT
>QHXU01000243.1:0-8092 GCA_003223065.1 Acidobacteriota bacterium | reverse complement strand
CCACGAACTTCTCAAGCTCCGTATCGCCTTCCGGGTCATACGAACTGATGGTGGGATTGTCTTGGACCAGCATGGTCTCCACTCGGCCGCCGAACACTTGCTGGACGCGGTGTAAATGGCAGACCAACTCCTTCAACGACCATTTCTCGGGAACGGTGCGTTTGGCGATTAGCTCTTCATCCAGCCCGGCGGTGAGCCGTCGAACGTCGTCCGCCTGTTGGCGCAAGCGCTCGACCAGACGGCGATGCGCTTCGTGCTTGTCGTCGCGTTGATGTGCGTGTTCCGGCATATTTTACCTTCAATTCACCATAATGATACTCTTGTCAGAACCGGTTTTGAACGGGACGCCGGGCAGGACTATAGCAGCCGGGCGGACGGCCGGAAGGCGCGGCCTGGTTGGAAACGAGTGCCGGTTGCCACGGCAGGGAAGGCCCTGCAAACACGGACCAACAAGACACGTGCTGCTATCACAGTAAGCAATCTGTCTCTTCAGCAACCTGTCTCTGAAGTCGTTAGTGGCTTTAGCTACCTTGCGAGGCGGCCTCTGATACCACGGACGCGACCTTAGAGAAGATCGTGCTGATGCTGGTTCCAAGGCCAGGCAGAATGGCAGCGGCGGCGAGGGCCACGAAACCCGCCATCAACGCATACTCGATGAGGTCTTGACCGCGCGTGTCCCTCAGGATTCTCAACTTGCAAAGCAGATTTTTCATGTTTGCTTGTATCTCCTCTCCTTAAAGGTGCGCGACAGATGCCTGTCGCCGACCCAAAGTTATCATTGCCTGCCGCCCGAATTGAATCAGGCTTAAAGCCTAATGAGGCTTCCGAAAACTCTCAGCGGATGCCGTAAGTAGATTACCGTTCGGCCGCGATCCAACCACTCTGCATGGAAATTCCATCCCAGTGGGGGTAGGGGCAGGGCGCTTACTGATCAGATTCGTGGCAATTTGCGGCGAAGGGAAGTCTTCGTGGCCCACGTACATCGGATAGCTTGCACAATTAGCGGATCGTGTGTAGGAGCGGCCAAAAGTCGGTACAAACGCATTTCTGGCAAGAGATTTCTTGTAGAGGTTTGTGATCAGACGGTTCTCATGCTCGCCGCTCGCGATCTCCCCGAGGTATTGGCCATCGTTCCCATAGACTTCACGCCCTGCGAAACGGCCCACCTCTACTCCATCGTAGGTAAAGAGCCCATCTCCATTGCGATACCCGAAACTGATCCCGCCCCAAGTCCAGAACCAAATCACCGGCTCTTCCGGTACGCGTGTTGATGCGTTCTGCGATCGGATATTCCGAAAGATGATCTCCACGTTTACTGAATCGTCACCGCGAGAAACGGCTGAGATAGAGGAGTTCCCTTATCTTAACTCTGGTTTTTGATTCACCCCAGTACTAGAGGAGGCATAGTCCCATTTGCTAAGGCGGGAGGGAAGCGAGGACCGCGAGGACCCCGAGGACCCGCGACGGTATATTGTTAATCAGGCGAGAGATGCACAAGTGAAACCGGTTCTTCTCGCAATCCTGCTGGGTACGATGACCCGCAACGCACTGGCCGCGGACCGCCCGGTTCCTGTGATTCTCGACACAGATATCGGTGACGACATCGACGACGCTCTCAACCTCGCCCTCATCCTACAATCCCCGGAACTGGACCTTAAGGCAGTCATCACGGTGCTGAATGCCGGCGACGTCCGCGCCGCCCTGGCCTACCGGATTCTGGAGCTTCACGGGCGTACGGATATCCCCGTCGGAATCGGCGCGGAGCAGACGTTACTCGGCAAACCGAGCCGCGCTATCCCGATCCAGGCCGCGGCTCTCCCGCCCGGCTACACAGCTCCGGGTCCGTCGCGCAATGGAGTGCGGCTGATGATCGACACAATTCTGCGCGCGCCTGAAAAGATCACGCTGGTTTCGGTGGGCCCGCTTACAAACGTCGCTCTTGCGCTGCGAAGCGAGCCCCGCCTTCAAGAAAAGATCGAGCGAATCGTGCTGATGAGTGGCGTCTTCTTTCGGGCTGGTCTCGAGTACAACGTGCACCGCGATGCGGAAGCGGCGGCGATCGTGTACGCTTCGGGCCTTCCGATTTCGACCGTCGGGCTGGATGTGACGCTGCAGTGCCGCCTCGGCACGGACGAAATGCAGCGCCTCGCGAAGTCCAACTTCGAGAATGTGACGTTCCTTTACAGACTCATTGTTGCGTGGCAGAACGGCGATGCGGCTAAACATCCGATTCTGCACGATCCGCTGGCATCGCTCGCCATGCTAAAGCCGTCCCTCGTGAATTGGCAGCGCGGCAGGGTTGAGATTGAAACCCGTGGCATCGACGGCCGCTCTCAGGGCTTAAGCGTTTTCCGCAAGGATGCGGAGGGAACCGTCGAAGTTGCCGAGACAGTCAGGGCGGACGAAGCCGTGAGCCTCTTCATAGACCGGGTCGCGGCACGCCCGCGGTCCCGCTGAATTCCCAAAGCGACGAATGTCCTCCGCTGGGTCGGGGACGGCTGTAAAAGCGCAAACTCTTACGCAGCCCCATGTTTCGAAGACTCAACCCTGGTGAGTATATCCAGATACTCCGCAGTAAGCTTATCGTAGCGTGCTCGGGCCTGCTCAACCGCCCTTCCTTGCTCTTCCCATTCGGGCGAGCCGTGCGGTAGCGTCTGAAACAAGCGAAGTTCGCGCCGCCATTTTTGAAGCGCAGCGTCACGCCGATTCTTTGCATCCTGAACGGCCGGCATCGACGTGCTCCGTCTGCGCTGCATCAAGCATTCCAACGGCGAACTAGAGGGCCAAGACCTGGGCATCTGTCCGCGTTATCCGTAACGCATTCTTTGCACGTCATGCACCACGTGCAAATCACCTCTCAGCTGCATTGGGACGGCGATTCTGAGGCCCGGCATTACAATTTGAGTCACGAAAATTCCTGGCTCGGTGAAAGCCTGTAGAGATTCTTACAAGAGATTGTAAGAAAGTTAACGGGCACCACTCAGTTGGGCGGAGTCATCCTGGACGGAACGGGCCGCCAACCGGTGAGCCCGCGACTGGTCGCGGTCACGAGCAGATCTGTTCCAGTTTGCTGAGGCACTACCAGAAAAGTCAGCAGGCGCTTGCCGGTGTAAAGCTGAGCGCGATGCTGGCCGCTCGGCGAGTACACGTGAATCGATCCGTCCCCGAGTGCGATAACCCAGCTCTTACGTCCCGTACCGTCCACGTCCATTGCTGCGAGCGGCGAATAAGACAGCGGCGATGCACCTGGAGCCAGGCCGGCTTCACCTAGCTCGCTTCCGCGGCTGTCAAAGAAGGCGAGCCTATGTTGCACGCCGCCGGTTTGCCGTCCGAATACCTGCCGCAGGGACGCCACCGCGACTTCACCGGTCCTCTGGATTCGGGCGGCACGCAGGCGGCTGGGACCATCGCCCTTTGCCCACGGGCCTACAGTTCGCCCACGCGAATCAATTTGCACGATCTGAAGGAGCGGCGCTTGAGCCGCGAGAATATCGTCAACGCCGTCGCCGTCCAGGTCCGCAACAGCAAGCGTCCCAGGATGATGCCATAGCGGGTTTACCCATAACTCTTTACCTTCGAGATCGAAGCACAGAATTCGTTTTCCAGTGCTGAGCAGGATGACGGCGGTACGCCCCAGATTTGCCGGCACAGCTTCCAGTGCCGAAACGTCCTTGGGATCGAAGCGCTTGGTCCACACCTCGCGCCCCCGGGTGTCCAGGGCGTGCAGGAATTCATCCGTGGTAAGGACGTAGTCGATGGCGCCGGTCCATTTGGTCTTCCTGGACACAACCAGCAAGTACGGCACCTGCCCGCTGGGGTCAGTGGCCAGCCGGGACGATTTCGAAGGAGCCGCAAACTTATCCCGCTGCGCACCGGACGAATCGAAACGATAGATACGATCGTTGTCGAGGGCAAAAAACTCTCCGGGTTGTCCCGGAGCCAGAGCCATCTCGTAAATTGCGGGCGGGAACATGTCGGTGGACCAGGCCTCCAGAAACGCCGCATCCGATGTCGCCGCGGCTGGGGGCAAACCGTGGGTTTGCACGGTCTCCATTTTGTCGCGCACTACTTTCCAGGCCATCCAGAAACCTACAGCAGAGATCAGGGCGACGATGGCCAAGATCGCTGTCAAGGATGCTTTGCCCTGCTGCGCCCGAAAGGTGGACATTACCGGCATCCGGCGACTCGAAGCGCACTATCCTTCCGTGGAGGTCTCTTCGGTCGGATACCGGCGATCCGGCGCGCGCACGATCCGTTGCAGTTCGCTATAGTCGAGCCAGTTCATTGAGCAGTGCTCGCAGGAATCGATGATGACGTTGCCCGGACCACCGTAAGGATGCGTCTCCATTTCCGCGCCGCACCGGGGACAATTAATATGACGCTTCAGATCGTTCCAGTCTGGCTGCCGCACGGAGAACTCGGTGCCTGGCTGGCGCGACCTCAACTCGTCAAGGATCGCGACGAAGACTTCCATCTCGACCAGTATCCCGCGGCACCGGTTGCAGTACAGAATGCGCTCGCCGTTCACCGCGGCGTGAACCAAAGGAACCTTGCAGACCGGGCACGACTCCAAAGCCACCACGTCGAGCACTCTCACACCGTCAGCGTTCGGATCCGGGAAGTGCATGGTTCCGCAATAGTCGCAGACCAGATAATCCTTATCGGCCTGGAGCCGCATCGGCGCTCCACAGCTTGGGCAGTTCATTGCCCCTCCGTCGACGACATCGTGATTACGGATGCCCGCCCGCGAACGCCTTGGCTGCACGTTCCTGAATCTGGGCCGGCGTCAGATCCTCCTTGCGGCTTGCGATGGCCCATTTGAAGCCAAACGGATCGCGGACGTGGCCGTACCGGTCGCCCCAAAACTGGTCGGCGATCGGCATGGTCACCGTGCATCCGGCCGCGACCGCCTGGGCAAAGGTGGCGTCGGCGTCGGGAACATAGAGGTTCAGATGGAACGGCAAGTTGCCCCGAACAACCGGCGGCATCCGGAATTCGGTGGAGAAGTCATCGTTCAGCATGAGCATCGAGTCGCCGACCCGGACCAGAGCGTGCATCAGCTTGCCCCCGGGTCCCGGCGAGCGGGATATCTCGACCGCCCCGAAAGCCCTCTTGAGAAAATTGATGTACTTGTCCGCGCCCTCCACGTTGATGTGAACGGTCAGTGAATGAAAACCCGGCGGAATGGGATTGACGTTAGTCGACATGCGGATAGGATATCAAGGCGGCGCATTGGCGCGAGATCCTCTCCCCAAACACGTGGTCATCCCGACGTGTTCTGATCAGTGCCGGCCTATCTTTTTCATGGCTTCGTGGATGGCGTCGAAAACATGAGCCTCCACACCCGGCGCGAACGGACCCGGTTGCCCGTAGTAGATCATGTTGTCCACTGCTTCGTATCCGCCCTCGCGTAAGACCCGCTCCGATGGAATGTAACACATGACCGCGTTAGAGTAAGCAGCCACGATGAGAGACTCGCCGCGATACTCGCGTTTCGCGCGCAAATCGTAATCCACCACTACCTCGCCACCAAGGGCGAGCAGCGTCAAGTCCTTGCCAAAACGAATCGCCTGCACCGGGTACGGCGTTTCGCGCAACGGATGTCCGGCGTCGATTGCTTTGAGCATTTGCATCGCCCGCCGGACCGTCGCGGCCGTGGCTCTGGGGTTCTTCAGATCAGCCTCGTACACGGCGCTGTCCTGCTGCGCGAACGGGAGGCTGGTCACGACATAGGCGGCACGTAGTGGGCCGTGTACCGGCCTCATCCTTCCTTCCAAAACATGGCGCACTTCGGCTGCTAACTCAAGACCGTGCTGCACGGCCAGTTCCTCAGTGCCACGAGGATTCGGGTTCTGGTCGCCACCGCAGCGACATGAACAGGGCTGTGGCGCCGTGGTATTGGTTTTCGAGTTTTGCCTCGGCAAAGCCTGCGTAATCCCCACTGATCTGATAGAAATCTCCTGTCAGCGTGGTGTTGTGGCAGCCATATGCGAACAGGATTGCCCGGATGCCGCCGTTCAAACCGGCCACTTTCAAAACCGGCACCTCGCGATCGCTTGGACCAGAGGAGTTGATTCCGATCTTGACTCCGTTGGCCGCAGGCTCGCGCCGGTTCATGGCGAAACCGGTTTGTCCCGATGCGTACGAAATTACGGCCGGCGAGAGGTCGGCGACCGCCTTACCGATCACGGCGACCAGATCATCCACCAGGCGCGCCGCATAATCGCGCAGCTTCGTCTCTTCGCCCGGCGGTAGGTCGAACATAGTCGCCAGGCCTGGCCAAACTACCGGTCCGGTATGGGTGTGAGAGGAGTTCAGGAGGAGATCGGACCGCTCGATTCCAAACTGTTGTCGCGCCCGAGCGGCTACCTGGTCCGAAACCTCGGCGGGCAGCCCGATCAGGTCAGTCGTGACGATCACTACGCGGGTGCCCGAACCGGCTTCAATCGCCAGCGCCCGAGCCCACAGAGACTGGTGAACGCCGTCGGAGGGATGATTCCGACTCGCATACCCGGACAACCAGATCGGACTTCGCGGTGTTATGTCCACTCGCCCAACGCCTGCACGAAGGCCGGCTCCGTAAATAGGGACTACTCCGTAGAGCAACAGAAGAATGATTCTCATGCGCCTCTATATTAACGTTACCGCCGAAGTAGCCGTAACAGTTGCAATAATCGTTGCGGGCAACAGCGGTCCGCGCTGTTCCCATCGTCCGCCGAACGCGTTGTCTTACGCTTATACAAAATACTCAGATGACTGTTTAAGCTGTCCAATAGCGGCTCGGAAATTCTTCCTGCACTCCTTACAAGGATAGCGGGAGAAATTGCGGACCCGGTCAAGACCCCCTTCGAAGCACACAGACGGAAGAAACAGTATCGATACTAGTAATGTTACCTAGTACTCCAAGAAGAGCAAGCGGGACATCCGCTCTGAGCGAGGCGGCACAGGTTCGCACAACGTTTAATATTCATTAGATCCTGCCAGAACTGCGGTTTGTCACAGTCACCCACCTTGTTATAGGCAGTTCATGGCACGTCGATTGCTACAACTTGATTGCGGAAAGAACAAAAGTGCACGACAATGTCAAGATCGCGCCGGCCGAGGGTGACCTCGGCGTCTTGATTCCCGGAATGGGAGCGGTGACGACGACATTCATAGCTGGAGTGGAAGCTGTCAAGCGGGGCTTGGCTCAACCGATCGGATCAGTGACGCAACTGGGCACCATCCGGCTCGGCAAGCGTACGGAGGGACGGAGTCCGAAGATCAAGGACTTTGTTCCACTGGCCGACCTGAAGGATCTCACGTTCGGTACGTGGGATATTTACGACGACAATTGTTGGGAAGCGGCTGAGAATGCCGGCGTGCTCGAAAAGAGCCTACTTGAGCAGCTTCGCCAGCCGCTCTCCTCGATCCAGCCGATGAAAGCCGTCTTTGACTCAGAGTTCGTCCGGCGGATCAATGGCCCGAACGTGAAACAGAAGGGCTCAAAAATGGATCGGGCCGAGATGTTGATGGAAGACATCCGGAACTTCCGTGAGGCCTCGGGCGTCTCCCGGCTCGTAATGATCTGGTGCGGCTCAACGGAGGTTTTCCACGAGCCTGCCGCAGTTCACCAGACCCTCAAAGACTTCGAGTGCGGCCTGATGAAAAACGATCCGGAGATTTCACCCAGCCAGATCTACGCTTTCGCCGCCCTCAAGTCCGGCGTACCCTACGCTAACGGCGCCCCTCATCTGACGACGGATGCGCCGGCGCTCATGGAACTGGCGCGCGAACGGCAGGTTCCAATCTGCGGGAAGGATTTTAAGACCGGCCAGACATTCATGAAGACGTTGATAGCGCCCGGATTGAAATCACGGATGCTCGGCGTCTCGGGTTGGTTTTCCACCAATATCCTCGGCAATCGGGACGGTGAAGTACTGGACGATCCCGGTTCGTTCAAATCCAAAGAAGCAACCAAGCTTTCCGTCCTGGATCAAATCTTGCAGCCGGACCTGTATCCGGAGCTCTACCGGAACATCTATCATAAGGTCCGGATCAATTACTATCCACCAAGGGGGGATGCCAAGGAGGGCTGGGACAATATCGACAT
>QHXU01000242.1:574-6475 GCA_003223065.1 Acidobacteriota bacterium | reverse complement strand
CGATAAAGGCGATGCACAAGCTCATCATGCGAACCAGGGCCTACCAGACGGCTAGCGGCTACGACGCCCGCGATGCCAGGCTCGATCCCAGGAATGACTATTTGTGGCGCTTTGATCGCCGCCGGCTGGACGCCGAAGAGATACGCGACGCGATCCTGGCTACTGCGGGCGATCTTGATCCCGCGATGGGCGGCCCGCATCCGTTTCCGCCGGAAACGACATTCAAGTACACCCAGCACAAGCAGTTTTTTGCGGTTTACGACACGAAGCAGCGCAGCGTGTACTTGATGCAGCAGCGCCTCAAGAAACACCCGTTCCTCGGCACGTTCGATGGCGCGGATCCAAACGCGAGTACGGCCATGCGCACTCCGGGCGAGACATCATTGCAAGCGCTGGCCCTCGTGAACAGCGCATTCGTGGACGAACAGGCGGACCTGCTGGCCGTGCGCGTCGGGATGGCCTATGCGACCGAGCCGGAACGCATCCGGTACGCGTACCGCCTGGCATATGGACGGCCGCCCTCGCCGGAAGAAATCCTCTGGTGCGTGCGCTACCTGGCAGAGGCGCGCGCCGCATACAAAGATTCAGGCTTGCCGGATGACCGGCAGCCTCGCGCGACGCTTGCCAGCCTGATGCACGTGCTGCTTGCGAGCGACGAATTTGTTTTCGTTGACTGAAGGAGTTCGAATGACCGCCGATCGCTGTGACTGTTCGCGCCGCCAGGCGGTGAGAAGCCTGTTCACCGGCTCGATTCTCTTTCCGGCGGTGCTCCAGCAGTTGCTCGCCGATAGCGGCGACTCCCTTGCGGCGCGCGCGCCGCATTTTCCCGGCACGGCCAAGCGCGTCATCTTCATGTACATGCCCGGCGGCGTGTCGCATGTCGATTCATTCGACTATAAGCCGAAATTGCTGGCGGCCGCGGAAGCGAAAGAAAAGTTCAGAAACGGGAAGCTGTACGTCCGCCCGCACTGGGAATTCAAGCCGCGCGGCCAGTGCGGCACCATGGTCAGCGAACTTTTCCCGCACGTTGGCTCGTCAATGGACGATATCTGCCTGATCCGCTCCATGCGCGGCGACCACAACGATCATTTCCAGGCCACGCTAGGAATCCACACCGGCTCGGTTTCAGTGGCCCGGCCTAGTATCGGTTCGTGGGTCAGCTACGGCTTGGGAACCGAGAACCAGAATCTGCCGTCGTTCGTCGTGCTCGCGCCGAAGCTGCCGTATACGGGCGCGCAGGCTTGGTCTTCAGACTTTTTGCCCGGCTGCCATTCCGGAACGCTGGTGACGGCAGGTCCGGAGCCGGTGCCGAACCTGGCACGCGCGGCGCCCACGCAGAAAATCGAGGAACTCGAGCTGGGCTTGTTGGCGAGGTTCAACCGCAAGCATCAGCAGTCGCGGCCGGCTGATGCGGCGCTCGTGGCGCGGATCAAGTCGTTCGAGACCGCCTTCGGTATGCAGATGGAAATGCCGGAGGTGCTGGATCTCACGAAGGAGACCGACGCCACGCTGAAACTTTACGGTCTCGAGCGCGGCAGCACGAAAGGTTTTGCGTGGCAGTGCATCATCGCGCGGCGGCTGGTCGAGCGCGGCGTGCGCTTCATCGAACTGATCGACGTTGGCGCGTCGGACAACTGGGATGCGCACGCCGACATCCGGACTCACGAGCCGCTGGCGCGCAATGTCGACCAGCCCATAGCCGGACTCTTGAAGGATTTGAAATCGCGGGGGCTGCTCGACGACACGTTGGTGGTGTGGACCACCGAGTTCGGCCGCACGCCTCATGCCGATTCGCCGGAGGGCCGCGGTCACTACAACCGGGCCTACTCATCGTGGATGGCCGGCGGCGGCGTCAAAGGCGGAATCGCGTGGGGTCAGACGGACGATTTCGGATACAACGTCGTCGAAAACGAAGTCCACGTCCACGATTTTCACGCTACGATCCTGCACCTGCTCGGCTTCGACCATACTCGCCTGACATTCCGCTACGCGGGGCGTGACTTCCGGCTGACAGACGTGGCCGGCAATGTAGTGAAGGGCCTGCTGGCTTAAATCAAAACTCAGTCTGCAATCGGATCGCCGCGCTTCGAGGAGCGCCAAGGGCCGTGCCGGAAAATACCCCCGCAAAATTGATCACGTTCAGCCGGCCGGTCAGATTCTGGACATCGGCCTGGACCCGCGCGTTTCGTTTTTCCTTCTTCCATGCAAGGACACCGGCGGATGCGCTTAGCGAGAACGACGAGCGCACGCGTCCGCGATCAATATTGACGCGGTCCACAATCCTTTTCCCAAACTGGGCGACCGCGTCCTCATAAGATCCATTGAACTCGACCGGCAGGCCGCTGCCGTACGATACGCCGGCAGCCGCCCAAACCCGGGACGAAACCTGATATCGAAAGCGGCTTCGCATGGTATTGCGCTGGTCCTGGGATATGGGGAAACGATTCGTGGAGTCCAGCAAATTCGATGCGCTGTTTCCGAGAAACAACCCACCTGTCACGGGGAGAAAGCCAACTCCAAGCATGTTGCCATAACTCAGAAACCCGGACAGCGGACCCCATCGGGAGATCTCCACCTTCACCTCGACTCCGTGGATCTCAGCTTTGCGAAACGCGATTGGAAAGCTGACTCCCGTGTTGAGCAACACGTCGTCATCGGCAAAGTTGTTCATCACCCGGCGGAAGTAGTTCGCGTCGAGCCTGATCTTTTCAAAAACTCGCTTTGTCAGGCCCGCCTCGTAGAAGTTCCCCAGAGAAGGACGCACGGGCAAGCGCAGAACGTTGCTGTGAAGCGTATCGATTAAGGGCGAACTGGCGAGCAGCAGGTTCTCGAAGGCGGGAGTCTGAAAGACGCGGTCGAAAGAGGCGCGCAGAACCAGATCTCCCGCGGGCCAATACCATGCGGCACCGAGCCTGGGGCTGACGGCATTGTCATGCGCCAGGAGCCGGTAGTGGTCCCACCGCACCCCTGCGTTGAGACTCCAGTTCCCAAGACGCATGAAGTCCTGTACGAAAGCGGCTTGTTCCCGGTCTTGCTTCGCATCAGAAAAATTGAACCGGCGCCGCGTGTCGGGATCGAATTGCGACACATCCGTGATCCTGTAAGAGAACACTTCCTGAATTGAACCGAAATCCAACTCGGCGCCTGTCTTCCATTCATGCCTGCCAAAACGGGCGGATGCGGCGCCTTTGAGATAGGTTTCCCGAAGACCACGGTCCTGTGCAGCCACGACGGGCGTAGCGAAGTCATTCGACCAGAGACTTGCCGAAAGGTCACGCACCATGCCCCGCAGGTCTCCGATAACCTGCGGCGAAAAGATGTGCTGATAGGAGAATTGTCCGGCGGTCTCCGTACTGCCCCGGTCCTGCCGTTGCAGGACTTCCTGCTGCACCTGCTCGTTCGGAACCTGGAATCTCGACTGCCCGCGGCGGAGGATCAAGCCGATCCGGTCGCGAGCGGTCAAGTCTCGCTCGAAATGTGCCGAGAAGCTCGCGTTCGTTCCGGCGTTCGTATAATTCTGCTCAACGGGCGGATCCAAGTAGCGGTCGGTGCGAGAGACATCGGCGCCGAGACTCAGAGCGTTGCGTCCCCATCCGTACTGTCCCAGCAGGTTGCCGGCCGCCGTGCCGAAGCTTGCAACGGAAGCGACCGCTTTACCGTGAAAGCCGGGCTGCGAGTCTCTCACCGTGACCACCTCAATAACGCCGCCAAGCTTGCGCCCATACTCGGCCGGGTAGCCCGCGGAAAGAACACTCATGGATTGCACATCGTCGGCTTCCAGTTCCGGAGAAAACGCCGGCGAACGGTTTTCGGTGAGGGGAACGCCGTCGACAAGATATTGGGTCTGGTATTCCGATCCACGGGGATGCAGAACTCCATTCGCTTCCAGCAGCCAGCCGGGCTGATTGTCCACCAGGTCTAGCAACGATCTTCCCGGCAAAGCCGTCACCCGGGTCTGAAGCATATCGGAACCAATCCGGTTGATAGCGGCCGTGCGGTGCGGATCGAGCAAAGTCTCGGCGTCATCCACAACAACCACCGTTTCGACCGAAAACACGCCCAGCGTGACGCGATATTCCTTCGGAATTGCGGAACGGATCTCGATGAGCGCGGAGAACGGCGAAAATCCCGGATGCTCGACCTGGATACGGTACATGCCGAACGGAAGGCGCTTGGCAACCAACATTCCGTGGGGGTCCGTCTCCAATTTCTGGCGAACCTGGTTGGCCTGGCTCACGAGCTCGACCGAGCTAGGGACGGGCAGGTCCGACTGATCTGTGACTTTCAAGCGCAGTTCGCCGATGTTGCTCTGGGCGAACAACGATGCAGCGCAGATCAGTAGGACAGCCTTGCACGGCCCTCGCATTTAGTTTCTGCTTTCTATCGTTCCACAGGAATGCCATGTCATGCCGGGTGCATTGATCCGTCAATGCAGTTTCAGGAGGGCGGCATACAATAGGTTCATGCGGACTCTCGCCGTCAGCCTGCTCTCGATCTCCGCGCTCACCGCCGCGCCCCTGTTCCAAGCCGCGTTCGATGCGAATTCCAAACAGTGGGAAGCGGTACGCGGCACAGCCACTCCGGACCAGGCGGTACAACACGCCAAGCACACGTCCATGCGAGTCGAACCGAGCGGCGAATCGGAAGCTTACGTTCATTCGACGCCTGTATCGTTGACGGTGGGCAAAAGGTACGAGCTTTCGGGCTGGTTGCGCACGGAAAATCTCGCGGTGCGCGACCTCGATCGCTCACCCATCGCAACCGGCGCATCGCTGGCGATGGCCTCGATGCCGTTCGACGTGCATTCGGAATCCCTCGGCGGCACGCGGCCTTGGACCCGCGTGAGCCTGCGCTTCACCGCCACGCGGCCCAATGATCGGATCGTGCTCGGCGTGGCCGGGGGCGGCGCGTTCACAGGCAAGGCATGGTCCGAGGGCGTCACACTGGAGGAAATCGCGCAGTCGGCCGGGCTGCCGCAAAAGGCCTCGCTCCGCGCGTTCGGGCCCGCCTACCGCTATCCGAGCGCCGGCTGGATTTACCTGCACATCGAGGGACAGCCGTATGAGCGCGGATATCAGCATGGCTACCTGATGGCGCGCGAGATCGAACAGTACCTAGATCGCTGCGCTGCGCAACTCGATCCGAAGTCGAAATCCAGCGCCTGGAGCAATGGCCGCACCACCGCGAACGCGCTTTTTCTTCGCGGCTTTGACAAAGAAATCCTGCAGGAGATGAAGGGCATCGCCGAGGGAGCCGCGGCCGCGGGCGCGAAGTGGAGCGGCCGGCCGGTGGACCTTGTGGACGTCGTCACCGCCAACACCATCACGGAGCTGGGCGAGCTGCAGTCCGCCATGCCGATGACCCCAAGCGGCCTGGAAGGGCTGAATTTCAAACGCCCGCGCTACGACGCTTCGCAAGGCGGGGTGCCGGTTACCGCGCGGTGCAGCGCCTTCGCAGCCACCGGCAAGGCCACGCGCGACGGCAAGATGGTGATCGGCCACGTTACGATGTGGCCCCTCACGCTCGCCGAACAGACCAATATCATGCTGGACGTCCAGCCGGCCGAGGGGCATCGCGTACTTATGCAGAGCTATCCCGGCGGCATCCAGAGCGGCACAGACTGGTATCAGAACGATGCCGGCGTGGTGCTTACGGAGACCACCATCCGCCAGAGCCCGTTCAACATGGAAGGGACGCCCGTCGCGTATCGCGCCCGGAAGGCCATCCAGTATGGCGATAGTGTCGGCAAAGTAGTGGAGCTGCTTTCGACGCGCAACAACGGTCTTTACACCAACGAATGGCTGATCGGCGACGCGCGCACGAACGAGATCGCCATGTTCGAGCTGGGCACTTATCGCACGAAGCTGTACCGAAGTTCGAAGAACGAATGGTTTGGCGGCA
>QHXU01000242.1:0-546 GCA_003223065.1 Acidobacteriota bacterium | reverse complement strand
GCGAAGGATCTCAATGTGCGGCTGGAGTATGTGCCCGATCCGAACGGCGCGCCAGAGGACCTCCCCTTTGTGCCCGAATCGCGCGATGTGAAATGGCAGGAAATGTACCAGCAACACAAAGGCAAGATCGACGAATCGTTCGGGTTCCTCGCCTTCCGCACCGCGCCGCTGGTAAGCTCTACCACGATGGACGCGAAGGTCACCACGGCGGAGATGGCGTCCCGCATGATGTCGTGGGCGGTGTTCGGCAAACCCAATCAACGTGAGTGGGTGCCGTCGCCGCGGCAAAAGGAAGAGTACGCGGCCAACAACGGCTTGTATTCGTCGGGCTACCGTTTGTTCCAGGCACACTCGCCCGAAGCCATGAAGCCGCTGGTTGCCGAGGCCCCCAAAGCCGCGCCGATTTCTCCGGAATCCGGGGCTGGTGATGCGAGCCGTGAGCGCCGCGGTCGGCGATCCGGCTCCTCCAAGGATTTTCTCTGGAAGGGGTGGATCCTGCCGGCTTCGGATTCCGACACGTGGCTCGCAGCAGGCTCGGCGGCTTAC
>QHXU01000241.1 GCA_003223065.1 Acidobacteriota bacterium | reverse complement strand
TTGCGCTCCGCCCAGCGCCAGCCGGAACCCGGTGATGACTTCATCGAAGATCAGCAGCGCGCCGTGCCGCGCCGTCAGATCGCGCAAGGCTTCCAGGAATCCCGTGACCGGAGGCACACAACCCATGTTGCCGGCCACCGGCTCCACGATCACCGCCGCGATCCGGTCCCCTCGCTCTGCGAACGCCTTCTCCGCTGCTGCAATAGAGTTGAACGGCAGCGCGATGGTGGTTTCCGCGAAACCCGCCGGCACGCCCGCGGTATCGGCGATTCCGAGTGTCGCCATGCCGGAGCCCGCCTTCACCAGCAATGAATCGACATGCCCGTGATAACAGCCTTCGAACTTGACCGTCAAGTCGCGCCCGGTGAATCCCCGCGCCAGGCGCAGCGCGCTCATGGTCGCTTCGGTCCCGGAGTTCACCAGGCGGACCATCTCCATGGAGGGAACTGCGCGCGCGATCAGTTCCGCGAGTTCGACCTCGCGCTCGGTGGGCGCGCCGAAGCTGGTGCCCCCGTCGAGCGCTTCGCGCACCGCATCGATTAGTTGCGGAGGACGATGCCCTAGCAGCAGCGGACCCCAGGAGCACACATAATCGATGTACGAATTGCCGTCGGCGTCGAAAATGCGCGAGCCGTCGCCGCGCGCAATGAATCGCGGAACGCCGCCCACGCCCTTGAACGCCCGCACCGGCGAGTTCACGCCGCCGGGAATGCGAGCCTGCGCCCGCGCGAACAAAGCCTCCGATCGCGAGGTCTTCATGAAGCCACGCGCGATTCTCCGGGGATCACGCGGTGGAGGAAAAAGTTCATCAGCACTTCCTGGAGCGTCCCGTTCAGATTGCGCAGCAGCCGGCTCTTGAGCCCCAGATACGGCTGCGTGCCGGCGAACAGGTCCTGCATTAGATCGCGGAAACGAGGGCTGCGCCGCATGAATTGGATCATCCGCGCGGGAACCGAGCTGAACAGGAATTTGCCGAGAAAGACGCGCTTGGCGAGGGTCGCGGCGAACTCCAGGTCGAGAGCGAATTCGCGCGCGAGCAACGCGCGATACGCCGCCGCTTTTTCGAGCAACCCGTGCGCATCATCGATCAGCACCCGGCTCGCCAGGTCGCCGGAGCGCATCGCGTAATACAATCCCTCGCCCGTAATCGGATCCACGAGGCCGCCCGCATCGCCCACCGCGAGCCAGCCGTCGCCTGCCACGCGATTGCTACGCCAGCCCGGCGATTCGAGCGACGGCAGCATATGGCTGTAGAACGTGGCGCCTTTCGACGAGATGCCCCGCTGGTTCATGTACGCTTCCAGGCGCGTGCGCAGAGCCTGCGCGGGCTCGTTCTTCCCGCAGATTCCCACCGAAAGATGCCCGCAGCGCGGGAACACCCAAATGTACCCTTCGAGTTGCTCCAGGAACTGAATATCGATGTGCTCCTGGAACGCCGGCACGTAGTAGCCAAGCGCGCACATCGTATCCTTCGCGCTCCATTGAGTGCCGACCTCGCGAAGAGGGTTCCGCGCCCCGGTCGCGATGATGCAGAAGTCGGCTTCGAGTGTGCTGGTCTGGGTGCGCAAGCGCCAGGCGCGATCGTGGCGCTCGAGGCCCAGCACGCGCGTCTTTTCAATCCAGACGCCGGAGCGCTCCGCGCGCTCGAGCAGCATGCGGTTGAGGTCCATGCGCGAGTAAATCACCAGCGGGTGCGCGAGCGTTATCTTCGCCTCGCCCGCATCGGGCGCCGCAAGCGTCGTCTCGCGAACCAGCCTCTTGGGCGTGTCGTTCTCGATCAGAAACGGATACTGGTGATACGCCTTATATGTGAGCCCGCCCCCGCAGGGCTTCTCCCACGCGAGTTTTTCGTCGAACAGCCGCGTGTGTAGGCCGGACCGCGCCAGGCGTTCGGCTGCAAACGCGCCCGCCGGGCCGCCGCCCAGCACCGCAACAGTCTTCATTTTGTCGATCCGACCGGCGGATGCCCCGGCGGCAGTGCGCCCGCGTCGGGAACCGCCATCGAGCCTCCATGCGGGTTCACACCGTTCTCCTGCCTGCCGCGCACCACCCACCGGTTGCCGCTGCGATTCAGCGTATACCTCATCTGCATGCCGCCTTCGCCGCCGCTCCTGGGCCGGAAGGACACGGTTGCGCGCGCCTCATCCCCGGTGAACGTTACCGCGGCTACGTCCACTTGCAGAACGTTCATGTCCAGCCCCGTTTGTCCTTTGCGCGCGTTCAGGTAATCGATCACGCCCTGCCGGACTGCCTCTTTGTTTTGAATATCGTGGCTGCAAGCGGCAAGCAGCGCGGCCGCCGCAAGCAGTGTGCCTCTTTTCACACTCCCGATTATACTCTGCGCTAGTCTATGCCCATATGGTTTCGATACGTTCCTTCGACGGCGGCGGGTTCGCCGCGTACTTGTCGCCTCCCGCCGGAGGCCGCGGACCGGGCCTGATCGTTCTACAGGAGATCTTCGGCGTGAATTCCGGCATGCGCGCCGTTTGCGATTGGTATGCGGCGCGAGGGTTCGTGGCCCTCTGCCCGGATCTGTTCTGGCGAATCCAGCCCGGCCTCGAACTCAGCGAGCCCGAAATCGACCGCGCCCTCGCTCTGCTGGGCCGGCTCGATCAGGCCAAAGCCGTCGACGATGCGGCTGCCGCGCTGTCGTTTCTCCGTACACATCCGGCCTGCAACGGCCGCGCCGGGGCCGTGGGCTATTGTCTCGGCGGGCGTCTCGCGTATCTTCTGGCCGTTCGCTACAAGCCCGATGCCGCCGTTGGTTATTACGGGGTCGGCATCGAGAAGTCCCTCGATGAAGCCCGCAATCTCTCCTGCCCCCTGGCGCTGCACTTGGCAGGCCTCGATAAATATTGCCCGCCCGCGGCAGCGGCACAGATCCAAGCCGCTCTCGCGCCGGACCCGCGGGTCACGCTCCATCGCTACCCCAACTCGGATCACGCGTTTGCCCGCAAAGGCGGCTCCCACTATGATTCCGCCGCGGCCGAACTAGCCGATCTGCGCACGATCGATTTCTTTGTTCGCACCCTATCGGTGAAGCCGCACTCGTTTGAGTCGCTCTGGGCCGAGCACATCGAACACGAGTTCCGCACTCGCTCGACCGAAAAGACGCTCGCAACCATGGTCGAGGACGCCTACGTCAACCACGTTCCGGTTTTGACCGGCGGAGTCGGCCGCGAGCAGTTGCGCGAGTTTTACTCCAATCACTTCATTCCGCAGATGCCGCCCGATACCACCCTCACGCCTCTTTCCCGCACGATCGGTGACGATCAGATCGTCGACGAAATGATCTTTCAGTTCACCCACTCGATTCGCATGGACTGGATGCTGGCGGGCATCGAGCCCACCGGCAAGCGCGTCGAGGTCCCGTTGGTAGCCATCGTGAAATTCCGCGGCGGCAAACGTGCGCACGAGCATATTTACTGGGACCAGGCTTCGGTGCTCGTGCAGCTCGGCATGCTCGACCCCGCCAGTCTGCCGGTGACGGGAATCGAGAGCGCGCGCAAGGCACGCGATCCGAATCTCCCGCCCCGGAAATTACCGTAACAGTTCGGCAATCCGGTCGGGATCGTTCGGAACTACGACGGGCCGGTTGCCGAAGGAAGAGCGGATCTTCGTGCCGTCCGGCGCTTCGAGCTCGCCGGTGTGATAGCGATAGATGTAGTCGGGGTCCTTGAGCAGGTTTCCGGTCAGCACGGCGACCACGTCTGCTCCGCGGTCCATCACCCCGCGCGCGGTCAATTTGCGGATTCCGGCCAGCGTGGCCGCCGATGCGGGTTCGCAGCCGATGCCGGATCGTCCGATCTGTGCTTTCGCATCCGCGATCTCTTGCTCGCTCACCTTTTCCACCGTGCCGCCGGTGGAGCGAATCTCGTGCAGCGCTTTCGGCCAGGAGACCGGATCGCCGATGCGGATCGCCGTGGCGAGCGTCGCCGGTTTTTCCACGGCCTGGAACTCGCCGCCGCGCGCGACGAACTCGTAGAACGGCGCCGCTCCCTCGGCTTGTACCACGGCCAGGCGTGGCATGCTGTCGATCAGGCCGGCCTCGCGCGCCTCTCGCAATGCTTTGCCGAACGCCGACGTGTTGCCGAGGTTTCCGCCCGGCAGAACGATCCAATCCGGCGCGCGCCAGTCGCGCTGATCGAGCATTTCGAGAATGATGCTTTTCTGCCCCTCGATGCGGAACGGGTTCACGGAGTTCAGCAAATAAATCCCGAGCCTGGCCGCCAGCGCTCGCACCAGCGCCAGGATCTGGTCGAAGTTCGCCTCCACTTCGAGCGTTCGCGCGCCATACTCCAGAGCCTGCGCCAGCTTGCCGAACGAGATCTGGCCATGCGGCAGGAAGATGAGCGCCTCCAGTCCCGCCGCGGCCGCGTAAGCCGCCATCGAGGCCGACGTGTTGCCCGTCGACACGCAGGCCACGCGCCGCATCCCGAGCCGCCGCGCCTGCGCGACGCCGCAGGTCATGCCGTTGTCCTTGAAGGAGCCCGTCGGATTGAATCCCTGGTGCTTGAACGCCAGCCGGTCCAGCCGCCCGTACTCGGCCGCGCGCGGCGCCTCGAGCAGCGGCGTATTTCCCTCGCGCAACGTGACCACGTGCTTGTAGTCGTCCAAGAAAGGAAACAGCTCGCGGTACCGCCACACTCCGCTGGCATCGAGAGATGCCTGGCTCATGCGCCGTTCCCGGAACAGGCGGCGCAGCGCCGCCGGATCGTAGCCGTCGCCGCAGTATCGAACTTCGAGCAGCCCGCCGCACTTCGTGCAGTTGTAGAGCACTTCGGTGATGCCGTAACGCGCGCCGCAACGCTCGTCGAAGCAGCTCAACTCCGCTTGCGCCATGATTGTAGGTTACGATGATCGCCGTCCATCTCGAATCCGGACGCGTTTCGGTCCGCCGTGAGAATCTTCCTCGTCTGGCGCCGGGCTTCGCGCGCATCCATCTCCTGGAAGGCGGTATCTGTTCCACCGATCTCCAGCTTCAGCGCGGCTATTACGGGTTTTCCGGCACTCCAGGACACGAATTCGTGGGAGAAGTCGTCGACGCCGAGGACCGTGACTGGGTGGGAAAACGCGTCGCTGGCGAAATCAATCTCGCTTGCGGACGCTGCGGATGGTGCGCGCGCGGGCTCGGCCGTCATTGCCCGCGGCGCACTGTGCTTGGCATCGTGAAACATCCGGGCGCTTTTCGGGAGTTTCTTACGCTGCCGGTGCGCAACCTGCATCCGGTCCCGCCCGCGATCCCCAACCAGCATGCTGTCTTCATCGAGCCCGTCGCGGCCGCTTGCGAGATTCTCGATCAGCTGAAGATCGCGAAGGGCCAGCGCGTGGCCGTGCTGGGAGACGGAAAGCTCGGATTGTTGATCGCGCAGGTGCTCCACGTGCACGGTGCGAGCGTCCACCTGTTCGGCCGCCATCGGCACAAGATGCGGATCGTGGAAAAAATGGGAGTCGCCACCGGGATCGTCCCGAAGAAGCCCGGGCGCGCATGGCCTATCGTGGTGGAGTCCACGGGATCATCCGGCGGGCTCCGCGCCGCGATCGCCATGTGCGAACCGCGCGACGCCGTGGTCATGAAATCGACCGTGCACGGCCTGGTCTCCGTCGATACGGCTCCGGTGATCGTGAATGAAATAACGCTGGTCGGCTCGCGCTGCGGGCGCTTCGAGCCGGCCATACACTTGCTGGCGTCGGGCAAGGTTCGCGTCGGCGGCCTGATCTCGGAGGAGTTCCCGCTCGAGCGAGCGCCGGCTGCTGCGGCCGGCAAGTTAAAATGGCACATGCTCCGCCGGACCGCCGTCGTGTTCGCCGCTCTGCTCCTGACCTCGTGCTCGGTTAAGAAGTACGCGATCCACACACTCGGTGACGCGCTCGCCGCGAGCGGCGCAACTTTTGCTTCCGATGACGATCCCGATCTGATCCGGGCCGCTGTACCCTTCAGTCTGAAACTGATCGAGACCCTGCTCGCCGAAAACCCGCGGCAGCAGGGGCTGCTGCTCGCGGCGGCGCGGGGATTCACGCAGTACGCTTTCGCTTTCGTTCAGGAAGATGCCGATGAAGCCCAGGATACGGATCGTGCCGCGGCCGCCGCCCTGCGCGCTCGCGCGGCTAAGCTCTATTTCCGCGCCCGCAACTACGGACTGCGCGGCCTGGAGGTGAAGCATCCGGACTTCGCAGCGCGGCTCGAGGCGCACCCGAAGGAAGCGGCGAAGGAGTTGAAGAAATCCGAAGTGCCGGTCATGTATTGGACCGCGCTCTCCTGGGCCGCGGCTCTGGCCGCCTCGCACGACATGA
>QHXU01000051.1:32677-37847 GCA_003223065.1 Acidobacteriota bacterium | reverse complement strand
CGCGATACGGCGAGACGACGTTGTGCGCGATGAATGTCTCGTTGCCGAGCTCGGTGATCGACACGCGGGCGCGCGCCGCGAGGCGGTGTACGGGCGAAACGATGAACGCTAGGTGATCTGTGTAGATCACGGTCGAAACCAGGCGCTCGTCTTCAGGATCGTAGGTGAGGATGCCCAGTTCGAGATCTCCGTCTATCAACTCGCCCGGAATCTTGCTCGACAGGCTGCGTCGGATCTGCACCTTGATCTTGGGGTAGCGGCGGCGGTAGCGTTCTATGTGGTCGAGCAGGTATAGCGTGCAGGATTCGTTCGCGCCGATCGTCAGGCGGCCGGACGATTTGTCGCGCAACTCCGCCAGCGCGTTGTCGAGATCGCCCTGGAGGTTTTCAAACCGGCGCGCGTATTCAAGCACGATCCTGCCGGCGTCGGTCAGCAGGAGGTCCTTGGCCGAACGGTCGATCAATTTTTCGCTTAACTCCGACTCCAATCGCTGGATCGAAAGCGAGATGGCGGGCTGAGTCCGGAGCAGCTTCTCGGCGGCGCGCGAAAAGCTTTTTTCGGTCGCCACCGTGAGGAAGACTCGCAGGGGATGGAGCTCCATAAATGAATATTATATTATCATCCAAAATTATTGATTTGTGAAATCGCACCTTCAAAAGCATAATTGAGCGAGAGGCTAGGAGCATGGCAGATCGCGTCTACATCTTCGACACGACTCTCCGGGACGGGGAACAGTCGCCCGGATGCAGCATGACCGTGCCAGAGAAAGTCCGGATGGCGGCAAAGCTGGTGGAACTGGGCGTCGATATCCTCGAAGCCGGTTTCCCCATCGCCTCGGACGGGGATTCGGAAGCCGTAGACGCGGTCAGCCGTGAATTTCCGTGGGCGAATGTCGCCGCGCTGGCGCGAGCCAACCGGCTGGACGTTGAGGCGGCGGCGCAAGCGCTTCGTCATGCCCGGCGGCCGCGCATTCACACGTTCATCGCGACCAGCGACATTCACTTGAAATACAAGCTGAAGAAATCGCGCCAGCAGGTGCTGGACGAGGCGGTGGCGGCGGTGACGCTCGCGCGGGAATACTGCGATGATGTTGAATTCTCGGCCGAGGACGCGACACGCACGGAATGGAATTACCTCGAGGAGATTTCACGCGCCGTGGTGGCGGCCGGCGCGCGAACGGTGAATCTGCCGGACACGGTCGGCTATTCCGTTCCTGAGGAATATGCCGCGATGATCGGGCGGATGGCGAAGGCGCTGGGCGACGCGGCGATCATCAGCGTGCATTGCCACGACGACCTGGGGCTCGCAGCGGCGAATTCGCTTGCGGCGCTGCACGCGGGCGCGCGCCAGATCGAGTGCACGATAAACGGAATCGGCGAGCGCGCGGGTAATGCGCCACTAGAGGAAATCGTAATGGCGATCAACACGCGGCGCGACCGGCTGCCGTTCCACACGCGCATCGTAACCGAACACCTTTATCCGGCAAGCCAGATGCTCGCGTCGATGATCACGTTCGGGCCGCAGCCGAACAAGGCCATCGTGGGGGAGAACGCATTCGCGCACGAGGCGGGCATTCATCAGGACGGTTACTTGAAGGAACGGACCACGTACGAAATCATGGAGCCGCAGAGCGTTGGCGTGCCGGAGACCAGGCTGGTGCTAGGCAAGCACAGCGGACGCCATGCGCTTGGGAAGCGTTGCGACGATCTGGGGATACCGCTGACCAAGGAGCAGCTCGATACGCTGTACCACCGGTTCACGTCGCTCGCCGACCGGAAGAAGGGCGTGCGCAATGAAGAGATCTCCGCGCTGGCTCGTGAAGTTGCAAGCGAGACGAGGCCGAGCGGAGCCGCGGCGGACTAAAAAATACAGGCAGCCGCTCCACATCGAATGAATCTTAGAATCCTGCTTTTGCCCGGCGACGGGGTCGGCGCGGAGGTCACACGTGCGGCTGTGGGTGTCCTCGAGGCGGTGGCGAGGAAGTTCGGGCACACGCTGGCGCTTTCCGAAGGGCTGATTGGCGGGGTGGCGATTCACAAGACGGGCTCGCCGTTGCCTGAGGATACGGTGAACAAGGCCCTGGCGGCGGATGCGACGCTGCTGGGCGCCGTGGGCTCGCCCGAGTTCGACCAGGCTCCGCCGGACAAGCGGCCGGAGAAAGGACTGCTCGGGCTCAGGAAGGTCCTGGAGGTGTTCGCGAACCTGCGTCCGGTGAAGATGTGGCCGGCGCTGGTGGAATCTTCGCCGCTCAAGAACCAGATAGTCGAAGGCACTGACATGATAATTGTGCGGGAGTTGACGGGCGGCCTGTATTACGGCGAGCCGCGCGGAGTAGATGGAGACCGCGCCGTGAACACGATGGTATACACACGCCGGGAGATCGAGAGGGTGGCGCGGAAAGCGTTCCAGCTCGCACGCGCACGGCGCAAGAAGGTCACTAGCGTCGACAAATCGAACGTCATCGAGAACTCGCAGCTCTGGAGGCGTGTGGTAACGGAGGTGGCGGGCGAGTTTCCGGACGTGGCGCTCGATCATCTATTGGTGGACAACTGCGCGATGCAACTTGTGCTGAATCCGCGGCGTTTCGACGTGGTGCTCACCGAAAACATGTTTGGCGATATTCTGAGTGATGAGGCGGCGGTGCTGGCCGGCTCGATCGGCATGCTGCCGTCGGCCTCGCTCGGCGAATCGAAAGGTTTATACGAGCCCGTGCACGGTTCGGCCCCGAACATCGCGGGCCAAAACAAGGCGAATCCGCTGGGGGCGATCGGGTCGGCGGCGGCGATGCTCGATTATACGTTCGGGCTTGCCAAGGAAGCTGCCGCCGTAAACGAGGCCATGGGCCGCGTGCTCGATTCGGGCCGTGTGACCGCCGATTTGAAACCGAAGGGCGCGCCGGCGACGACCGAACAGGTCGGAAGGGCAGTTTGCGAAGCGTTATGAGACCGCGAACGATCATCGAAAAGATCTGGGACAGCCATGTAGTGGCGGAGCGTCCGGGCGCGCCGGCGCTGCTTTACATCGACCTTCACCTTGTGCATGAAGTGACGTCACCGCAAGCGTTCGATGGAGTGCGGCGGCGCGGGCTGAAAGTGCGAAGGCCGGATCTAACCATCGCGACCACGGACCACTCGACGCCGACCACGCCCAGAGGGCTGCCAATAGTGGATCGAGTTGCGGCGGCGCAGGTGGAACAACTGGAGAAGAACTGCCGCGAATTCGGGATCCCCTGCTACGGGCTATCGAGCGACCGGCAGGGAATCGTGCATGTGATGGGACCGGAGCTGGGATTGACGCAGCCGGGCATGACGGTGGTGTGCGGCGACAGCCATACCGCGACGCACGGGGCGTTCGGAGCGCTGGCGTTCGGCATCGGCACCAGCGAGGTGGAGCACGTTCTAGCCACGCAGTGCCTGTTGCAGAGGCGGTCGAAGACGTTCGCGGTACGGGTGGATGGATCGCTCCGGCCCGGCGTCCTGGCGAAAGACATCATTCTGGCGCTGATCGCAAGGATCGGGATTGGCGGCGGCACGGGGTCGATCTTTGAATATTGCGGGCCGGCGGTTCGAGCGCTATCGATGGAAGAGCGGATGACGGTATGCAATATGTCGATCGAGGGTGGCGCGAGAGCGGGCCTGGTCGCGCCGGACGACGTTACCTACCAGTATGTGGCCGGCAGGCCATTCGCGCCCAAAGGAGCGGAGTGGGAGGCCGCGCTCGCGCGATGGCGGCAGCTTGCGACTGATGATGGCGCTTCATACGACCGCGAAATTACGATCGATGCCGGCGTGCTCGAGCCGATGATCACGTTCGGCACGAATCCCGGCATGGGGATTCCGGTTTCGGGGGCCGTGCCGGACCCGGCGGCAATCGCCGATCCTCTGGAGCGGGAGACGCTGGCGAAGGCGCTGCGTTATATGGGTCTACCTGCCGGCAAGCCGCTGCTGGGGCACGTCGTGAACGTGGTGTTTATCGGGAGCTGCACGAATTCACGCATTTCGGATCTGCGGGCGGCCGCAGGGCTGCTTAAAGGGCGCAAGGTGAATCCCAAGGTGCGCATGATGGTGGTGCCGGGATCGCAGCAGGTAAAGGCGCAAGCGCAGGCAGAGGGGCTCGACCGCATCTTTCGGGAGGCGGGAGCGGACTTTCGCGAGGCCGGGTGCTCGATGTGCATCGCGATGAACGGAGATCAGTTGCAACCCGGCGAGTACAGCGTATCGACCAGCAATCGCAATTTTGAGGGGCGGCAGGGCAAGGGAGGGCGGACGTTTTTAGCGAGCCCTCTGACGGCCGCTGCCAGCGCGATTACGGGAGTGATCACCGACGTGAGGACGCTTCTGTGAAATTCGAGAGCCGAACGGTTGTATTGGCGGTCGACAACATCGACACTGACCAGATCATTCCCGCGCGTTTTCTTAAGACGATTTCCAAGGATGGTCTGGGCGATCAGCTTTTCTATGACTGGCGATATGACGCGGACGGAAAGCCGACGCCGGGATTTGTCCTGAACCAGGCGGAAGCGAAACGCGCGCAGGTGCTGGTGGCAGGCGACAACTTCGGCTGCGGAAGCTCGCGTGAGCACGCGCCTTGGGCGTTGCAGCAGTTTGGATTTCGGGCGATTGTAAGCACGTCTTTCGCGGACATTTTCAAGCAGAATTCGCTCAAGAATGGCCTGATTCCGATAACGGTTCCGGCGGACGTACACGCTTTCCTTCTCGGCGCGCCGGGGGCGGTAGTGAAAGTGGATTTAGCGGCGCAGACTCTGACGCTCCCCGATGGCCGATCGGTCGAGTTCCCGATCGACGCGTTCTCGAAGCATTGCCTGCTCGAGGGCGTCGATGAGCTGGGGTACATCCTGCAGCAGGAGCCTGCGATCTCGGCATATGAGGCGCGGCGAGTGGGGTCGGTGAATACGCTAGCCTCCTGATTGCTGCATCGTCAGGACCACGCGGAAGCGTGCGCTTCCGCTCATCATCCGATCGTAGGCGGCAGCGGCGCGAATCAACGGAAAAGTTTCGATCATCGCCCGAATTCCACTGATTGCGCAGAGCCGGAGAGCGTCCTCAGAATCGGTGGAGGTGCCGGCCGGCCAGCCTCGCACCGACCGGCGAGGCCCGATGAGCGAGACCGGGTTCACTTCCATCGGACCCATGGCGGCTCCGATCACCAT
>QHXU01000051.1:24195-32643 GCA_003223065.1 Acidobacteriota bacterium | reverse complement strand
CTTCAGGAGCACATCCGCCGGTTTTTCAAGTCCGGCATCGATGTAGTGGTGGGCGCCGAGCTTACTGACCATCTCCTCCTTTTCTGCACCGCGTCCGATGGCTACCGTTTCAAAGCCCATCTTGCTCGCGAATTGCACGCCAAGATGACCCAGACCGCCGATGCCTTGGACCGCGACCAGATCTCCCGGAACTGCCCCGCTGTGGCGCAGCGCATTGAAGGTTGTTATGCCGGCGCACATTATGGGAGCGGCTTCTTCCGGCTTGAGCGCGTCGGGGATCGCGGCCAGACCTTGCGACGACGTGATCACGTACTCGGCGTAGCCGCCGTCATAAACGATTCCGGGAATCTGGAGCCGCTCGCAAGCTACGAAAATGCCGCGGCGGCAGGGCCGGCAGACACCGCAGTGTCCTCCATGCCAGCCTACGCCCACGCGCTGGCCCACTTTCCAGGGCTGGACGCCATCTCCCAGGGCGTCGATTACGCCGGCGATTTCATGACCGGGGATGCGCGGATATTGGATACCCGGCCAACGCCCTTCTTTCGTGAAAAAATCGCTGTGACAAACCCCGCAGGCTTCGATGCGAAGCCGAACCTGGCCCGGACGTGGCTCGGGGATCTCCCGCTCCACGATTTGAAACGGCCCGCCCGGTTTTGGGACTTGTGCTGCTTTCATGGAAGGCATGCTCGGTTAGATGCGGGTTTGTGCGAAGAGCTTCGGACAAATGGTCACATTCAAGCCTCAGCGGATTTCCGGAGGATGGTCAACGGGTTGGCGGAGGATCGGCGGCCGGACTCGACACTATAGGCTCAACATATCGGCATGAAGAAATACATCCGGGAGATGCTCGACGATCTCCTGCAAAAGCGGAACAAGGATTTTATTCCGCCGGGGCCCAAATCGCGAGCGAATGCGCCAACTGTCGATCTTGACCAGCCGCCGGCAACGCCGGCGATGCCCGAGGATCTGGAAGCCCAGATTTTGTCCAAGGACCCGGCGCAACGGGTAAGGCAACTGGCCTACCAGGCACAGAAGGACGAGGAGAGGCTGAGCGGATAGATCTAGAGCCGTCGTGCGCTGCTGGTGCCGTCCGGTGACAGCTCGCTCTACTGCCCGATCAGGAACCTGCTGCTGGAGCCGTCAGAAGTGGGTGAGCTAGCGCTTGCCCGGTCGACCACCGATCAGGCGTTAAGGGCAAGAACTGTGGTTCGCTATGGTTCAAAGAGCGATGAGTTATTCGTAGCGCAATGCGGTATTGGGATCGAGGCGCATGGCGCGGCGCGCGGGGATATAGGAAGCGAGCAGTGCGACCACAGAAAGAAGCGCAGCCACGCCCGCGAAGGTGATTGGGTCCGTGGCGCTAACTCCGAAAAGGAGACTGGACAGAAGCCGCGTGATGGCGAAGGATACGGCAATGCCGATGGCCAGTCCGACCACCGCGAGCCGTGCGCCTTCGCCCACGATCATGCGCAGTACGTCGCTTCGCTGCGCGCCGAGCGCCATGCGAACGCCGATCTCCTGGGTGCGGCGCGCCACTGAAAGGGCCACAACTCCGTAGATGCCGACTGACGCAAGAGCCAGAGCGGCGGCCGCGAATGATCCCACAAGCAGAAGCAGAAAACGGCGATCCGCGAGCCAGCCGCCCAATTCCTGCGCGAAAGTGGAGAGTTTCACCGGAACATCGGGCGCCAGTGCCGCGGGCGGCCGAAAAGATCTCCGCCGCCGGAGCCGCGCTACGCATGACGATGGTAGGCGATGAATTCGCCTTCATTCCGCGCTGGCGGTAATTGACGCAAATGATGGGACTCGAGGGGCGATCCAGTCCGCTTGCTCGAACGTCCCCGACGATGCCAACGATCGTCTGCGGCTTCATGTTGGCGTCCATATTGCCGAAATCGATGACTTGACCGATGGGGTCCTGATTGGGCCAGCGCTGGCGAGCCAACGTTTGGCTGATGACTGCAACATGCGGTGAATTCCAATCATCCTGTTCGCCAAACATCCGGCCGCGGATTAGCGGAATGCCTATTGTACGGAAATACTCCTCGCCGGCCACGCAATAAGAGGCGTGTCCGACTTGGGAAGGATTCTGAGCAATGCGCTCCCATTCATCGAAATTAGCCGGCGGCTTTTGGCCATTGAGTGTGAGGAAGGTCCCGTCAGCGAGATCGTCGCCCGCGGCGACGGGAAGCGCCCCGGCCAAGCCGACAGACTCCACGCCCGGAATTGCACGAAGCCGGGTCAATATGTCTTGTTAGTCCGTTCCGGCGCGACGAGTAATACAAACTTATCTTGGCGTGGGGTGCCAGAAGCCAGGATCCGGGGACGCGAATTCTTCGGACACGTAGCTCATTCGAGGTTCGATCCGGAACCAAAGATGTTGGCGGGCGATCTCAGTATCGGCGGCCTTCTTTCTTGCGGCGGCCTCCACTCCCTCGGCGTAGGTCGGCGTAAACGGCCGTCCGTTATCCATCATCCTGAGGGAGGGCAGAGGCGCCAGGAAGATGTAGGTTCCGGACGGCGCTCCTGAAATGACCTGATATACGATCTCCGGCCTATCCAGGTTGATGCTATCGAAGCGGAATTCCCTCAGTTTCACCAGTCCGGCGAAATCCGCCTCCGAACCCGGCCGGATCCGGCAAACCATAATGTCGAAATAGCGCGCCGTGGGGAAGATCCGAATCGCCTGGCCGGGAAGGTAGCTTAAAGCGGGGCGGTAAACGCCGACCACAGCTCTCGATGGCGCGAGCACGTCGTCCGGCAACAGAGCCGCGTTTTCTGAAGGGGGCCTGGCTGATGCGACGGTCTTCAGCGCCTTATCGAGGTCTTCCAGACTTCCAAAGGAGTCGTGTAATTCAAGCATCCATGTTTCGGACAGGCCGGAGGTTGCGGACATCCCGAGAACGTTCACAGCGGCCTTGCCGTCAGCGTACGGCTGGATCGATCCATTCCGGACTACTCGAATGAGGTTCGGCGGTTCCGTGGGAATTTGGGCGGCCGCGCAGGAAACGAGGATTCCAGCCAGAAGTATGGTCTTCATCACTGTTAGCTTAGACGAGTCGCACGCGGTTTTCGCACAATCAGCAGACGGGCGAGCTTTTGCCGAGCAGCACCGGATGGCGCGCTCCGGTGGCGGAAGGCAGATCGCCGGGATGGCCCTGGATGAACTCGTAGGCGAGGACGGCAAAGGCGATGGCTTCCTTGGCATCGGGATGGATGCCGTACTCCTCGCTGGTCTTTACACTCAGATCGGGGAGTAACTCGCGCAGGCGGCGCATGACCTGGAGGTTGTGAACTCCGCCGCCGGAGGCGATCACCTCGCGAATGCAGTCCTCTTTCTCGACGGTGGCCAGGAGGGCTTGCGCGATGGAACGCGCCGTCAGTTCGCTAGCGGTAGCGATCAGGTCTTCGATCGGGAGGCCGGTGGCGATAAGACCGTTCGAGAACTCGCGGCCGAATTGTTCGCGTCCGGCTGTTTTGGGCGGATCGAAGGCGAAGTAGGGATCGCGCAGCATGGAATCGAGCAGCCGGGTGTGAACCTTTCCCTTGCGCGCTATACGGCCGTTGCGATCGAAGCGCTGGCGCCCCCGGGTCATGTGCGCGACCAATGCGTCGATGACCATGTTGCCGGGACCGGTATCGAAGGCGATGAGATCGTGAGGCTGGGCGGCGGCCGGAATCACGGTGATGTTGGCGATGCCGCCGATATTGAGCGCGACGCGGCCGCAGCGACGGTTGCGAAACAGAAGATAGTCGACGTAGGGCACCAGCGGCGCGCCCTTGCCCCCGGCGGCCATATCGCGTTCCCGGAAGTTGGAGATGGTCCACAAGCCGGTGCGCTCAGCGACGACTGCTGCTTCGCCGATTTGCAACGTGCTCGCCACGCGGTGGCCCAGGTACTCCACAGGCGCCCCTTCGTGAAATATCGTTTGACCATGCATGCCGAGGAGCGAGATCGAGTTGAGCGGGATGTTACGGACCCGGCAGGTTTCGAGCACGGCGCCGGCGTAGAGCTCGCCTAGCAAGAAATTTAGGCGGGAGATAGTGGCCGTGTGGGTCATCGCGTTTGAAACCGCCAGGATGGCTTCGCGCACGGCTTTCGGGTACGGGACGCTGTGAAAGGCGATGGGCCTGATCCGGACGCCGCCGGTTTTGCCGCGGATATCAACGACTGCGACATCGATGCCGTCGATCGAGGTGCCGCTCATGATGCCGGCTACTCTCATGGCCGCTCCCACACGGTGGCGGTTCTCATTGACGCTTCAACTCTGACTGGAGATCCGCGAGGAGCTTTAGCGCTTCAATCGGGCGCAGCTCGTCCAGATTGAGGCCGCGGATACGATCGGCGATCTCGTAGTTTACCGGCTCGAAGAGCTGGATCTGCATGGGCGCCGAGGGCGGCGAGAGTTCTTCGGTGACAGCGGATTCGTGATGAGCGAGGATCTGGCGGGCGCGCTCGATGACGCTCAGGGGCAACGCCGCCAGGCGCGCGACCTCGATGCCGTAACTGCGATCGGCAGCGCCGGGTTCGACGCGGCGGAGGAACAGGATCTGGTCGCCTGCTTCCTTCACCGAGACGTGAAGGTTGCGGACGCCGTCGAACTGTGAGGCGAGCTCGGTCAGTTCGTGGTAGTGGGTCGCGAAGAGGGTTTTGGCGCGGATGCTGCGGTGGATGTGTTCGACCACGGCCCAGGCGAGGGCGAGGCCATCGTAGGTGGCGGTGCCGCGCCCGATCTCATCGAGCACAATCAGGCTGCGCGGGGTAGCGGTGTTGAGGATCACGGCGGTTTCAGTCATCTCGACCATGAAGGTGGACCGGCCGCGGGCGAGATTGTCGGCGGCCCCGATGCGAGTAAATACGCGATCGACGATGGGGATGAGAGCCGATTCTGCGGGCACGAACGAACCCATCTGCGCCAGGATGACGAGCAGGGCGGCCTGGCGAAGATAGGTGGATTTTCCACCCATATTCGGGCCGGTGATGACGGCGATGAACTGGTTTTCGGGGTGGAAGTAAATATCGTTGGGGATGAACCGCTGGGCGTCACGCTCGGTTATCTTTTCGATGACGGGGTGGCGGCCGGCGACGACGCGCATCTCGCCCGAGGGAGAAAAGCGTGGGCGCGTGTAGCGGTTTTCGGCGGCGAACTCGGCGAGCGCCAGCGTGACATCGAGCTCGGCGACCGCGGCTGCGGTAGCTTTGACGCGCGCCGCGTGAGCAGCGGCGAGGCAGCGCAATTGTTCAAAAATCTCGCGCTCGATAGCGAGGATTTTCTCCTCGGCCTCGAGGATTTTCCCTTCGAGATCCTTCAACTCCGGGGTAGTGAATCGTTCCGCGTTGACCAGGGTTTGCTTGCGCTCATAACCGGGCGGCGCGAGATGGAGGTTCGCTTTCGAAATTTCGATGTAGTAGCCGAAAATGTTGTTGAACCGGACCTTGAGGGAAGCGATACCGGTGCGTCCGCGCTCGCGCTGCTCGATTTGCGCGAGGTAGGTGCGGCTGTTGCGAGAGATGTCGCGCAGCTCGTCGAGGCGGGGATCGAAGCCGTCGCGGATGGCGCCGCCGTCGGCGAGGTTGACGGGCGGCTCGGCGGAGAGGGCCGAGAGGACCTGGTCGCGCACTTCGGCGACTTCATCCAGCCGGGCGTCGATTTCGCGGAGGCGCGCGGCTTTCGATGACGAGAGGCGTTGTTTCAGCGACGGGACGACGGCGAGCGAGCGGGCGAGTGCGGCGAGGTCACGAGGGCCGGCGGTGGAAAGCGAGATTTTCGACAGCAGGCGTTCGAGGTCGAGAATGGAGGCGAGGTCCTTGGCGAGCTCGCCGCGAAGGATCGCGGAGGCGTGCAGTTCCTCGACGGCGTCAAGGCGTGCCTCGATCTCAGCGGTATCGAGCGCGGGCGCGAGCAGGCGGCGGCGCAGCAAGCGGCCCCCCATCCCGGTGCGGCTGCGATCGAGGACAAACAGCAGCGTGGACTCTTTCGATTCACCTGCAAACAGCGGCTCGACCAATTCAAGATTGCGCACGGTGGTGGCGTCGAGGACCAGCGCTTCGGAGCGGTCATAGAAGGAGGGCCGCTCCAGGTGATCGAGCGCGGAGCGCTGGGTTTCGCGCAGATAGTGAAGGATGGCGGCGGCAGCGCCGACGGCGAGAGGCCGGCCTTCGAGCCCGCAGCCGTCGAGCGCGAGCAGATGAAAGTGATCAAGGAGACTGCGCGAGGCGTAGTCGGCGCCGAAGACCCAGGGCTCCACGTCGGTCTTGAGGCATGGAAATTCTTGGATTGTGCCGGCCGGAATCAGGACTTCGCGAACGTTCAAGGTTTCGAGCGAAGCGGCGACGTCGTCGAAATCGAGCTCGGTGGTGCGGAACTCGCCCGTGGAAATGTCGACATGCGCCATTCCGGCTCGCATGTTTTCAACCATCACGGCGGCGAGATAGTTGTTTTCGTGCGAGCGAAGGATGACCGCGTTCATCGCGGTGCCGGGCGTCACGACGCGCGTTAGCTCGCGCTTGACCAGCTTTTTGGCGAAGCGTGCGTCCTCCACCTGGTCGCAGATGGCGACGCGGTACCCTTTCTGGATCAGGCGGGCGATGTAGTTTTCGGCGGAGTGGTAGGGCACGCCGCACATGGGGATCGGCTGGCCTTTCTCCTTGTTTCGCGAGGTGAGGGTAATTTCGAGCTCCCGCGCGGCGGTGACGGCGTCCTGGTAGAAGAGCTCGTAAAAGTCGCCAAGACGGAAGAGGAGGAGGGCGTTGGGGACCTGCTGTTTGATGCCGTGATACTGCCGCATCAGCGGCGTGGAAGGTTCGGTCATTCAGATTAGCCGCGACCTTAACGCCAATAAACTAGGCGTAAATTCCCCGCAGTTTGATCGCGAACGCGACGCGGTCGAGGGCCAGCATGTAGGCGGCCATTCGATTGTTGACGCCGTGCTTTTGCGCGTAGGCGACCACGTCCTGGAAACTGTTGACCATGATCTCTTCAAGCCGGTCGTTCACCACCTGTTCGTTCCAAAAATAACCCTGTCGATCCTGGACCCATTCGAAATAGGAAACGGTGACGCCGCCCGCGTTGGCGAGGATATCCGGAATAACGAAGATGCCCTTATCGGCGAGGATCGAATCCGCCGCGTGCGTGGTGGGACCATTGGCGCCTTCGCAAAGGATTTTCGTGCGCAGGCGATGCGCGTTCTGCGAGGTGATGACGTTTTCCTTGGCGGCGGGAATCAGGACGTCGGTTTCGAGAAACATAGCTTCATTGCGATCAATTTCTTCACCGCCGGCGAAGCCTATGATGGAGCCCGTGTCGCGCCGGTGCTTCATGAGAGCGGGAATGTCCAGGCCGCGCGCGTTGTAGACCGCGCCGTCCCACTCAATAATGCAGACGATCTTGAAACCAGCGCGGGACATGAGCTTCGCCGACATGCCGCCAACGTTGCCGAAGCCCTGGATGACGACGCGGGTGGCGGACCGCTCCAGGCCGAGACGGCGGAGCGCCTGCTCGATGACGATCATGCATCCGCGGCCGGTGGCCTCGGTGCGTCCCTTCGATCCGCCGAGATCGACGGGCTTGCCGGTGACGACGGCGGTTTGCGTGTGGCGGGCGTGCATGGAATAGGTGTCCATGATCCAGGCCATGGTCTGCTCGTTGGTGTTCATGTCGGGCGCGGGAACATCGATTTCGGGACCAATGAATTCAAATACCTCGGCGGTGTACCGGCGAGTAATGCGCTCGAGCTCGCCGGGCGAAAGCAAACTGGGATCGCAAATCACGCCGCCTTTGCCGCCGCCGAAGGGGAGATTGGCGACAGCGCACTTCCAGGTCATCCATGCGGCGAGCGCGCGGATTTCATCGTGCGTGACATCCGGCGCGTAGCGGATGCCGCCCTTCGCCGGACCACGGGCGATGGAGTGCTGCACGCGAAAACCGGTGAACACTTCCAGCCGGCCGTCGTCGAGCTGGACGGGTATATGCACGATGATCTCGCGCGCGGGAGTGCGCAGAATCTTCTGCATGCCGTCGTCGAGGCCGAGCCGGGCGGCAGCCTCGTCGAAGCGCGCTTCCGCAGACAGTAGAGGATTAAATTCGTCTTCCAAAGTCGACGGCGGGGTCGCTTCCATGATCATGACAGATGATGGCCTCCAGCAATCTATTATCAACCACAATTCGGCCCGCGCTACGCTCAGATGAAAATGAGGCGGATATGATGTAGATGGAGACGGGCATAGGACGCGCGCTGATCATCGTCGGCCTGGCGCTGGTGGTCCTGGGGCTGCTGGTAATGCTGGGGGAGCGGTTGCCGCTGCGGCCGGGAAGGCTGCCGGGGGACATCGTCATTCGATGGAAGAATGGCGCGTTCTATTTCCCCGTGGTCACGTGTCTGATCCTTAGCGTCGTGCTGAGTTTGCTGATGTGGTTGTTCAGCAGGCGTTAAGTCAGTGGAGCAGGC
>QHXU01000051.1:3426-24141 GCA_003223065.1 Acidobacteriota bacterium | reverse complement strand
GCGCCACCATGCCACACGTGCGGCTATCATTCGATGAGCTGCGATGATCGCCGAGCACAAAATATGAGTCCGCGGGGACGATGCGGCGGGGCATCGAGATGTGGTCGCGATATTCGTCCGGGACATAGGTCTCGGCCAGAGCGCGCCCATTGACGACCACGGTGCCCTCGGACACCTCGATGGCGTCCCCCGGAACGCCGATGACGCGCTTGATATAGGACTTGCTCGGATCGCCGGGAAACCAGAACACCACCATATCGCCGCGTCCGATGTCGGAGAGGCCGAAGCGGTAAATGAACTTGTTGATAAAGATGCGCTCCTGATCGACGAGCGCGGGCATCATACTCGTGCCTTCGACTTTCACCGGCTGGTAGAGAAACAGGATTACGACAATGGCGATCAGTACGCTGAGAAAGAGATCGCGAAACCAGGACAGGGCAGCTCCGGCCACCGAACGCGGTCCAGAATCGTCCGTATCGCCCGCAGAGGTGATCTTGGTTTCTTCCATCCTGCTCCTACGGTGATTAAATCACGAGCGCGGTTGCTGGCGCAACCAGCCTAACTCGATGGGATACAATAAGCTCGGAATGTTTCAAGTCATCCGCAGCGCACCGATTTACGACGTGGTGGTCATCGGCTCGGGAGCCGGCGGCGGCACCGCGACAAAGGTACTGGCCGATCTGGGAGTGAATGTCGCCCTGCTGGAAGCCGGTCCAATGCTGAATCCAGCCAAGGATTTCAAGGAACACATGTGGCCTTACCAGGTGCCGCATCGCGGCTCCGGCGAAGGGGGCGCCAGCTATTTCGGACGCGGACGGGCGTTCGGATTTTTCTCGGCGCAGGCGGGTGGGTGGCAACTGGACGGCGAGCCGTACACGACGGGAGAGGGCTCCAAATTCATGTGGTTCCGCTCGCGCATCGTGGGCGGGCGCACGAATCATTATGGGCGCATCTCGCTGCGCCTGGCCGATTACGATTTCAAACCGTATACGCGCGACGGCGTGGGGACAGACTGGCCGATTGCCTACGAGGACATCGCTCCGTATTACGACAAAGCAGAGGGTTTTATCGGCGTAACCGGATCAAAAGAGGGAATCCGCAGCGCGCCGGATGGAATTTTTCAGCCGTGTCCCCCGCCCCGCGTTCACGAAGTGCTTATTAAAAAGGCATCGGACAAGCTGGGGATTCCGTGCATTCCGATGCGCCTGGCGGTGATCACGCGAAAGACCAACGGGCGCGCGCCATGCCACTACTGCGGCCAATGCGGGCGAGGCTGCGTAACGGCATCAAACTATTCGTCGAGCCAGGTACAGGTGTTTCCTGCGGTGCAGACGGGACGGGTGCAGTTGTTCACGAACGCGATGGCCCGCGAGCTGATCACGGACAACGAGGGCAAAGTCAAGGCGGTTTCCTACATCGACAAGACAACGCGCACGGAAAAGCAGATCCGTTGCCGCACCGTGGTGCTGGCGGCGAGCACATGCGAATCGACGCGGCTGCTGCTGAATTCACGGTCGCCGCGCCACTCGAACGGGCTCGCAAACTCCTCCGGCGTGGTGGGGCGGAATCTGATGGACAGCACCGGATTCAGCCTGGGCGGGCGAATCCCGGCGCTGGTCGGGATGCCGCGGCACGATTCGGACGGCATGGGAGGCTCGCACCTATACATGCCCTGGTGGTTGTGGGACAAGAAGCTCGACTTTCCGCGTGGATACCACATCGAAATCGGCGGCGGCTACGGCATGCCGGGCGTGGGAAGCTTTAACGGCGTTTGCAGGGAGCACGAAGGATATGGCGAATCGCTGAAGAAGGCGATTTACGAGGACTACGGCACGCACGTAGGTTTCTCCGGCCGCGGCGAGATGATCCCGAACGAACACACCTACTGCGAGATCGATCCAAACGTGGTGGACAAGTGGGGCATCCCGGTGTTGAGGTTTCATTTCCGCTGGACCGATGCGGAACTGAAGCAGGTGGAACACATGGAAAAGACGTTCACCGAGCTGATTGAAACGATGGGCGGCAAAGTGAACACTCCGCGGCGCGCGGCGGAAGAGAGCGTTCCGGTGGGTACCGAAGCGATCAAACCGCGCCCGGTCGAAGAGAAGATTTCGGTCGGCGGCGAAATTATCCACGAGGTGGGGACGATCCGGATGGGCGATGATCCGAACAAGTCGGCACTGAACAAGTACTGCCAGGCGCACGACGTGAAGAATCTGTTTGTCGCGGATGGCGGGCCGTTCGTGAGCAATCCGGACAAGAATCCGACCTTGACGATTTGCGCGCTGGCGTGGCGTACGGCCGAGTACTTGGCGGAGGAGTTGAGGAAGGGAAATGTCTAAACGAGAGGAAGTCAGCAGCCGGGAACCAGGATTCGGAACGGCAGGGGGACAGAGTCGCAGACGGGTCCTCCAGAACATAGCAGCGGCGGCGTTCGTGGGACCGGTGGGCTTGGAAGCGGCGCAGCACGTGCATCAAATGGCGTCGGAGGACGTGAAGGCGAATACGGGCGTCTACAAGCCGAAGGCGCTCACGCAGCATGAGTTCGACACATTGAAGAAACTGTGCGAGCTGATCGTGCCGGGGGCGACGCAGGGAGGAGCGGCGGAGTTCATCGATCTGCTGTCAAGCCAGAATCCACAGATGGCGGCGATCTACACGGGAGGCCTTGCCTGGCTCGACATCGAGATGAAACGCCACTACGAAGTGAACTTCCTGGACGCGAAGGCGGAGCAGCAGACCGCTATGCTCGATAAGATTGCGTACCGGCGTAACCGGATGCCGGAGACGGCGGCGGGCATCCGATTTTTTGATTGGGCGCGCAGGATGACGGTGGATGCATACTACACGAGCCCGGCGGGGATCAAAGAACTGGGCTATATGGGCAACAAAGCGACGTCCGAATTCAAAGTCCCGGCCGAAGCCGTGGAGTACGCCTTGAAGCGGAGCCCCTTCGCTTAGGCGCGCATGGTTCGGCTTTCGTATCAGGACGTGGCCGCGGTTTGCGCATAAATCTCAGAGACCGGGACGGGGCGGTTTTCCCGCGCCGATTTCGCGGCGGTTAGCCCGATCGCGACCGCCACCAGCCCATCTGTTCCATTGACAGGGACCGGCTTACCATCCCGAACCGCATCCACGAAGGCCTGCATCTCACGCAGGTACGACTCGGTGTAGCGCTCCATGAAAAAGTCCAAAGGCGGAGAGGAATGTCCGCCCGAGCGATCGAAAAAGACATGATTATCAGGCGCGTTGTTGCCGATCGCCGCCATTCCGGCGGATCCGAAGACCTCTGCCCGCTGATCATATCCATAGACGGCCCTGCGGCTGTTGTCAATCGTTCCCACCGCGCCATTCTCAAAGCGCAGTATCACAGCGGCGGTGTCCCAGTCGCCCACGGCGCGGAACACCGGATCTACCAGAACGGTCGCGTGGGCATACACCTCGACCACGTCGCTGCCGGCCAGATACCGGGCCATGTCAAAGTCGTGAATCGTCATGTCCAGGAACAAGCCTCCCGCTGCGCGAAGATATTGTTCCGGTGGCGGGGCCGGATCGCGGCTGGTGATACGTACAATCTCGGGCGTTCCGATCCGGCCCGCTTTTACGATTTCGTGCAACTTTTGAAAATTCGGATCGAAGCGGCGATTGAACCCCACCATCAGTTGAACTCCGGACCTCTCCACGTGCTGAAGGATCCGCTGAATCCTCTCCAATGTCAGGTCGACCGGCTTTTCGCAGAAGACGTGTTTGCCCGCGGAGACAGCGTCCCGGATGATGTCGTGATGGGTGTTGGTGGGTGTACAGACCACGACCGCGTCGACTTCCACCGACTTGAGCAACTGTTTGTAGTCCTGAAACACCTGGGGTACGCCAAAGCGGCATGCGACCGCGGCCGCTTCGCCGGCCGAGACATCCGCGATCGCGAGGACCTCCACATCCGGAATCCGGGTCGCCAGATTCGCAATGTGGACCTTCCCGATCCGGCCCACGCCTAAGACTGCAAAACGAAGCTTCCCTCGGCTCATCTCATCGGCTCCCCTCTGTGTGCCGCCGCCTGCGAGCGGCCGCTAACAAACGTCACACACGCACCATTGTTCAACATTACAAGCGTGATCATGATCTGCGCTTACGGGTTCCCTGTGGCAGCCAACTTTTCCTGCTCCGCTTTCAAACGCTCCACCTCTTCCATGGTCGGCATGGCTTCGGAGCAACTCAACCGGCTTACGACGATCGCCGCAGCCGCGTTGCCGTATCGCAGGCACTCCATAACTTCCTTGCCCCGCAGCAGAGCGGCCAGAAAACCGGAAGCAAATCCGTCTCCCGCGCCAATGGTGGAAACGACGGGAACCTGGTACGGCGGGCAATAGATTTCCGAATTCCCCGCATACACTCGGGTTCCTTCCTCGCCCAGCTTGGACACGAGCATGGGAATGTGCATGGTCCTCAGGCGGGCAAGGCTGCGTTCCAATGTGTTCTCAGCCGCCACGAGCTTGAGTTCCATTTCGTTCCCAATGAGCACGTCCACAAATGGAAGCGCGAGGCGCACGGCGAGACCCGCTTCTTCCGGCTTGCGCCAGGACATGGAGCGGTAATCTACGTCGAACACGACGCGTACTCCGGAACGATGGGCCCGCTCCAGGGCGAGGTAGGTGGACTCACGGGAAGGCGAGGCACAGAGGGAAGTTCCATTAGTGATGAACATGCGGCTCGATGCCAGGTAGTCGAGATCGTCCGGTTGCAGATCCAGCTGCGTATCAGCTGGGTCGCGGCGGTAAAAGACTTGAGGGAAACGATCGGGAGGCGAGACCTCGGTAAGGCACAGAGAGGCCAAGTAGCCCGGGCAGCGCTTTACGTGAGAGACGTCCACGCGCTCTGCAGTTAAGAATTCCAGCAGGAACTGGCTCAGGCTGTCGGCGCCCAACGCGGCCACCATGCCGACCTGCGCGCCCAGGCGCGCGAGCCCGACGGCCATGTTTGCGCTGGAGCCGCCCAAATAGCGGGAAAACCGCCTGACGTGCGGCAAAGGCACGTGCGGCTCTTCCGAATAGAGATCGTAACCGATGCGGCCGAGTATGATGACTTCCATGCTTTCTGTTTTGTCGGTAATGTATGTTTTCGCCGTATTGAGTGCGAGGCAACCGTGTGGAGTATATGATTGCTAAACTGTAGCTGTCAAGTTTCTACAACAGGATGGTTATTCGATCCAGCATCTCAGTGTGACAATCCTGATGGCTTGATATTCAAGCCATGTTGTCATCATGTCGACTCGGCAGATCCACTTCAGACCGTCATCTCCAACCGGGGGTGCGGGAGCAAGTCTCTCGGTAGCGCGGGATACAGCAGGATTCGAACATCTATCGTTTCAAGTGCGCCGGCTCATTCCGGGACAGAGTTTCTCGGCTGAAACCGCCGCGAACGAGCTTGGAATCGTGATGCTGGGCGGCGTCTGCTCGGTCGAGTCTTCCGCCGGCGGCTGGCCGCGAATTGGAGGACGCGCGAACGTGTTCGGAGGCGTTGCCCATACACTCTATCTGCCCATTCAGACCCGGTTCAACTTGATTGCGGAAAGCGCATGCGAGTTCGCCCTTTGCTATTGCACCGCGCGCACAGCGTACCCGGCGCGCCTGATCACCCCCGGCGAAGTCGAGATCGAGATCCGTGGAGGCGGAAACGCCACGCGGCAAATCAATCACCTGTTGAAGCCCGACTTCCCCGCGGACCGGATACTGCTCGTGGAAGTCTACACGCCCAGCGGTAACTGGTCCAGCTATCCGCCCCACAAGCACGATGTGCACAATCCGCCCGCCGAGGTGGACCTGGAGGAAATCTATTACTACAAAATCGATCGGCCGGAGGGTTACGCGATCCAGCGAGTCTACACCGCGGATCGCCGGCTGGACGAAACCCTCACCGTGCGGGACGGCGAAATGGTATTCATTCCGGAAGGGTATCATCCCGTGGTTGCGGCGCACGGTTATAACGTCTACTATCTGAACGTGCTCGCCGGCACCGCGCGCTCGATGGCGGCAACGGACGATCCGAACTACGCCTGGGTGCGCAGCGCCTGGCGGGAGAAAGATCCGCGCGTTCCCGTTGTGACGCGCTGAAGAGCCATGGCGAGTTTCTCCGCTGTAGAATTTCTGCCCCCGGCCATTCGGGAAACGCTCTGTTCCCTCCGCGTCTGCGACCCCGAGCGCCCGCTGCGGGCAGCCAAGGCTCGCAAACGGCGCTCCCAGCTCACTGTGGATGGAAAATTGAGCGTGTTGGCGGCCGATCACCCGGCGCGCCGGGTAACCAGCATCGCAAATGATCCTTTAGGAATGGCCGACCGCCACGACTATCTTGCCCGCGTTCTCCGCGTGCTGACATGCGAGACCATCGATGGGGTCATGGCAACCATGGACATCCTGGAAGATCTGCTGGTGATCGACTCCCTGATTCGCGAAGGAGGCGGGCCCGCATTGCTCGACGGAAAAGTTCTGATCGCCAGCCTCAACCGCGGCGGTCTGGCGCGCAGCAAATGGGAGATGGACGATCCCATGACCGGGACTTCGGCGGCCGCCTGTACTGCCTGGGGCTTCGACGGGACCAAGATCCTGCTGCGCATCTGCGATAACGATCCCGATTCGCTGCGAACGCTGGTTGCATGTTCTCGCGCGATCTCCGAGGCCAATTCGGCCGGTCTCCCGACATTCCTGGAACCGCTTCCGGTGGAGACCCGCAACGGCTCTTATCACGTGATCAAAACCAAGGAGGCGCTCGCACAGAGCGCAGGAGTCGCTTCGGCGCTGGGGGACAGCAGCCGGTATCTGTGGCTGAAATTGCCCTACTGCGAGAACTACGAAGTGGTCGCGAACTCTACATCGCTGCCCATCCTGCTGCTCGGCGGCGAATCGGCGGGCGATGCGGCGCCGTTTCTTCGAGAACTGCGCGCGGGCATGTCGTCCGGTCCCAACGTGCGCGGCGCGCTGGTCGGCCGGAACGTACTCTATCCCTGCAAGAGCGATCCGCTGGCCGTGGCCGAGGCCGCCGGTGGAATCGTGCACAAAACTTGGACGGTTGAGGAAGGTCTCGGGCACATCGAGGCCTCTTCCAGCCGGCCGCTAGACGGCCTCAGCCAATATCTGGAGCAAGCATGAAAACCCGACGCATGACCACTGCACAGGCCTTGATCGGCTTCCTGAAAAACCAGTTCGTGGAGCGGGACGGACGCGAGACGCAGTTCTTCGCGGGAGTCTGGGGCATCTTCGGGCACGGCAATGTCGCGGGGATCGGCCAAGCTCTACACCAATCACCCGATTTTCGCTATTACCTTTGCCGCAACGAGCAAGCCATGGTACACACGGCCACCGCGTTCTCCAAGATGCGAAACCGCCTGGCCACATTTGCCTGCACGTCTTCCATCGGGCCCGGCGCGACGAACATGATCACGGGCGCCGCCACCGCCACCATCAACCGTATTCCGGTTCTGTTGCTGCCGGGAGATATCTTCGCGCGCCGAAACGTGGCGCCCGTGCTGCAGCAGCTTGAATCCGAACACAGCCAGGACGTCTCCGTAAATGACGCCTTCAAGCCGGTCTCACGCTACTGGGACCGAATTAACCGGCCGGACCAACTTCCCTTCGCAGCGATGGAGGCGATGCGCGTACTAACTTCGCCGTCGCAAACGGGCGCCGTTACGCTGGCGCTTCCGCAGGACGTCCAGGCCGAATCCTGGGACTACCCGGAGCAGTTCTTCGAAAAGCGGGTGTGGCACGTTGCGCGTCCGGGCGCCGACCGCGCGATGCTCGAACGCGCGGCGGAATGGATTCGCGCGGCGAAAGCGCCGCTCATCATCGCCGGTGGGGGAGTGCTCTACAGCGAAGCCACCGCGGCGCTGGCGAGATTCGTCGAACAAACCGGCATACCAGTGGCTGAGACGCAGGCGGGTAAGGGCTCGCTCCCGTACAACCATCCTGCACAGCTGGGCGCCATCGGCGTAACCGGAACCAGCGCGGCCAACCTGCTGGCGCGCGACGCCGACCTGGTGATCGCAATCGGCACGCGACTCAGCGACTTTACAACAGCCTCCAAGACCGCCTTCCAGAATCCGGATGTTCGCTTCATCAACATCAACGTAGCCGAGATCGATGCGTACAAACACGCCGCCCTTCCGCTCCTGGCCGACGCACGTTGCGCGCTTCAGGACTTATCCGACGCAGCCGGTTCCTACACAGTCGCGGAGAGCTATAGGAGGCTTGTGGGCCGGGCGCGCGAAGAATGGGACGCGGAAGTGGACCGTATCTACGGCCTTCGCCATGGCCCACCGCTCAGCCAGGGCGAGGTGATCGGTACGGTCAATTGCTTCTCGCAGCCGCAAGACGTGGTGGTATGCGCCGCCGGCAGTCTTCCCGGCGATCTTCACAAACTCTGGCGCACCCGCGATCCAAAGGGCTATCACCTGGAGTACGGCTATTCGTGTATGGGGTACGAGATCGCCGGCGGCTTGGGCGTCAAGATGGCGGACCCTTCCCGCGAGGTCTACGTGATGGTCGGCGACGGTTCATACCTGATGATGTCGTCCGAGATTGTCACGTCGTTGCAGGAAGGTTTCAAGCTCAACATCGTATTACTTGATAACCACGGATTCGGAAGTATCGGCGGGCTTTCCGAAGCGGTCGGCGTAAATGGTTTTGGCACTCACTATCGCTTCCGCCGCGATGAAACCGGGCAATTGGACGGAGACTGCCTGCCGGTCGACTTTCGGGCGAACGCAGCGAGTTTCGGCGTCCCCGCGGTGCGGGCCAGAACGCGGGAGGATTTGCAGCGCGCGCTGGACGAGGCGCGCCGGCTGGACCGCACGAATGTAATCGTCGTGGAGGTGGACCGGGACGTACGAGTGCCTGGTTACGACTCCTGGTGGGATGTCCCCGTTGCCGAGGTCGCGGAGACCGAAGCCGTTCGCGCCATTCGAGAAAAATATGGGGAGGCTGTGCGTCATGAGCGCCATTTCGTCTAGCAGTTCCGAAAGACGATCGGCGAGCAACCTTGCATGACCCCGGTGACTATAGGCATCATCGGCGCAGGCAACGTGGCGCGCTCGATCCACCTTCCGGGCCTGCGCCTTTGCCGGGACGTGAATGTAGCCGCGATCTGCTCCCCGATTCCCGGGGAGGCCCAGAGTTGCGGCGTTCCCGGTGCGTACCTGGCGTATGAAGAAGTTTTGCAGCGGGCGGACATCGATGCCATCGTCGTGGCAACGCCGACGTTTCTGCATCCCGAGATCGTGATCCGGGCCGCAGAAGCCGGAAAACACGTGCTGTGCGAAAAGCCGCTGGCGCTCAATCTCGCGGCCGCGCGCGAAATGTATGCAGCGGCGGAGAAAGCGGGCGTGGTGCACATGACCGCGTTCACCTATCGCTTCACTCCGGCGGTGCAATATCTGAAGCACCTGGTGGATGAAGGTGCGCTGGGAAGCCTCCGTACCGTTCGGGCGGCTTACCTGATGGCGCTTTCCTCCCATCTGCTGGGCTGGCGTTCGACGGCGGCCCACGCTGGATCGGGAGTCCTGGCGGACATCGGATCGCACCTGGTGCACCTGGTTCAGTTTCTGGCCGGGAAGATCGAATCCGTTTCGGCGTCGCAGATGAAGTTTCGGCAGGACCCGGCCTCCGACGTGGAAGACTGGATTGCTTTCCTGGCAGACATGCAGGGAGGAGTTTGCGCGACGTTCGAGATTTCCCGTGTCTGTCCGGGCCGCGGAGCGGGAATCTCCGAGAACATGACGATCGAACTCTATGGCTCCGATGGCGCCGCGGCGTTCTCGCTCCAGGACCCTTGGGGCTTGGAGGTGGCATTAGGGGAAGACGGAAGCGATCCGGCCCGGCCGATGCGCCGCTGTGAGGTTCCCACGGAGTTTCTGCGGTTGCCGGGCTCCGTGCGCGACGTCCATGACGGGGACCCCCGCTGGAGCTACCGCTATGATCAGCAGTTTCAGTTTGTCGAAAGCGTACGGCTCGGGCGCTCCCGCGCGCCGACGCTGTTGGACGGAGTTCGGTGCCAGGCTGTGCTCGATGCGGCGCTCGAATCCGCTCAAACCCGGAAGTGGATAAAAGTCGCACAGGCATAGAAAGGTTCTCAGGTGAACGAGCAGGCAGCAAAGGCAAGAGCAGAAGGAACAATCCGAGTAGGCACCGCCCCAGTGAGTTGGGGTGTCATCGAGGTTGAGGGCTGGAGCGGAAACCAGCCGTACGGCGCCGTTCTGGATGAGATGGTCGAGGCAGGGTACACGGGCACGGAACTCGGCCCTTACGGTTTCCTGCCCACAGATGCAGCAATGCTGATTCGTGAGCTGGGGTCACGGGAGCTCGAGTTGGCCGCGGCGTTTGTGCCGCTGCCACTCGCCCGGCCCGCCGCTCAGGAAGCAGGCCTACGCGAGGCGATCAAGGTAATAGATTTACTTGCCCAGAGTGGCGCCCGGATCGTTGTACTCGCGGACGAAATGTCCGAAAAGCGCATGGCGGTTGCGGGCCGCGCGCAGAAAAGCGATGGACTTGCGAACGAACAGTGGCGCGAGGCGGTCGGGCTGTTAACGTGCGCCGCCCAGGCTGCAGGCGAGCGCGGGCTCCGAGCGGCGTTCCACCACCATGCCGGCACATACGTCGAGACTCCGGGAGAGGTGGACCGCCTGCTGCAACTCACCGACCCCAATCTGCTCGGTCTCTGTTTCGACACGGGCCATTACTACCTGGGCGGCGGCGATCCGGCCGAATTTGTGAAGAAGCATTGCGGCCGAATCTGGCATTTGCACTGGAAAGATGTCGATCGCCTGGTCCTGGACCAAGTGAAGCGGGAGCGCGTGGGCTACCTGGATGCGGTTCGCCGCGGCGTCTTTTGTGAACTCGGCAAAGGCGCCATCGACTTCCGCGCAGTAATGGGGGCCCTGGACGGCGGCGGCTATCACGGCTGGAGTATTTTCGAGCAAGACGTGGATCCGAGCCAGCCAGGACTCAACCCGATCGAGAGCGCCGCCAGAAGCCGGAAATACCTTAAAGACGTTCTAGGCATCTGACGCAGGAACGAGTTCTACTGCCGCACAATCGCACCCTGCGCGACACCCGGATCCATCGTGATCTTCGCCTCCGTCTGGAATAGACGGACTTTGTTTGTATGCGCACCGGCCACACGAAGTGTGTTCGCGCGCGAATAACGCAGGGTGACGTCCTCGACATCTTTGAGCGTCATCACCGGCGCGCCAGATCCCGGAGCAGCCGCAACATCAACGCCATCGAGCAGCAGACCCCGGACCTCCTCCACTGCAAGGCCCGTTTGCCACTTCGCGGACTGTGGTTTTTCCCAACGAATCTCTACATCCTTCATCGCGAAGTTGCGCGCGTGACGCAGCCGCAGCGCGGTGTCCGTATTCTCGTAGGGCGCTTGTGGATCGTGCGAAACGAACAGCCTGACGTTATCGAGCCGAATATCATCCAGCCAACTCTCGGGATGACCGTTGATGGCCGATGTGCCTGTACCGTGCGCAATCACATTGCGAATGGAAATGTTCCGGATCGTGCCGGCGCGCGGTTCGTTGTCGCGCTTGGTGCCGTCCACCTCACTGCGGCGCTTGATGTTGAAATGAAGAGGGTCGCCGTCGCCCCACCAGAACCAGTCAAAACGACGTGTCTCGATGGAGAGGTTGGACATCACGACGTCCTCCACGATGCCACCGTCGAAGACCATAAACGCCAACCCTCGATTGGAGTTTCTGATAACGACGTTGTCGATCGCTACATGCCGGATGGCCTTCGAGTTGCCATCGCGAAACTTGATCGCGCTCGACGCCGATGACAACCGGCAGTTCGTCACAGTCACGTTCTCGGTTGGCAATGCAGGGCCCCATATATCCGCCGAATAGAAAACAAGCGCGTCGTCGCCTGTCTCGATGGTCGAATTGGATATTCGCACGTCCTGGCAGCCATCCGGATCGATGCCATCGGCCCACACCGCTTCCTTCAGACTCGAGTAAATGTAGATTCCGTCGATTACCAGCCGCTTACAGGCATACGGATTGATCGTCCAACTGCGCGATCGGATGAATTTGAGTCCGGCAATGCGGACATCCTCGCAACGCAGCAGCAGAACCAAGCGCGGAAATACCGTCTCCTTCGGGAATCCGGAGGGGAACGACCGCAGCAGCGGTTTCTTGGCCGCCTCCATCAGAAGCTGGTTGGGTCGAATGTAGAAGTCGGTGAAATCGCTGGGCCGCCATTCGTACGACGCTTGCCCGTCAATCGTGCCACGGCCCTCGATCGCGATGTCGCGCAGGTCTTCGCCGTACAGGAGTGCGGAACGGGGCGATGCATCGAACGCACGTGAGTCTAGCGAGGCATAGAGCGTCGCGCCGGCCTCAAGATACAGGCGAACCCCCGAGCGGAGATGGAGTTGTCCGGATGAGTACTCGCCCGGCGGGACATAGACCGTGCCACCGCGGGCCTTGCCGCAGGTGTCTATCGCTCGCTGGAGCGCGGGGCGCGCATCGTCCTGCTTGCGCCCGGTCGCGCCATAGTCCTTTACGTTGAATACGGGTTGCGCTGCGGCTATGCCGGCGAACGCCCCGAGGGCCAACATGATCCAGAACTTCATGAAATGATTCTGCACCAATCCTTCAGCGCATGCACTGCTCGCTGAATTCGTCCGCATATGCGAACAAGGCAGGCGTTCCGCCCGTGTGCAGAAAGACAATCGTGTCGCTTGGATCGATGGCCCCGTGCCGGATGTGATCGATCATTCCCGCCATTGCTTTGCCGGTGTAAACGGGATCGAGGAAAATGCCTTCGCAGCACGCCAGCAGGCGGATCGCCTCGAGACAACCGGGTGTGGCAACGCCGTACCCGGGGCCGATGTAGTTCTGGTCGTTGAGCAATTCTTCCGCGCTCACCCGGCTCGTGACGCCGAGCATGTCTGCCGCTTCATTCGCGATCCGCACCGCGCGGTGCGTCTTCTCCGGTTCGCCCCCGCTTACGGCGATGCCCTTGATACGGTACGGCGCGCTGTACATCTTCGCCCCGAGCACTAAACCGGCTTGGGTTCCACGCGATCCGTTCGCGTAGTACAAGTGGCTGGGCGCCACACCCATTTGGAAAAGCTGTGTCACGAGTTCAAGTGTGCCCGTCACGTAGCCCAATGCTCCCACCGGGCTCGAGCCGCCAACAGGAATCAGGTACGGGCGTTCGCCGCGTTGCCGTAGATCGCTCACAACCTCCGCCATTCTGGCCGCCTCCTGGTCGCCAATGGCAAGCAACGGATCTGCATTCGCCCGGATGAAATGGATCTCCGCGTCCAGCAACTTGTCTAACAAAAGGTTGCCCTGTAGGGCCGGACACTCCGCGTCGCTGGTTAACACTAACGCCGGTTTCATCCCCGCGGCGCGGGCTGCTGCCGCTGTCATTCGAGCGTGGTTCGACTGCACTGCGCCGGAAGTGACCAACACCGTGGCGCCTTGCCGCAGGGCATCACCTACCAGGAACTCCAGTTTGCGTGCTTTGTTCCCGCCGAACGCCAATCCGGTCAGGTCATCCCGCTTGATCAGGATGCGCGGGCAACGCTGTCCTCCACCGAGCGCGTCCCGGAGCTTCGATAACTCCTGTAAAGGCGTCGGAAGAGATGCAAGCCGGAAACGAGGCTGAGCGCCGATTGACATGAATCTCCAGTACTTCAAAAAGCGCCGGCGTCAAGGCGATCCTCACCGGCGGCGTAATCCGTGAAACTGATTGGCGAGATGAGCGCTTTAACGGACGCCTCGACGTTGTCGAGGCGCGTCCCCAACGGCTGCTAGGCAGACGCAGCCATTTTCGTCGGGCCCAATGTAGAGCGCTTGGGAGGCCTGCGTCTCACAGCCCAGGGCCCAGAGCATCCCGGTTGAGGTTGTACTAGAACAACCTCAATCGCGTCCGGATGAGAGGTGAAAATGACTTCCCCATCCTGGGTCAAAAACGCTGCGCCGATGACCTTCTCTCCCGACTGCAGAAGGGGAATTTCCAGCTTTGTCTCTTCCATAATGATTGGCACCTACCTAGACTATTCTAAGCTGTCCGCTCATCGCTCTTTGCCGCTGCCCTTTTTGACCGGGCTGCGAAGGTAGGCCTGTGATGCGGCTTCGTCCTTCAGCGGGACCGCTTTGTCAGGATCGATCCGCACTATCAGGTACGTAATGTGATCATCGATCCTGGTAAACCAGTGTCCAGTGCCGGCGGGAATGATGATGACGTCGCCTGCTTTGAGGTTGTGGGTCACTCCGTTCCGAATGGAGCGAGCGTTGTTGCCCGGACCGTTGAACTCCCTGACAGTCTGCAGGTTCGACGGTCTGCGCTGCGGATCGACCAGATCGGGACCGGTTACCAGCGTCGCGGAACCATCAATGACGTGGTACACCTCACTGATCAGGTCGTGCTCGGCAACCGAATCTTTCGCCGGCGCCGGCAACCTGCCGCGATGTACGATCCCGAGGGCGAGTTGTGTTTTACCCAAGTCGACCGAGCGAACCTGCTGATCGACCAGATCGTTTTCGACGGCTCGCTTCAGGTAGGCCTGAAGCTCGCTGGTGCCAATAAAGGTGGCGGAACAGCGATGGCACGTGGGTTCCTGGGCCGACAGCGCGAACATCAATGTAATCGCACCTAGCATTGCCCGGTGCGCCGTCTTCACGTTCCGCATAACCTTCTCCTCCTCCGGGAATTACCACCCAAGCGATGTCCGGCCCGGCACCCATTTTAAACGGTACGTTCACCGAGTAAGATGAACCAGGAGCCGATTGAAGGCTAAGCGTACCTACGTAAGGGAATGCGGGAGGAGAATCGTGAAACGTGATCTGAGTATTGGTCTTGCTTTTGTCGCGTTCCTCGGTGTGCTGGCAGTGGCCTCAGCCATGCTTGAAAAAAGGGTTCACGCCGCGACAGTCGCCGCGCCGAGGTTTGAAGTGGACCCGATGTGGCCGAAGCCGCTGCCGAACCACTGGATCCTCGGTCAAACCATCGGAGTGTCGGTCGATGCGCAGGACCACATCTGGATCATTCATCGAGCCGGTTCGCTCGAACCGGGCGAGCGGCACGCCACAACGAACCCGCCCACTGCTCAATGCTGCGCTCCGGCCCCGCCCGTTCTCGAGTTTGATCAAGCGGGCAACCTCATCGGGCACTGGGGCGGTCCTGGCAATGGTTACGATTGGCCGGAATCGAACCACGGAATCACAGTCGATTACAAGGGAAATGTTTGGATTGGCGGCAACGGACGCGGTCCACAGAGTGCTCGCGGCGCAGTGGGCGGCTCTGACGAAGAGCCTGCCGCGGCGGGCAGGAGCCGGGATGCGCGAGTCGAAGGCTTCAACAGCTTCAAGGACAACATGATCCTGAAATTCACGCAGGACGGGAAATTCCTGATGCAGATCGGCAAGCCCGGCCACAGCAAGGGTAGCGATGATGTCGAGAACCTGAGGCTACCCGCCAAAACGTTTGTCGACTCCAAGACCAATGAAGTCTATGTCGCCGATGGCTATGGCAATCACCGGGTGATCGTGTTCGATGCGGACACCGGCAAGTACAAGCGGCATTGGGGAGCATACGGGCACAAGCCGGACGACACGAACCTGGGTCCCTACAATCCGAATGATCCGCCCGCTCAGCAATTCCGCAATCCCGTGCACTGCGTCGAACTCTCGCACGACGGCCTGTTGTATGTCTGCGACCGTGTCAACGACCGGATCCAGGTGTTCAAGCCCGACGGCGCCTTTGTGAAGGAAGCGTTCTTCAATAAAGACACGCTCGGCTCGGGCTCGGTGTGGGACATCGCTTTCTCGAAGGATCCGCAGCAGAAGTACATCTATCTTGCGGACGGGGAGAACGACAGGGTGCACATTCTCGATCGCGAATCGCTCGAAGTGCTAACAAGCTTCGGAGAAGGAGGACGCCAGCCCGGTGAATTCTACGGCGTCCACAGCATTGCCACCGATTCGAAAGGCAACATCTTCACCACGGAGACCTACCGGGGTCAGCGTGTGCAAAAGTTCATATACAAAGGCCTGGCGCCGGTCGCCAAGAAAGATCAGGGCGTTGTGTGGCCGAAAAACGCAAAGAGCCCTTTGTAGAATATTCAAGCCGCCCGGCTCCACGGTAACGAAATCCCCCAATGATGTCAGACTGGGTGTCATCGACGTGTACGACTGCGAACTACACGAGGGCTGCTGCAGGTATTCATTAGTCGTATTTGACCACTGTTCGCTCATGAATTACTTCGTCCGATGTGGTCCAGGTGGCGCCGCCTCACAAGTTATTCGCACATCGGCGACGGTACTCGCGGCGCTGGCTCGCCCTTCGACGTTGCCGGGACGCTCTTGGATACAAAAATATTTCGCAAAATCGGCTCGCTCTGCCCGAGGCTTGGTTAACAGTTACACCCCACAAAATAATATTCCGTAAACACTTGATGTCGAAAGAGAACTGACAAATTTCCCGTAATTTTCAGCTTGACTGCGAATATCGGGTTTGATATTCTCACAACCGTACGGCACCAAAATGTCTGGGCGTTAACCCTTAAATTTCGTGAATAAATAAGGAGGTTCGAAAAATCATCATGGACGGAATTCAACAAGGATACCCTGGTGTGACGGGAGCGTACGCGCCTCAGCTTGCATCACAGGGCTTCTTAGGCGGCCTGTTAGGAAATCCATTAGGCGGGGTGATCGGTAGCGGCATAGGCGGACTGTTGGGCAACACAGGGATTGGAAGGCAGATTCCAACTGTTGGCGGGATCGGCGGATCCACGCTGCCCTTAACCGACCCGGTGACGAACGCCTACCTGATGCAAGCTCAACTCGCACAGCAGGCCCAGCTTGGGCCACAGGCGCTTTTGGGCAACCTGACGGGTTCGATCGGGCAGCCGTTCGGCGCGATCGGCGGTCTCTTGGGCAGTCCGATTAGCGGCGGCATCGGCCAGCTTGGACGCATGCTGCCTTTCGGTGTCGTGGACCCAGTGACCAGCATTTACATTCAGCAGGCTCAACTCGCGCATCTGGCGCAGCTTGCTCAGCTGACCCAGCTTGCACATCTGACGCAGCTCGCGCAGCAGGCTCAACTCGCGCAGCAACTTGTACAACCGGGACTTCTCGGTAGTCTGGTGAACCCGATCGGGCAGCCGTTCGGCGGGTTGTTGGGTGGACCGCTCGGTGGCGGCATCGGCCACATCGGACGGCTGCCATTTCAAAGTCAAATAGGGATGGGCACGCCCTGGTATTGACGAACGCGAGCCTGCCACCCGCAAGTTCGCAATGATGTGGAGCGGGTCTGTTGATTAGCGCGTCACGAAGAGCGGCGTGCCGGTAGACCTGCTCCACATGTTCGTCAGCATGGAGATTCCGGGTACCTGGAATGCCACCGAGCAATTCTGCCCGACAGACAAAGCGTTATTTGATTAAGTCGCAAGAGCCGGAGAGACTCAGCGACTTTCGCAGTATTGTCAATGCCGACCCAACGATGGAGCTATTGGATGAAGTTGGTCCGACAGGCGAGCCCCATACATTGGTGGTCGGAATGGGGGATGAACAGGCTGCCACGCTGAAGCAGCGCTTTGCCGGCCAAGTGATCATTGAACAGGAGCGTTCTGCACCGCTCAACCAACCGCGTGGAGGTCCAAAGGGAGGCAAAGCTGGCCAGGCAGAGGAAGGATCCGGGCGGCATACCCCTGTGAAAACAACGGAACAACCACGAGAAAAGGATAGCGAAATGCCAGACAAACCCGAACAGACACAATCATCATCACCGGCGATGAGCGCGCAAGCGGCTTCAGGCCGATCCGGGCCTACGCCGCAGGGAAGCTCGACCCGGACCGCTGGAGCGACGCCGCCAGGCAAAGTGCTCAGCAGCGGCAAGCGGCAATTCCTTATCGGAACGCGGCGAATAGATGGGATGATGCAGCCGATGGGATTTCAGCCTGGGGCGTTCGATTTCATCGAACAAGCGTTGCGTTCCAGTCCGGACATCGAGGTCGTGGAGAGCATCGGGCCAAAGGGCTTAGTGGGAACATTGGCCGATGGCTTGGGGGGAGTGCCGAATGTTGTCGTCGCCAGGATAGCAGACGACAAAGCAGAGATTCTGAAGCAGCAGAGCCGCGGACAGTTGATCGTGGAACGGGACCAGCCCTTGCATCTTACGCTGTTCGACGCGCAACCAGCCATGGTAACAGGCACCGCACCTGCCGGTGGTCCGGCTTTGTCTACTGTGATCACCATCTTGGGGAAAGACAATGCCCCGGTTAAGGAAGCCGAGGTGTATCTCTTCGGCAGTTCACTGCAGGCCAGTGGCGTCACCGACGAACGGGGACAAGTAACGTTGTCCCTGTTGGGCGAGACAGCTCAGTCCGTGCGCGGTTTGTACGTCAAACCGAAATCTGATTACTGGACCTTCTACCAGGCTCAACCTGCGCTCGACCCCAAAGAGCCGAATATTGTCTTTCTGCGGCCACTATCGGAGTCCTTCACGGATTTCCCCCGGCAACAAGTGCTGGGTTGGGGCCAAAAAGTAATGCGGCTCGACCAGTTGCCCGGGAACTACCGCGGTCAGGGAATCAAAGTCGGCATCGTGGATTCGGGCGTGGCGACCAGCCACTTTGACCTACAAGGCATCAGATTCGGCTTCGATATCATCAACAAGAAAAGCGATCCAGCCTCCTGGAACCAGGACGCGTTCTCGCACGGTTCACACTGCGCGGGAATCATAGCGGGCGCCGACAACGCGATCGGTATCCGCGGCTTCGCTCCGGATGCCGAGATCCACGTCTGCAAGCTCTTTCCGGGCGGGCAGATCAGCCAGCTGATCGACACGCTGGAGTACTGTATCGAAAAGCAGATCGACGTGGTAAACCTGAGCTTGTGCGGAAACGAGCCGTCTGAGGTGCTCGAGCAGGAGATTCTGCGAGCGAAGCGTCTCGGAATCGCATGCATCGTGGCGGCGGGCAACTCGGGCGGCCCTGTGGAGTATCCGGCATCCTCACCCAACGTCCTGGCGGTCACGGCAATCGGCAGACTGGGCGAATTCCCGCCGGACAGCTACCACGCGCAGACCGTGACCATACCGGACGGCGCCGGATTCTTCTCGCCGAGGTTCACGTGCTTCGGTCCCGAGGTTGGAGTCGCCGCTCCGGGCGTCGCCATTCTTTCCTCCGTACCGCCGAACAATTACGCAGTCTGGGATGGAACGTCAATGGCGGCTGCGCATGTGACCGGGTTGGCCGCTCTGGTGCTCGCGCATCATCCGGATTTCCAAGGTCCGTTTAGGATACGAAACGCCGACCGTGTGGACCGGCTGTTCCAAGTCCTGAAGTCCAGCGGCCAGCCGCTGAACCTGGGCGATCCGCGCCGTACCGGATTCGGAGTGCCGGATGTGCTGGTCGCGATCGGATTGGTACCGCGCCAGGGCATGATGCCGGTCTTTGGTGGGATGTTCGGCAACCTACCCGCAACTGGTGTCAAATGGGCTGGAGTCCGTTCGGCCCGTTGTCACAATTTGCAGTCAATCCCGCTCTCTACAGTGCGTATGCCCAACTTGGCGGCGGACTTGGCGCTTATCCGTTTGGCCAGCTGGGATCGTCATTTGGCCCGCACGCATACCATGGCCAAGTGCCGGTCGGAGTCTGGTGAGGCATTGCCCGGCCGTGAATGAACGCGAACCAACGCATTCGAGTTCATTCACGGCTCCGAGCCCGCAAGGCGAAGAGCCGAGGGACCACGAAAGCCAGGAAATTTAGGCGATTGGGTAGTGTACGCACTCCGGAGAAGGAGTGCGTGGCGCGGGCTAAAGCTTCATCCAGCCTTCTAGAATTTCAGCTTCGGCTCGTCTTCTCCCGATCATATAACCTGTCTGGAGCATCGTGGCTGCAACCAGGACCAGAGGAACCGAAAAATCGCCTCCTGTCCGTTGCAACCCCATCAGGTATTCCAGCATCGTCAGCATGAACTGGCGGCTGGCGCCGGATTCAATGCAGATTCGACACGTCTCTCCGTAGTTTGCGCGGTACCATTGCGCGGAACGAAAATCTAAGTCCGTCAACGCCGCGTTGAAGTCATGGATCGGAATTGGATAGCCCCGTTCTATATTCCCTGGCCCACGGGGCGAGCCTTCTAGATTCATCATGTTGCGAAGCCCCCAGCCGAGCTAGAGCGGACATTTCCGCCGCGGGTTAAGCTCGGCAGTTCTGCACCGTCTGCACTTTTTACAGTATACATGTACTTTCCGTGAAAGCGAGAGCCAACTTTCCGGTGCGGAACGGATCAACAAAAATTAATCGATTCCAAGGTCCTGCTGTGCAACAGAGTGGAACGACAAGGATTGGGGCGGCTGGTGGGATTCGAACCCACGACATCCAGAACCACAATCTGGCGCTACTACCAACTGAGCTACAGCCGCCGTCTGACCTATTCTACCCCAGCCCAGCCCTCTTCCAAAGCTCATCCACGCGGTGGCGGACGTCCTCCGACATGCGGATCACGCCGGGCCAAGGGCGCTTGAAACCCTCCGCGGGCCATTTGCGGGTCGCATCGACACCCATCTTCGAACCGTAATTGGGAAGGCGGCTCGAATGATCCAGTGAATCGATGGGGCCCATGACGAACTGGATGTCGCGCTCCGGATCGATGTTGTTCAGCACTTTCCAGGCCACCTCACGGAAGTTCTGGACATCGACGTCCTCGTC
>QHXU01000051.1:0-3339 GCA_003223065.1 Acidobacteriota bacterium | reverse complement strand
TGGCCGGGATACGATTTGCGGATCGCGACCAAGATCAGGTTGTGAAAGATGCCTTCGGCCGGCATCGCGATGTCTAGGATTTCGGGCAATTGCAGGCGCATCAGCGGTAGGAAGATGCGCTCGACGGCTTTGCCCATGTAGAAATCCTCCATCGGCGGCGGCCCGACGATGGTGGTCGCATAGATCGGATTCCTGCGGTGCGTGATGCAGGTGATGTGAAAGACCGGATAGTCGTCTTCAAGCGAATAGAAGCCGGTATGATCGCCAAAGGGTCCCTCGCGGCGCAACTCGCCCAAATCGACATAGCCTTCGAGCACGATCTCAGCTTGCGCGGGCACTTCAAGGTCGCACGTTTCACATTTCACCATCTCGACCGGTTTCTGGCGGAGGAAGCCGGCGATCAGCATCTCGTCGAGATCGGGCGGAAGGGGCAGAATGGCCGAGTACATGACGGCAGGGTCCGCCCCTATGGCGACCGCGACGTCCATCCTCGCCGGCCTGGAGGCCTGCGCCACCATGCGGCGGTAATGCTCGGCGCCCTGCTTGTGAGTCTGCCAGTGCATGCCGGTGCTGCGGCCGTCGAAGACCTGGAGGCGATAGCAGCCGCAGTTGCGCTTCCCGGTATCGGGATTGCGTGAGAAGACCATGGGAAGGGTGATAAAGCGGCCGGCATCCTCGGGCCAGCAGTGCAGGATCGGGAAGTAGGAGAGCGAGAAATTGTCGCGGCGGATAATTTCCTTGCACGGCCCGTCCGAGACGTTCTTGGGAAAGAACGCGCCCATCTCGGCAAGCTTCGGCAGCATCTTGAGCTTTCCGATGATGCCCTCCGGCATCCGCATCTCGAGGAAGTCGGAGATCCGGTGCGCGACTTCGTCCACCGAGGAAACTTCGAGTGCGATCTCCATGCGGCGAGTGCTGGCGAAGGCGTTAATGAGAACGGGAACGCTCGAGCCCTTGGGCTTTTCGAAGAGAAAGGCGGGGCCGCCCGTCTTCACGCCGCGGTCGGCGAATTCAGTGATCTCGAGGATTGGGTCTACTTCGAAAGAGATGCGCTTAAGCTCTCCACGCTCTTCGAGGGAGCGCACGAAGTCGCGCAGGTCGCTATAGGCCATAATTTAACTATCATTGAAGATCGTATGACAAACAGGACCGCATTTGTTACGGGCGCGAGCCGCGGGATCGGGCGAGCGTGCGCGCGTTCGCTCGCCGAAACGGGCGCGCGAGTGGTGCTGGCGGCGCGTGATGCGGCCAAACTGGAAGAGGCGTCGCGGGAGATCCCTGGATCGACGTGGGTGCCGCTCGATCTGGCCTCGCCCGAATCAATCAAAGAAGCTTTCGCCAAAGCGGGCAAGGTCGACATTCTGGTGAACAACGCGGCGGTGACCAAGGACGGGCTCGCGTTGCGGATGAAAAGGGACGATTGGGACACGGTGCTGGCCACGAATCTCACAGGAGCGTTTCTCGCGATTCAGCAAGTCCTGCACGGCATGATGAAGGAGCGGTGGGGGCGGATCATCAATATTTCTTCGTTGGTCGGCGAGGCGGGCAACCCGGGTCAGACGAACTATGCCGCTTCGAAGGCGGGTTTAATCGGATTGACGAAATCGCTGGCGCAGGAGATGGGCAGCCGGAACATTACGGTGAACGCCGTGGCGCCAGGGTTCATCGACACCGGCATGACAGCATCTCTTTCCAAGGAGCTGAAAGACAACCTGCTGGGACAGATTCCGTTGAGGCGCTTCGGGAGGGTCGAAGACGTCGCGGCGGCCGTGCGGTTCTTGGCGAGCGAAGAAGCAGGTTATATCACCGGACATGTGCTCAAGGTGAATGGCGGCCTATATATGTGAGCGACCGTTGCACTTCGCCGAGGACATCAGGGTGATCGCCGCGGATCACGGCGCCGGACGGGCGCCAGCGCTGAAACATCCGCTCGCTGGCGAACCCGGCGAAGACGCTGATGAGCGGCACGCTGCAAGCTGAGGCGACGTGCTGGCCGGCGGAATCGTATCCGACATAAAGACGGCTCCGCGCGATCTGGGCAGCGAAGGGGGCGAACGCGCCGTCGTGCGTGCGCATACCGGGCAGGAGGGCCCGTTCCACGCGCTCGCGCTCCGCGCGGCTGCCGCCTTTATCGACAAGGACGGACCCGCCCGTCTCGCTTAGGGCGCGGAGCAAGTCACGCTCGAAATCATCACCCAGGCGCTTCGCGGGATTCTCTCCGACGCCAAGACTGACGGTGATTTCTGCGGGAGGTTCCAGAGGCTCGAGCGGTGCAATATACGGGCGCGCGTTCTCTATGCCAAAGACTTCGCGGGCCCATCGCGCCGCGAGCACCGGCAACGGCTCGCTGCTGTCGCTCGCATAGGACCGGCTCTCAAAGAAGAAGTACCGGGGCTCCTCGCACACGGAGATCAGTCCGAGCTGGGTCAGACGGGAGTCCGGATCGATCACGATTCCATCCTTCAACCAAAGGTCCGCCGAAGCGCGTAACCGGTGGAGCAGGGTTCCGCCGCGCGCGTAGGGCGCCGGAAAGTGACGCACCCTCGGATCGGCCTCGAACAACTCGTACGATTTTCGCGGCCCGACCAGCACGATTTCGGCGTCCGGGTAGCGGCGCTTCGCTGCATCGAGCAAAACGCTGGTTACGGCGACGTCGGCGCCGAGCGTGACGCGCGACAGCACGTACACGCGCTCCGTGGACTGCGGGGGGCGAGGCGGCTCCGCGTTCCGCCTGATCCGCGCCTCGAGTCCAGGAAACGCCCGCCGAATCACCTGGCTGAAAAGCTCCGTGTAAGTCCGGCATAGCCGCGGCTCGAACAGATCGCCCAGACGCTCGACCACAATCGTTAGCAGCGCGCGACCCTCATCGACTGCGATCGCGCGATCGAGTTGCTCAGGCGTCCAGGGTTCGCCGCGCAGGCAGCAGGCAAGCAGCTCGTTACAGGTATTTACCAACCAGCAACTCCAGCTTTTTGCGTGTGGCTTCCGGAATCGCCTTGCGATCCGTGATTAGCGCGTGAGCGAGGGCCGAGCCGCAGGCGCACCCGCGCGCGCCGGGCATTACACGCACTGCCTCCGCCACCACCTTGCAGGCGTTCGCGGCGTTCTGCGTGAGGTTGCTGATGATATCGGTGACGGTTACCGCGTCGTGATCGGGGTGCCAGCAATCGTATTCGGTGACCATGGCGATGGGGACGTAGCAGATCTCCGCTTCGCGCGCGAGCTTGGCCTCCTGCAGATTGGTCATGCCCACAACATCCATGCCCCAACTGCGATACAGGTTCGACTCGGCGAGGGTGGAGAACGCCGGGCCCTCCATGCATACGTATATTCCGCCGA
>QHXU01000528.1:1425-1713 GCA_003223065.1 Acidobacteriota bacterium | reverse complement strand
CGAAGATCTCGAGAACACCAACGATAAACGTTTTCTCCGCCGCCGTTACATCGATCCGATGACCGGGAAGGACGAGTGGCGCATCGTCCATACCAACGGAATGTTCCTGACGGATTCGCTGGTGCAGAAACCACCTTCGCCGGATGACAAGGATAAGGATAAGGACAAAGACAAGAACCAGCTTGCGGGAAACCTTCCTGCCACCGGAACGGGCACCGGAATGGACGGCCAGCCGCCTGAAGTCAACGCCGCCGTGCTGCGCAGGCCGAGTGATCGCCCGCTCACACC
>QHXU01000528.1:0-1359 GCA_003223065.1 Acidobacteriota bacterium | reverse complement strand
AACCCCGGACAACCTGGCGTTGCACCCAATCCGAGAGGCCGACCGGTGCCGGGCCAGACCCAGTTTGCGCCACCGTTTCCAGGACAGCCGGTTCCTGGCCAGCCCGGTCAGCAGTATCCAGGCCAGCAAACTCCAGGTCAACCGGCCGTTCCGGGCCAGCCATTCCCGGGCCAGCAATTTCCAGGTCAGCAGTTCCCCGGCCAGTCGCCCGCGGGCGGCCTGCCTGGTGGATTTCAACCCGGCGTTCCGGGCCAGATAATACCCGGCCAGAATCCGCCTTTGCCCGGACAGCCTGGCTATAATCCGCAAGGGAACACTGTCCGGATTGACGCCAACGGCCAGTTCGTTCCGGTGCCAAATCAGCCCGGTCAGAATCCGATCAATCCACTGACCGGAGGCGTCCAGCCCGTGCCAGTCCCGGGCACCCCTGACGCCTCTGGCAATGCGCCGAACAGTGCGCTCGGGATGATCAATAACATGTTGAGAGGGCAGACCCAGGCAACGGGCAACGTTGGCGCCATGGGCGGAAATCTTACCCAGGGCGGCCTCGGTATTGCGGGCGTGGCCAGCAAGTACGAGGGCCCCAGCATCAAGGTCTACAAAGAACGCAGCAAGTACAACGAGTGGGAATTCATCTTCGATCTGAAAAACGATCGCCTGCCTGGACAGCCGATCGGGGTTGCAGGCCAGAACGGTCCGAATGGTCCGAACGGACCGAATGGTCCAAATGGACCGAATGGTCTGAACGGTCCAAGCAATCCGGCTGGCCAAGGCGGCATGCCGGGCCAGGGCGCACCGGGCCTGTTCATGCCGCGACCTGTCCCCCCGACTCCGCCCCGCCCGTAGAACTCCCGGCCGGCGCAGTTCACGCCAATGCGTTGAGGAGCTTGTCGATATCATGCTGGTCGTTGAACACCGAGGGCGAAACCCGAAGCTGGTGATGTACGACCTTGGCGGTAACGTTCGCCTTTTTGAGCCTGGCGATTGTCGCCTCCGGATCCTTGACGACGAAGGTCACGATCGGCGTAGGGGTGTCGGGCGGCGTCATCGACCGGTAGCCTACGGAAGGTAGTTCCTTCTGCAATCGGTCAGTGAGGGGCTTCACGCGAGCCCTGATGTTCTCCACGCCGAGCTTTTGAATGTTCTGGAGGGAGACCCAAAGGCCGGCCGTAATGCTGTTGGCAATCGTGCCCAACTCGTAGTAGCCGGCAGCTTCGTGCAAGCGTTGGTATGTCCAGGGCGACGGATCGGGCGGATCGCCGTCGAAGATGTGGTACTCGAAGTCGCGATACTGCTTCCATCCATACTGCGTGGATCTCACGACTTTCCCCTGCAGGTCTTCGCGGACATACAGAAACC
>QHXU01000251.1 GCA_003223065.1 Acidobacteriota bacterium | reverse complement strand
TTTCTGATCACGCGTTCGGCAGGGTTGTCACAGACTCTGACCGTGATGCAGCCAACTACTTCCGCGGTCTCACCGCCGCTGTCTCAGATCCCGAACGGCAACAACACTCACGGGAACACCGCGCATGCCCACCGTCCGGTTCCATCCCACGTGGGCGCAGGCGGAAGTCACGCAGACACTGCACTGCAAACCTCGGCGGGCCCGCTGATTAACGCTACCGGCGGAACAAACTTCGACGGTGCGGGCGTCAATGGTTTTGCGCCTCCGGACGCCAACATTGCAATAGGGCCAAATCATATTTTCGAGGCGGTCAACTCGGCTTACACCATCTACGACCATAGCGGAAATCTGCTGCTCGGGCCGAAGACGCTCAGCTCCCTCTGGGTGCCTCTAGGTGGGCCTTGCGGGACCAACAACGGCGGCGACACCGTCGTTCAGTACGACAGGTTCGCCGACCGGTGGGTCTTGACTCAGTTAGGAAGTGTTTCGGGCCCTTATTCAGAATGCATCGCGGTCTCGCGGACGAACGACCCGACCGGCGCATACAATCTCTATTCGTATTATTACGGCAGCACCCTGAACGACTATCCCAAGTTCGGCGTCTGGCCGACGGCCACGAACAGCGCGTACCTCGCCACATATAATCTGTTTGCCAATGGCGCCAGTTTCAGCGGTGGGCAACTTTGCGCTTACGATCGCAGCGGCATGATCGCCGGCGCCGCAAGTCCCGCAGCCATCTGCTACACCATCAGCTTTGACGGCGGTTATCTTCCCGCCGACGTGGATGGCTCCAATGCCCCGCTCGACGGCACGCCCGGTTACTTCCTTAACTTGGAGACATTGAGCAGTCTGAGGATGTATAAGCTGTCGCCCAATTTCGCCAACCCCGCGGCCTCCACCCTGACATTCGCGCAGGATCTAACCGTGACTGGTTTCAATGAGGCATGCGGGGGCGGCACTTGCGTCCCGCAATCGGGAACCAACCAGCAGCTCGATTCGCTGGGAGACCGCCTCATGTACCGCCTGGCGTTCCGGCGCTTCGCGGATCACGAGGCGATGGTAGTGAATCACTCCGTTACTGCCGGATCGGCCGTGGGCGTCCGCTGGTATGAGTTACGCGCCCCGGTTTCGGCGAGCGCAGTGTTCAGCGTGTTTCAGCAAGGTACGTTCGCTCCCGCGGATTCCGCGTACCGCTGGATGGGAAGCGCGGCGATGGATCAGTCTGGAGATATCGCGATTGGGTACAGCGTTTCGAGTAGCGCCGTGCATCCGGGCATCCGTTATACCGGCCGTGTCCCGGGTGACCTTGCGGGCACGATGGAAACGGAAACCAGCATCATCGAGGGCAGTGGGTCCCAGACGAACGGCCTCTCACGCTGGGGCGATTACAGCGCCCTGAGGATCGATCCGGGCGATGACTGCACGTTCTGGTATGTAAACGAGTACCTGAAAGCGGATGGCGCCTTCAACTGGAGCACGCGCATCGGGTCATTCAAGTTTTCGAGTTGCGCGCCTAGCGCGCCGGATTTCACACTCTCGGCCAACCCGGCGTCGACCACGGTCAACACTGGCCAGCAAGGGACTTCAACTATCACGGTCGGTTCCGTGGGTGGGTTCAACAGCGCTGTTGCGCTGACGGTGTCGGGTTGCCCGCCGACTGCGACTTGCTCGCTGAGCTCTAATTCGGTCACACCTCCGGCGAACGGTTCCGGGACCTCGACCTTGACAGTGACCGACTCGATCGCGGAGAACTTTACGATTACGGTCAGCGGCAATGGCGGGACGCATTCGACCACCGTTTCCGTGACGGTCACCGCGCCCGATTTCTCGCTCTCGGCCAACCCGGCGTCGATCACGGTCAACCCCGGCCAGCAGGGGACTTCAACCGTGACGGTGACTTCAGTCAACGGGTTTAACAGCGCGGTTGGTCTGACGGTATCCGGTTGCCCGGCGTTCACCACTTGTTCGGTGAGCCCGTCCCCGGTCACGCCTCCCGCGAACGGTTCCGCGGCCTCCACGCTGACCGTGGTGACCAACGTGAACGGCACGACGCCGGCGGGAACGGTCACTCTGACGATCAGCGGCAACAGCGGCGTACACACTACCACGGTTTCGTTGAAGGTGAATCCGCCGGCGGCGGACTTCACGATCTCAGTTCCTAGTTCGCTGGGCGTATCTCGTGGATCGAGCGGATTCCTGGACGTGACCCTCGGAACTACGAACGGCGCCACCTCGGTGACCTTGAGCATCTCTGGCCTGCCTTCCAGGACCTCGTCGAGCTTTAGCGTGAGCCCAGTGGCGGCCCCGGGAACTTCCCGGTTGACGATTTCAGCCAGCCGGCCGGCGCCGAGGGGGGCCTACACGGTGACGGTGACAGGGACTAACGGTAGTTTCACTCACTCGGCGACGTTCACATTGACAATCTTTTGACGGGGTTTCCAGGGCCATGGCGAAGGCGCCGCCCGGTGTAAGCCACGCCGTACTTTTGCAGTGCGAGGTTAATGCAAGAGTATAGAAATATGGCTCACTTTTTCCATCCGTATTCGGGAACACCGCTCTCGTCCATTGAAGTTATATCCGACGGGCAAGCCCAGATCGCGCTCTATGGCGGCGGCCCGCCGCCAGACTATGACGATTTGGAGGTGACGTTCGTACCGCCCCGAACCGGGTCGGTTTACCCGCCGCAAGGACTTGATGTCGGAAACAACACGAGGCTCTTTTGGATTAACGGACCCTCCGCCGGCGAAAAACTGCATGCCCTTGCAGACGGCAACGACTACGCCCAGACTTTGAACGTCGTGAAAGTAACCGGACATTATCGTGCCGTCCCGGCCCCGATTTTACAGAACAAGGCAAAAAGCGAGTGCTGGGCCGCAGCCTTGTCCGCCTGGCTGCAAGTGACGCCCGGGCGGCCAAAATTGTCGAAACAGCAACTCATAGATAAATACGCCGACCTGGAAGGCGATGGGCTTAGTGAACCGGCACTTACTGGTGATGTTGTGCGTGATTTCGGAATGGGGTGGTGGGGCAAAAAGTCGGCTGGATATGGGGATCTTCTGCCCAGCAGTTTGATCGGCAAGCTGCTCGGGCACGGTCACCTGTATCTCATCTACAAGTCCGGTTTCCAAAGCTCGCATGCGCTCTGCGTCTACGGAGTCGGCTCGCGCTACCAGAATGAGGAGGTCGCCAAGAGCAATAAGGAACCGACGATCAGTTCGATGGATCCATGGTACGGGAGGCCTTATCATCGGCCGTTCCATTGGTTCTATCAACGCCCGTTGTTCATTGGATGGCCTTATTAAATCTCACACCGGTATCCGCCCGCCGGATGCCCGGCCGAGCTACGCTAGAAGTGGATTCCCACTTCCATGCCTCTGGCACTGTTTGATCCCCTTGTCCGCAAGTGGTTCACCGAACGTTTCGAAACCGTCACCGAACCTCAGCGGCTTGGGTGGCCGGAAATCCGCTCCGGCCACGATGTGCTCATCTCCGCGCCCACAGGCTCGGGCAAGACCCTGGCCGCGTTTCTGATTGCCCTCGATGAACTTACCCTGCAGGCGCGCCAAGGCGAACTTCCAAACCGCACGCAAATTCTCTACGTTTCGCCGCTGAAGGCACTCAGCAACGACGTTCACAAGAACCTCGACGTGCCGCTCGCGGGGATCGCCGATCTGGCTCGCGCCGAAAACAGGCCGCTCGCGCGAATCCGCGCCGCGGTACGCACGGGCGACACGCCCGCCTGGGAGCGCCAGCAGATGGGCAAGGAAGCGCCGCATATTCTGGTAACCACACCGGAGTCGCTCTATATTCTGCTGACCGCGGAGCGCCCGCGCCAGATGCTGAAGTCGGTCCGAACGCTGATCGTCGACGAAATTCACGCCGTGGCCGACGACAAGCGCGGCTCGCACCTGGCCTTATCGATCGCCCGGCTCGAAGCGTTGGTGGGCCGGCCCTTGCAGAAGATAGGGCTTTCGGCGACGGTCAGCCCCATCGAAGAAGTGGCGCGCTTCCTGAGCCCCAGCGCGCGGATCGTCCAGGTGGGGCATCGCCGCGCGATGGAACTCGCGGTCGAAGTTCCGAGGGACGAGTTGGGACCCGTCGCCAGCACCGAGATGTGGTCCGAGATCTACGATCGCCTGGCTGTGCTCGTGCGCGAGAACCGGACCACGCTGGTCTTCGTGAACACGCGCCGGTTGGCCGAGCGCGTGGCGCATCACCTCGGCGAGCGGCTAGGTGAACAGGCGGTCCTTCCGCACCACGGGAGTCTCTCACGCCGCTTGCGCCTCGAAGCCGAGCAGCGCCTGAAGAACGGCGAGTTGCGGGCCGTGGTTGCCACGGCGTCGCTCGAGCTCGGAATCGATATCGGAACCGTGGACCTGGTTTGCCAGATCGGATCGCCGCGCTCGATCGCCGTCGCTTTGCAAAGGATCGGTCGCGCGGGTCACTGGGTCGGCGCTTTGCCGAAGGGTTGCCTGTTCGCGACCACGCGCGATGAGCTGCTCGAATGCGCCGCCCTTGTGCGGGCGATCCGCGCGGGCGAGCTGGACCGGCTGGAAATTCCGGAAGCGCCGCTGGATATTCTCGCGCAGCAGATCGTCGCTGCGGCGGCCTGCGAAGAGTGGACCGAGGACGAACTCTTCAACCTTGTGCGCCGAACCTATCCTTACCGCGATCTCGCACGGCGCGATTTCGATGCTGTGATCGAAATGCTCTCCGAAGGGATCGCCACATCGCGTGGCCGGCGCGGCGCCTTCCTGCATCGCGACCAGGTGAACCATCGCCTGCGGGGCCGCAGGGGCGCGCGGCTCGCCGCCATCACCAGTGGCGGGGCGATTCCCGATACGGCGCAGTACCAGGTGATCGCCGAGCCGGAAGGCACGGTGGTCGGCTCACTCGATGAGGACTTCGCGGTCGAGAGCCTGGTCGGCGACATCTTCCTGCTCGGAACAACGTCCTGGCGCATCCGGCGAGTGGAACCAGGGCGCGTTCGCGTGGAAGACGCCCACGGGGCCGCGCCTTCGATTCCGTTCTGGCGCGGCGAGGCCCCCGGCCGCACGCGCGAGCTTTCCTACGAAGTTTCGCGCCTGCGCACGGAAATCGACGCCGCAAGCGATCCGGTAGGGCTCGCCGAGCGCGAATGCAGCCTCGACCGCCGCGGGGCCGAACAGGCCGTCGAATATGTACGGGCCGGGCGGCGCACTCTGGGCGTGATCCCGAGCCAGGATGTAGTGGTGGCCGAGCGCTTTTTCGATGAGGGCGGCGGGATGCAACTCATCATCCACGCGCCGTTCGGCTCCCGCATCAACCGGGCTTGGGGATTAGCGCTGCGAAAGCGGTTCTGCCGTACGTTCAACTTCGAGCTGCAGGCGGCGGCGACGGACAACGGGCTGCTCCTTTCGCTGAGCGACCAGCATTCGTTTCCGCTGGAGCTGGTGTTCAGTTTTCTCAAGCCTCCAACCGTGGAGCACGTGCTGACGCAGGCGCTTCTCGATGCCCCGATGTTCGGAGCGCGCTGGAAATGGAACGCATCCCGCGCTCTGGCAGTGCCGCGTTTCGCTGGAGGCCGGAAGGTGCCTCCTCCGATTCAGCGGATGCGCGCCGACGATCTGCTCGCGTCGGTGTTTCCCGACCAGGTCGCCTGCGGCGAAAATCTCGTGGGCGAGATTCGCATTCCCGACCATCCTCTGGTGAACGAAACAATCGCCAACTGCTTGCACGAGGCGATGGATTTGAACGGATTGAAGGCGATCCTGGAGCGCATGGGTGACGGATCGTTGCGAACCGTTGCTGTCGATACGCCCGAGCCGTCCCAGTTCTGCCACGAAATCCTGAATGCGAATCCGTACGCCTATCTAGATGATGCGCCACTCGAGGAAAGGCGGGCGCGCGCGGTACAGCTTCGCCGCACGCTTCCGATTGAAGACGCGGGCGGGATCGGCGCCCTGGATCCTGCCGCAATCGCCCAAAGTTGCACGACGCCCTCCTGACGCTTGTGCTGCTGCCGCCGGTAGAGGAGTGGAAGAGTTTCTATGACGAATTGGCTCGCGCGGGCCGAGCGTCCACGATGAACGGATGGTGGGTCGCTACCGAGCGGATCGAGCGAATGGGCGACGCGGTCGCGGTCTTGCGCGGCTGGATGGACTCAATCGGGCCGGTAACGCCGAAAGCCCTTGGGGCGCGTCTTGGGTTGCCCCTCGGCGACGTGGAAGCTGCACTCGCCAAGCTCGAATCAGAAGGGCAGGTTTTGCGCGGCCAGTTCGCGTCGAAGGAAACGGAGTATTGCCATCGCCGCATTCTCGCGCGGATTCACCGGTTGACTCTGGGACGCCTGCGGCGTGAAATCGAACCGGTCACGTCCGCCGGCTTCATGCGCTTCCTTGCCCGCTGGCACCACCTTGCCGCCGGCACACAGTTGCATGGCGCGGATGGACTATTCCAGATCTTGCGGCAGCTCCAGGGTTACGAGATCTCGGCGGCAGCCTGGGAATCGGTCGTGTTGCCGCGCCGCATCGCGGCGTATGAGCCGGAGTTGCTGGATCGCTTGTGCCTTGCCGGCGAAGTCATGTGGGGAAGGTTGTCACCTCATCCAGCGCTCGAAACGGAAGGCGGCCGCCGCGTTCGACCCACGCGCATTGCGCCGCTCGCGATCTTCCTTCGCGAAGATGCGCCGCACTTGCTGCCAACGCCCCAAGGTGAGCCGCCCGCCTTCTCGCATGCCGCGCGCGACGTGCTCACGGCGCTCGAGCAGCGCGGAGCGTCGTTCTTCAATGATCTGGTCCGCGCGACCGGGCGCCTGGCGAGCGAGGTAGAGGATGGCCTTTGGGAATTGGTGGCCGGAGGCCTGGTCACTGCCGACGGTTTCGAGAATTTGCGGGCTCTGGTCGATCCAAAGCGCCGCCGGGGGGAGGGGCGAGGCCGCTACTCGCGGCCGAGGCATGCCGCAGGACGATGGGCTCTGCTCGAGCACGGCGCGGGCGGAACCAACCCCGAGTTCTTTGCGAAGCAGCTGCTGGATCGCTGGGGTGTGGTTTTCCGTGACTTGCTGGCGCGCGAGACGCTCGCGCCTGCCTGGCGCGATCTCCTGGTGGTACTCCGGCGCATGGAAGCGCGGGGCGAGATTCGAGGCGGCCGGTTCGTTTCCGGATTCGTGGGCGAGCAATTCGCGCGGCCCGAAGCGCTGGACCTGCTCCGGCACATCCGGCGCACAGGAGCGGCAGGGGAAGAGATCGAGATCGCGCTGGCCGATCCGCTGAACCTCACCGGCATCGTGCTTCCGGGACCGAGGACCAGCGCGCTGGCGCTGGGTTTACTCCGGCTACGGGATGGCGTACCCGTCCCTGACACGTTCCCGGAAAGAGCACCTGATTCGGTACTGGCTGAAACCGAACCGCGCGCGCCCGCAAGCGGCTGGCGCTAGACCTTATGACCGCCACCAGGTCGCGCCCGGCAGCCAGCCGCGGCTGAAATAATCGCTGAGGATAAACACGAGCAGGATCGCCATCCAGAAGAACCCCGCCCCGACGAACAGCTTGGTCATCGAGCTGGACTGTTTTACGTGCATGAAGAACAGGATCACCAGCACCGCTTTGATGACCGCAATGGTAATCGCCACGATGAAGTTGTACTCGCCCAGCTCGATCCGCGAGACGACCACGGTCGTGATTGTGAGAATAATCAGCGCCAGGAAGACCGCGACGTAAGCTCTGACGGGAACAACCTGATGGGTCATTTTGTCCGTCCTATGAGATACAGCAGCGGGAAGAGGAAAATCCAGACAATATCGACGAAGTGCCAGTAAAGCCCGATCATCTCGACCGGCGTGTACCAGGCCGCGCTGAAGCGGTTCCGCGCCGCCATGATAATCAGCGTCGTGAGCAGTCCCGCGCCCACAACCATGTGCATGGCGTGCATGCCCGTCATCGCGAAATACAGAAAGAACAGGATCTGGGCCTGGTGGAAGTAGCGCGCATCCTCATACCGGAATCCCGGACCGGGGATGTGATGGTCCACCCACTTTTCGTGATACTCAACCACTTTCAGTCCCAGGAACACGCAGCCCAGGATCAGCGTAAACACCAGGAACCAAATGAGCACCTTCTTGTTGCCGAGCTGCGCGGCGCGCACCGCCAGCGCCATGGTCAAGCTGCTGCAGATCAGCACGGCGGTGTTGAACGCGCCGATCGGGATGTTCATGTAGCGGCTGCTCGAGGCAAAGGCGTCCGGGTACAGGTTGCGATACACGGTATAACCGCCGAACATACCTCCGAAAAACATGATTTCGGTAAGCAGGAAGACCCACATCCCCAGCGTGGAAGATTCGAGTTGCTGCTCGGTATCGTCGAAGTGGTGCTTCAAGCCCGGCGCGTGTTCCAGGGCGGTCACCTCGCTATCGGCCAATCTCCACCTCCTTCTCCTCGCCGGAGTAATTGTAGGCGGGCTCGTTCATCACCGGCGGCACGTCGAAATTAAAGGTCGGCGGCGGCGTCGGCGATTGCTCCCATTCCAGGCCCTTAGCGCCCCACGGGTTTTGCGGCGACTTCGGTCCGTAACGCCACGCCCAAGCGAGATAGATCATCGGTATCAGGTAGCCTACGCCCAGAATCGAGGCGCCGGCAGTAGACATCACGTTCAGGATCTGAAACTCGTCGGCATAGGCGGCGTAGCGGCGCGGCATCCCAAGGTATCCGAGAACGAACTGCGGGAAAAACGTCAGGTTAAATCCGACGAACACCACCAGCGCCGCGAACTTGGCCCAACCCTCCGGGTACAAGCGGCCGGTTATTTTCGGGAACCAGAAATGGACCCCGCCCAAATAAGCCATAACCATGCCTCCGACCATCACGTAATGGAAGTGCGCGATGACGAAGTAAGTATCGGTGACGTGGACGTCCACGGCCATAGTTGCCAGGAACAGTCCCGTGAGGCCGCCGATGGTGAACAGTCCGATGAATCCGAACGCGTAGAGCATCGGCGTGTCATAAGAGACAGACCCCCGGTACATCGTCGCTGTCCAGTTGAAAACCTTGATCGCGGACGGAACGGCCACCAGGAAGCTGATGAAGGAGAAGACCATGCTCGCGTACATCGACTGGCCGGCGACGAACAGGTGATGTCCCCAAACCAGGAAGCCCAGAACCGCGATCGCCACACTCGAGAAGGCCACAAATCCATATCCGAAAATGGATTTTCGCGAAAAACATGCCACAATTTCGCTAATTACTCCCATTCCCGGCAAAATCATGATGTAGACGGCGGGATGCGAGTAGAACCAGAACAAGTGCTGGAACAGGATCGGGTCCCCGCCGAGCGCGGGGTCGAAGATCCCGGCGTGCAGCACACGCTCCATGCCGAGCAGAACGATGGTAATGGCGATCACCGGCGTGCCCAGCACCTGGATCAGGCTGGTGGCGTAATGCGCCCAGACAAACAGCGGCAGCCGCGACCAGGTCATGCCCGGCGCGCGCATTTTGTGGACCGTGACGATGAAGTTCAGCCCGGTGAGAATCGACGAAAAACCGGAAACGAACACGCCGATCGCCGCCAGAATGACATGCGTGTTCGAATATGTCGAGCTGAACGGCGCGTAGAACGTCCAGCCGGTGTCGACGCCGCCCCGAACGATGGCCGTGATCGCAAAGATCCCGCCTACGATGTATATATACCAGCTCAACAGATTGATACGCGGAAACGCGAGATCGCGCGCCCCCACCATGGGGGGCACCAGAAAGTTGCCGAGCGTTGCGGGGATCGACGGAACCAGGAAGAAGAACACCATGATGATCCCGTGCATGGTGAACAGCTTGTTGTAAGTATCGTGGGCAAAGAGGCCCTTGGGGGTGAGCAGATTGAGCCATCCCCACCGCGAAGGCGCCGCCCACAAAGAAGAACGCGGTAATGGAGAACAGATATAAGAGTGCGATGCGCTTGTGGTCGGTGGTCAACAGCCACGACTTCCAGCCGTAGTCGACGTTGAGGTAATTCGGGCGTTCTTCAGTCGGAGGATGGGAGAGGGTGGTACTCATTGGGGACTCCGTTTTCCAGCCGCCGCGGCGGTCTTGGCCGCTGCCGGCTTGGGCGGATTCGAAAGGCTCTTGATGTAGACAATCAGTTGCAACAGGCCCTCCTCGTTGATCTGGCCTTGGAACACCGGCATGACGTCGCGCTTATATCCGGAGACGATCTTGGCGTTCGGATTGAGAATCGACTCCCGGATGTAGGCCTCGTCGGCGATGACCGTGCGCCCGTCTTCGAGCTTCACCGGGTTTCCGAAGACGTTACGCAGCGACGGGCAGCGTCCCTGCTGGTCGAGTACGTGGCAGCTAACACAGCCGTATTGTTCGAACAGCTTTTGGCCCAACTCCGCCATGGAGGAACCTCCGGCGCCTGCCGAGAGCCAGGTCTCGTACGAAACGGGATCCATTACCGTCACCCAGCCGATCATCTGGGAGTGGTTCGTGCCGCAGTATTCGGCGCAGAAGATGTGATAGCGGCCCGGTTTGGTCGCCTCGAACCAAAATGTCTGATAGCTGCCGGGCACCACGTCATGCTTCAAGCGAAATGCGGGAAGAAAGAAACTATGGAGCACGTCTTCACTCGCCAGCGTGACCTTCACCGGACGGCCCGTAGGCACATGCAGCTCATTGATCTCTCTCTGCCCATCCGGATATTGAATTTTCCACATCCACTGCTTGCCGGTGACGTAGATATCCAGCGTGTCCCTGCGCGGCGGTGTGTAGTTTTGAAAATACAGCTTCGTGCCCCATGCGAACATGACCAGCATGACCAGGAACGGAATCACCGACCAGGTGATCTCAAGCGGGATCGAGCCATGAATGGCCTTGGGCCGTTCGTCAGGGCTCCTACGCCGGTACTTGATCGCGAAGAAGAAGACGAAGAAGAAAATCAGCGCCGTCATCCCGATGCCGACCACGAGCAGAAAACCGTAAAGTGCATCCACTTCCCCTGCGGTGGTGGAGGCTCGTGGTGGAAAGATGCTAAGTGCGCCCATCAGGTCATACCTCGTAGCGGCCGGTCATTCTCGGGCGATGCGCGGTCCGGAAGTCGCGGCGGAGCATTATCGTGATGAACGCCGCCAGCGCCGCCACCGTGGCGAGGCCGAAGATCCGCAAGGCACGCATGATCACCAGCCCGTATTTCCCGGTGCTCGGGTCGTAGTGATAGCAGTACAGCAGCACCTGATCAACGGGCGATCCGATCTTGTTGTTCGACGCCTCTACCAGGCCCAACCGCACGTCCCGGGCGGGATAGTCGATTCCGTAAAAGTAGCGCGCCACCCGGCCATCCGCCGTCAGCAGGATGATCGCGCTTCCGTGAGCGTACTGATTGGACAAGGCGTCGTAAGCGTAGTGGAAGCCGACCGCGTCGGCCAGAGCCTTGCTGGACGCCTCCCGCCCCGTGAGAAAATGCCAGCCGCCCTCAGCGCCGGGCCTGCGATAGCCCTTGACATAGCTTTCTTTCTTCGCCGCGGCGAGCTGCGGGGTCTCCCGGGGATCGAAGCTCACGGCGACAATCTCGTATTCGTCGCCCGCGGTCATCGGAAGACCCTTCACGGTGCGCAATACTCCGTTCAGGATCATGTTGCAGAGCGACGGGCATTGGTAATAAACCAGCGCGAGGATAACCGGCTTTCCGAAGTATTGCCGCAGCACAACCGGGCGGCCCGATTCATCGTTGAATGGAAGATCGAGCGGCACTTGCGCGCCCATCTTTTGTTCGATGCCGACGTTGCGCAGGATCTGCGGGCGCGGCGTGGCGGGCTGGGCGTGCGCAATCACCGTGGAGCAGAGCGCGCCCAATGCGGCCAATAGTGTTCTCTGGAACTTCATTTCTTTGCCGCCTCTTTGCGCGCCGGGAACCCCCGCTGCAACTGCAACTCTATGGCCCGGTCGATGGGGATTCGAACGACTCCGGCTCTCTTGTCGACCCACCCGTAGGTGTTCAAAATGTGGTCCTCCTCGACATGCAGTTGGTCCAGTTCAATCGCCGGATGCTCCTCGATGCGAGGCACCGGCGGGAACTGCTGCCGGTCGGTTTCGGCCATGGGATTGGGCCGCGCGGTGGTCACGGGTTGTTCGGCGAGGAATTGAAAAATTCCGTACACGATCACGCAAACGATGGCCGCGCCAATAGCCAAAGCCACACCGGTAATTACAATCGCGCGGGGTCCGCTTGATCCGTGCTCTAAAAGATGTTCCTCCATTTTGATACTCACTAAAACGCCACGGTCTCTCTCGGCGCGCCTTGGAGGCGCGGATCCCTCAACGGGACCAGAGGCCTCGATTTCAACTGCCAGAAATACCCCGCCAGCCAAAGTCCTCCGACCGCCAGCGGTGTTGCGAAATCCATCCAATGCACCTTGAGCTGCCGGTTATAGAAGGACGGCTCCACCACCCAGTAAACGTCCACCAGCCGGATCGCGATCATCAGCATGCACACCCGGAAGAGCCGGTCGGTGTGGCGCTTGATGCCGCGCATCAGCAGCAGCACGAACGGCGTCGCGAAATGGAAGATCACCAGCGTCAGCGCCACCCAGCCCCAGCCGCCATTGAGCCGGCGCAGGTACCACGGGATCTCCTCCGGCAGATTGCCCGCCCAGATGATGATGAACTGGGAGAACGAAAGGTACGCCCACAGCACCATGAACGCGAACATCAGGTTGCCAAGGTCGTGGAGATGCTGCGGCGTCATGTATTCCTTGAGCGGCGACCACCGCGCGAGCACGATGGCCAGCGCGATGACAAAGGCGAACGACTCGAGCACCTCGCCGATCAGGAACATCGCGCCGTAAATCGTCGAAAACCAGTGCGGCTCGAGCGACATGATCCAGTCTATGAACGCGAATGTAGCGGTCATCACGAACACGACCAGGCCCGGCGCGCTGAAAGAACGCATCTTGCCGATGAGTTGCTCGTCGCCGGTGCGGTCCTGCTCCGCGGACCATTTGTTCAGACGGTGCGAGTAGAGAAACCAGATCGCGAAATAAAACACCGTGCGGCCGATGAAGAACGGAACATTCAAATAGGCCGCCTTAGTCTGGATATTCGCGTCGTTCACCGCCTCCGGCCGGGCCCAGACGTAGAGCGTGGGGATGCTCAGCAACACCGGAATGAGCAACAG
>QHXU01000250.1:2973-9482 GCA_003223065.1 Acidobacteriota bacterium | reverse complement strand
CCCAGGGCGAATTGAGTTCGAAACATCCCTTGAAGCACCGCACCGTCTTGAGCAATACCGGGATAGGTCATCGCCCACAACACCGATGACGAGACCACCATCGTAAACGCAGTCAAGAAACCGCCGAACAGCGCAATGTCGGTACCAGCGGCGCGCACTCCCAGGAAGCGCAACCGGCTTACGACTGTCGCGGTGAAAATACCAAGGGGAACCGCTGCGCCGAAGTGCAGGGCGGCGCACAGCAGCACGGCCGATGGACGCTCCCCGAAGAAGGCCATGATGACGCTGAGCGGCTCATAAGGACCCGGAAAAACCGGCCTCCCGCCAAAGACGGTGACGGGATACAGGCCTGCCAGAAATAACAGCACAAATACGGTGGCGACAATGCCCAGAGGCGGTCCTTTGTGAAACACCCTCGACGGCGAAGAGTTCGAGGAAGGCATAACGCAAATCTCCTTTCGTTCATGTCTGAAATAGTTCTATCTTCTATTATAGAACGATCTGTCTGTGCAACAATGCATCTATGAAACGGACTGGGAGCCATGAGCCCAGAGGAAGTTCCTCCCCGGCCTTCCTTGTGGCGCAGGTAGGGGCGCATGCAGCCAGTAAGTTTGCCGACCGCCTCCGCGAACTTGAATTGACTCCGCCCCACGCTGGTATCGTGAGAATTCTCGCCGCGACACCCGGCATTACACAACAGGCACTTTCGGCTGCTTTGGGAACGCTCCCGAGCCGGCTCGTGGCCTTGGTGGACGATTTGGAGAAAAAGGGTTTGTTGGAACGCCGGTCTAATGGGGAGGATCGGCGCAGCTACGCGCTGCATCTGACGGGGAAAGGCGCGGCAATGCTTCAGTCGATTGGCCGAATCGCCCGTGAGCACCAAGAGAAACTGCTGGCAGCCCTGTCGGAAGAGGAGCGTGACCACCTCACCATCCTCTTGCAGCGCGTGGCTAACGAACAGGGCTTAATCAAGGGCGTCCATCCGGGCTACCGGCGCCTCTCCCGGCAACACTCGAAGGGTTCGTAGACGGATGACAACGGCGCAAGCGGGTCGAGTGGGGCAATCAGCGAATCCCGATGCCCCGATGCCTTGCCTTGTACGCAGGGCGTCCTTCATATAGAATGTCTGTACGAAGATGCCAACCTCCGCAACAGCTCTTCTGCAAGGCACGCTCGATGTTCTTATTTTGAAGATCCTCGCGCTCGAACCGATGCATGGCCTTGGGATCTCGCGGCGGATCGCGCAGGTCACCAGCGGTACGTTCCAGGTAAAGCCGGGGTCGCTGTTTCCGGCGCTCCACCGGATGGAGCAGGCAGGATGGCTGAGTGCGGCGTGGGGCGAGTCTGAGAATCACCGGCGGGCGAAGTTTTACCGGCTAACCAGCGCCGGCCGCCGCCGGCTCAAGCAAGAAACCGGCCAATGGGCGCGCATCTCCGCGGCGATGACGACTGCGCTTGAAACCCCGTAGCCCATTCAAGGAGCGACTATGCCCATGTGGCGCCGCTTAAAAACGCTGTGGCGCAATCTTGCGCGGAAGCAAAAAGTCGAAGGTGATCTCGATGCCGAGATCCGATCCTATCAGGAAATGCTCGAAGACGAAAAGGCGCGCGCCGGCGTCGAGCCGGGCGTGGCGCGGCTCGAAGCTCTGCTCGAACTCGGCAGCCTGGCGCAGCTCAAGGAAGAGGTTCGCGACGTTCGCCTCGGCGTCAGACTGGAGGCGATTTGGACCGAGCTGCGGCAGTCTTTGCGTGGGCTGCGGCGCAATCCCGGCTTGAGTTTGGTAGTAGCCGGGATCCTCACCCTGGGAATGGCCGCGAGCACGGTCGTGTTCAGTATTTTCCAATCCGCGCTGCTAAGCCCATTGCCCTTTCGCGACTCAGACCGCGTCGTGCAACTCACGGAAACACGCCTGGACCGCGGAATCGATCAGGCCGATTTCAGCGAGGCCAATTTCTGGGACGTCCGTGCTCAGAACCGTTCGTTTGAGGAAGTTGCGGCCTACCACTACGACGAAGGCAACTTGACTGGCATCGGCGCCGCTGAAAAGGTGACCACCATCGCGGTCACCGTCGGGTTTTTCCGCGCCCTCGGAGTGTCGCCCGTCCTGGGGCGCGACTTTTCCTATGAAGACGATCACGGATCGGCCAATCGCGCGTGGTGGAACGGTCAGAGTGTGGTGATCCTTGGCAACCGGTTCTGGAGGAACCGCTTTGGCGCGGATCCAAACATTCTGGGCAAGACGCTACGCCTGAATGAACGAACCTACACCGTGGTTGGCGTACTGCCGGCGGGAGAACCCTGGATCAACCAACAGCTCTATGTGCCGTTTGGCTACCGGCCTAATGCCGATCGCGGCAGTTGGGAATTCGACGTGATCGGACGGCTCGCGCGCGGCGTTTCGGCGGAGGCCGCGCGAGCGGATTTGCAGCGGATTGCCGGCACTCTTGCGAATGCCTATCCAAAGGACGACAAGGGCATCGGATTCAGGCTGGATCCTTCCACCACGTGGGTGGCGAGCGACACCACGCGACGCGCGCTCTGGGTATTGCTCGGCGCGGTCACCTTTCTATTGCTGATCGCGTGTCTGAACATCGCCAATCTGCTGCTGGCGCGCGGGATGGCCAGGCAGCGGGAGATCGCTGTGCGAACGGCGCTCGGCGCGGGGCGCGCGAGGCTGGTGCGCTTCGTGATGATGGAATCGCTCCTGCTCAGCGGATTCGGCGCGGCGCTCGGCCTGATGGTCGCATACGGCGCTCTGCGCGCGATTCAGGCGCTCGAGATCCGCGGCATTCCGCGATTGGCCGGGGCTGGCCTCAATCCATGGGTGCTCGGATTCGCGCTGTCGGTCGCCGTGCTAACAGGCCTTCTGTCGGGGCTCGCTCCCGCAATGCAGGCGCCCGCAAGCGGAATTATCACTGCGCTTCGCGAAGGAGACCGGCAAACGGGAAGCCGCGGACAAGGGCGCCTGCGCGCGGCACTGGTTACGGTCGAGGTGGCGCTCTCTTTTCTCCTGCTGGTGGGGGCGGGCCTTTTGATTCGCAGTTTCACCCAGTTGATTAACGTGAACAGCGGATTCCAAATCGAAAACCGCCTGCTATTCTCTGTGAGCATGCCCGGCTCGTACTGGGAGCGAGGCGTCGGCAAGCAGTTCCTCGATCGCTTCTTCGAGCGTCTGTCGGCCGACCCTGACGTGATCGCGGCCGGCGCGGTCAGCCATCGGCCCGTGGAGGGAGGCAATCCGGGAATGGGCATCGATTCCAGTTCGCGGCCGCAGACATCGGACCAGCCCGCGCCTTGGGTCGGATGGCGCATCGTTTCCCCCGGTTACTTTCGGGCAGTCGGGCTGCCGTTGCTCCGCGGCCGAGTTTTCGATGAAGCCGATAAGCCGGTTTGGGAACAGCGTGGCCAACCAGTCCCGCAGCGGCGCGTGGTGATAAGTGACCGGCTGGCGAAGCGGATTTTTCCCAATGAAGACCCTATCGGCAAGCATGTAATTCTTTGGAAAGGACAGAGCAACCTGGATGCCGAGGTGGTCGGCACAGTGGGAGACAGTCGCGAGCGCGGTCCGGCCTCCGGCCCCACGCTCACGGTCTATCTTCCTTATGGTCCCAACGCGCTGACGACCGAGTTCGTGGTGCACACTCGCGCTCATCCCACCGCCTTGGTGCCAACGGTGCGATCGATCGTCGCCAGCCTGGACCCTGATCTTCCAGTCGCTGACGTGCGCTCATTCGAAGAAGTGGTGCAGCGTTCCGTCGCGCCCCAGCGCTTTAATGCAATTCTGCTGGGAGTTTTCAGCGGGCTCGCACTCCTGCTTGCGACCATCGGAATTTACGGAGTGCTCTCCTATTCGATGAGCCGTCGCACTTCGGAGATCGGGCTGCGTATGGCGCTCGGCGCGAGCAGCACCAACATTCTGCGGATGACGATCGGCCAGGGGCTGCGCCCCGCGTTGCTGGGGATCGTGCTGGGTGCGATCGGGGCATGGTGGCTGTCGCGCTACATCGCCGCGCTGCTTTTCGGTGTCAAACCATTCGATGCCCTGACATATGCGGCGGTGGTGGTGCTGCTCATGACGACAGCGGTCGTAGCCTGCTACTTGCCTTCCCGTCGCGCGATGCGCACGGACCCGGCGACAGCTCTGCGGATTGAATAAGCGCAGGTTTGTTACGGAATGTCCTCCAACCCGAATAGCGCCGTAATCTCTCGGTTTCCGGATTCTCGGGCAAGCTTTTGAAACGGTGTCCCTTCTGTATCCCTCGCGTCACGAAGTGCAGGAAACCGCGCAAGGAATCGACTAACCCACCGGGTGTCGCCGGCCCGAATGGCGTAGGCGAGGTCGTCAAGCTCAATCGCTAAGTGCCCGCCCATCTCCCGAAGATATTCAATCGCCCACCCTGCTGGCGTAGCGCCGAACTGAATGTCGGTGCTGTTTATGTCAGCGCCTTGTTTAAGCAACAATTCCACGATCTGGCGATGGCCGTGCAACGCCGCATAGTGGAGCGGCGTGGCGCCTGATTCGTCTCGTAGGTTGGCGAGCCGGTCATCTGTTTCAAGAATTCCTTTGACCCGTTCCAGGTCGCCCTCCTTTACGGCCGCGATCAGGTCTGCCGAGGTACTCATGGAATTCCTCGCTCCACATTTACTTTGCCGGCATCGGCTGTGCGAACACCAGCCGGTGTCCGTTGAGATCCATCACGTCGAACTCCATCATCCCGTAATCCTGCAAACAAAGCTGACGTGATATCTTCACTCCCGGCGACGTCGAGTACTCCTCGTACAGCGCTTTCACGTTGTCCGTGATGATGTACACGTTCCACGCGTGGCGGTCGCGCCGCCCCGGATCATCTGGCGCAACGTACCCCGGCTGTTGTTGCAGGAATATCTCGATCTCGTCGCGGCGCAGGATCGCGAAACCCGGCGGATAGTACTCGGACTCGAACCCGAGCCGCTTGTACCAGTCCATTGTCGGCTCGATGTTGCCGACTAGAAACACCGTCGTCGAGTTGCGCAGCTTCGCGCGACCCGCTGCCTGCGCGCGCTGTTCTGCGTTTGCCATTCGGGCAGCATACCACGGTGCACATGCCGGCTTTGCCTGCCAGATCCACGATCGTTCAGTGGTCTTCGCGACGTTGGATGGCGCCCGAGGAAGGACGGCAAGGGGTATGGCGCAACGACTACGATCAGCAACCGCCCCCGAACCCCTGCCCATCGACATCATCCGTACCGGATGGGACGACCCTCACGGCAGCCTGCGCCCTCGCCCGCCTGATCGCCGTAAGCGGAGATCCACCGCAAAACATCAGCGAGCTTACACATGTGCAATTCGTGATGAAGAACGGCAAAGTAATCAAGAACACGCTGCGCCGAACCCGCTGTCGCAGGTCGGCTATACTCAGTGAACCTGTGCCCGCAAAGAAGCCATCGCCTGTTGCTGTCCTCCTCGGTTTGATTCCTTTCGTTGCTATGTGCTTCTCGGTTGCGCTCTGGGACCGCCTTGATCCCATGATCCTTGGCGTCCCATTCAATCTCGCCTGGCTCATCTGCTGGATCGTGCTCAGTACCTTGTGCATGTGGGCCGCATACCGGGTGGAAACCGCACGGGATAAGAAGGATGGCCAATGAGTCCCAGCGCCGTTTCCGTGACGACGATCTTCGCGATCGTCGCGCTCGGCGCCGCCATTGCCTTCCTGGCCGGAGTTCGCAAGAAGATGAATCTGGAACAGTGGACCGTTGGCGGCCGCGGTTTCGGCGCCGTGCTGATGTACCTGCTGATGGCCGGCGAAGTTTACACCACGTTCTCCTTTCTGGGAGCCAGCGGCTGGGCCTATTCCCGCGGCGGCCCAACCCTGTACATCATGGCCTACCTCACGCTGGCCTACGTTGTCTCGTTCTTTATCCTCCCGCAGATCTGGGAGATGGGCCGGAAGTACGGGCTGCAGACCCAATCCGACTTCTTCACCCTGCGCTACGGCAACAAATATCTCGCCGCATTTGTGTGCGTCGTTGGTGTCGCCTTCCTTGTTCCTTACTTGCAGCTCCAGCTCACGGGACTCGGTATTATCGTCTCCATCGCCAGCTTCGATGGTATCGGCCGTACTCCCGCTATGGTGATCTCGGTCGTCCTGCTGGCGGCATTCGTTTTTGCCAGCGGCGTCCGCGCAGTGGCCTGGGTCAGCGTTCTGAAGGATGTGTTGATGGTCTTCGCGGCGCTCTCCATCGGCATCGGTATACCGTACATCCACTACGGAGGCATCGGCCCCATGTTCGCCGCATTGGCGCATGCCCGGCCGCTACACCTGACCATGCCCGGCGCCACCGCCAACTTGGGCCATACCTGGTACATCTCGACGGTTCTTCTGACTTCACTGGGTTTCTACATGTGGCCACACACGTTCGGGGCGGCCTTCACCGCGAAAAGCGGCGATACCTTGCGCCGCAACGCTGTCGTGATGCCTCTCTATACCATCACGCTCGCCTTCGTCTTCTTCGCCGGCTTCACAGCGGT
>QHXU01000250.1:0-2951 GCA_003223065.1 Acidobacteriota bacterium | reverse complement strand
GTCCGCGCGAGCTTCCCCGCCGGGCTCCTGGGCGTCATCGGCGGAGCTGGCGCGCTCACTGCCATGGTGCCCGCTGCAATTTTCATTTTGACCGCAGCCACACTGTTCGCCAAGAATTTCTATCGGCCCATCTTTGCGCCGGCGATGACGGACGATCAGGTTGCCAAACTGGCACGCGCAATGGTCGTGGTGCTCAGCCTCATTAGCCTCTACTTCGCCATCTACAGCTCCACCACGCTCGTATCTCTTCTTCTGCTGGGCTACGCGGGCGTGACGCAATTCTTCCCAGGCGTGGTGCTGGGTCTCTATTGGAAGCGTGTCACGATGCCTGGGGTGTTCGCCGGCATGATTGCGGGAGTCGCCACCGTCGCCTTCCTCATCCTCACCCACCAGGACCCCTTCTTCGGCTGGAGCGCTGGGTTCGTGGCCCTGTGCCTTAACTTTCTGATTACCACGATCCTGAGCCTGCTCACGCCGGCAATAGGGAAGCTTCCTTAGTGTTTGCTTGAAGGCCGGAACGCTGTTCCAGAAGATCGAATCATGGAAAGTGGGGAGCAACGAATGAAACGATGTCAGCATTTTTCCGCCGCTGGAATACTGTTAGCTGGCTTGATGTCTTTGAGCCAGCAAGTTGCTGCGCAGGTCCTGAGGATCGGCGAAATGAACACGCGGCAAATCCAGGCCCTGGATCTTCGAAAGACTGTGGTCTTGATTCCAGGGGGAATTTTGGAAGAACACGGACCCTATCTTCCTTCCTATACCGATGGCTATGCGATCGATGCATACACACAGCAGTTGGCGAAGGCCATTGTCGCCAGACCTGGCTGGACGGTCCTCCTATTCCCCCAAATTCCGCTGGGCAGCGATCCCGCCAATACGATTGGGGGCAAGCGGATCTTCCCCGGAAGCTATCCCATTCGTATGGCCACCCTGCGCGCGATTTACATGGACTTGGCCAACGAACTCGGAGAACAGGGTTTTCGGTGGATATTCCTCGTTCACAATCATGGCGCGCCAAACCACCACAAAGCGCTCAACCAGGCTTCGGATTATTTCCACGATGTCTATGGCGGCACTATGGTGCATCTGTTCGGGTTGAAACCTGTTTTCTTGTGCTGCGGCATCGAGGAAAAAGTATTTTCCAGTAAGGAACGTGAGGAGGACGGGTTCACCGTACACGCTGGAGCGGAAGAGCAAAGTGAAATTCTCTTTCTGCGTCCCGAGTTCGTCCCTCCGGATTACCGGGCAGCCGGATCTCTAACGGGGAAGAACTTTGCTGACCTGGTTCGGATTGCCAAGGTCGAGGGATGGCCGGGCTACTTTGGTGCGCCACGATTGGCCAGCGCGGCTATGGGGGCGCAGGCATTCGCGCTTTCCTCCCAAAAGCTGAATGAAATGGCCCTGCAAATTCTGGATGGCCTTGAGTACAGGAAAATTCCCAAATATGCGGACGAGATGGATCCTCTTAACGTTGCGGGGGAAAACGCGGAGCTGGAATATGAGCAAGCCTTGGAGAAGCGGGAATTGGATTGGCTGAAAAGTCACCAGATCCAGTAGGCGAGCAACTCTCCTTAGGTTTCACTGAAAGGTATANNTACGTTCTAGCCTGCTGTCCAGCAGTTGTTCGGCGCTGAAGCCGCCCCCACCGTTATCTGGTCGTGAGTTAACAGATTCTAAAGCTCTGAACGCCGCTGCGCCGCGAGAACCCTCGTCGCCGGACCCGCCGCGTCTTCTTTCAACCGCAATTGGGGTCTCGTGTAGTTGATCCAGATCTCCGCGGCGATCAAGTGCATTGTGAAACCAAGCCAAAACGCTGTCCCAAAAAAGTCGTGAGGTGTCAAATGCGTAAGGCTTCGGGTCGCAAAGAACGCTCCCACGATGGGCCGGATCGTGGCCACCGCCAATCCAATCGCAAACGCCCTGATCATCCATTCCCGGTGCACGGCAACCTTTCCCTGCCGGATAGACAGAAATGCCTTGAGCAGCGCGAACAGAAAGACGATCGCGAAGAACGTCGTCGCCGCTGTCTCGTTGGCGCCGCCGATAGGCATTTTGGGGCCCATCACCAGTGCTGTGCTGCCGATGATCACGCCCGAAGCAATCACCACGCGCCCGGTCCAACGGTGCAGCCTCGGCCTGCTGTTTCGCAGCGTCCGGACAAACTGGAGAGGACCCAGCACCATGAACAGCAGCCCGGGAATTATGTGGAACATCGTTAACCGCGGATGCCGGTCAAAACCTTCATCCAGTGCCGAGGCTTCCGGAAAGTTTGGCGGCGAAAGCGCGGGAGCAGAAAGATGCAGCGCTCTCCGGATCACGGTCGCCACTCCGATCAGCACTAATAAAAAAGTGATCGCCCAGAGAATTCGTACGATTGCGGGTCTTGGTCTCACGGAAACCCGGGTCCGCCGCTGCGCGAGGCTTGACGGATATATGGAACTCAATAATATTGTAAACGCCGGATTCCGGGAATTTGTTCCCTCGAATCGCAGGTCTGGTTGGAGTGCGGGTCGTCGTCGGACCAATTTGCGAACACTCGGCGCGCCCGTCAGGCGATCAGAAGGTCAAGCTCTTCAAGTACTCGATCAGGTCGCTCTTTTCCGCGCCGGTCAGGCCCAAGCTCATACAACGGTCGTAATGGTTCACCACATCTAACAGGGTCGCGAACCGGCCATCATGATAGAAACCGCCTTTTGTATGCGTGAACAGGGCGCCGATCGGGGAGGTTCGGTAAATGTGATCAGGCGCCCGGTCAGACTGGAAGGAGTCGATACAGATTTCGGCGGGCGTATGCGCGTTCCACCCGGCGTCCGTCCATAGCGGTTCAACATGGCAGTTATTGCATTTTGCTTTGCCGCTGAAAAGTTCGTCTCCGCGCTCGGCGGCGTCTTTGTCGAAACTTCCCGGCGGCGGTTGGGGTGACGGAATCGCAAGCTGATACAGTTGCAGCG
>QHXU01000280.1 GCA_003223065.1 Acidobacteriota bacterium | reverse complement strand
GGAACCATCTTCGAGTTCTATCGCGATAAGGCGCTCAACGCCAATACCTGGATCCGCAACCAGCGCCGTCTGCCCAAGGCTCCGTATCACTTCAACCAATTCGGCGGGAATATCGGCGGGCCGGTGGTGAAGAACAAGCTGTTCTTCTTCTTCGATTACGATGGACAGCGCAACACGGCGCCGAACACGGTCTTCCTACAGGTGTTGCCGACCGCGAGCGATACGCTTGGCCAGCAGACGGTGCAGCAGCTGCAGAAGTATCTCACGACTTATCCTCAAAGCCTCAATAACGATGTTTATCTCGGCAAGGCCGACTGGAACCTGTCGAACAACCAGCGGCTGAGCGTGCGCTATAATGCCAACCGCTTTAAGGGAGTCAATTTCGAAAACGGCGGTCCAGCCAGCGCGGCGGAACATACAGGCAATAGCAATGTCACCACCGACAACATTGCCGGAAATCACACGTTGGTGCTGGGGACGCGAGGCGTGCTCGAATCGCGATTCGTTTTCACGCGTGACAACGAACCGGGCCAAGCCAACTCCACTGACCCCGAGACAGTGATCCGGCAAAGCGGCACTACCGTGCTGCAGTTCGGGCGGAACAGCTTCAGCCCGCGTTACACGAACGCGAAGACGTATCAGTGGGCGGAGAGCGTGGCCTGGGTGCAGGGCAAGCATTCCTACAAGGTGGGGCTCGACTTCGATTTCCAGAAGATCGACAACTTCTTCCCGGGAAATTTCAGTGGATCGTATACGTTCAACAGCTACGACGATTTCGCAAACAAGCTCCCGTTCAGTTTCACGCAGGCGTTTGCCGGCGCCAACACGAAAGGGCCGCTTTCCCAGCCGAATGTGAACGAGTTTGCGTTTTATGCAGAGGATAGCTGGCGCGTCACGGGCCGCCTGACGCTGAACTACGGCGTCCGCTACGACCTGTTCCGCTACGCACAGCCGTTGGTGAAGAATCCCGATCCGGGTCTGGCTTCGCTCGGTCTCGACACCAGCCGGATCAATTACGACGAGAACAACTTCGCCCCGCGTTTTGGATTCGCCTACAAGCTCGACCAAAGCGGACGCACCGTGATGCGCGGCGGCTACGGCATCTATTACGGCCGAACGCCATCGATTCTGACCGGTACGGCGATCACGCAAAACGGGATCCAGGTGCAGACGTTCACGCTTAACGCGAATTTCCCCGCCTACCCGAGCGTCTTTTCGTCTCCGCCGCCGGCCAGCCGGATCCCGGATATCTATGTCTTCGCGCCAAATTACGTGCAACCGCTCACGCACCAGTGGAGCTTCAACCTGGAGCGGCAGCTCGGGAGGGATTACAGCGTTACGCTCGGGTATCTGGGGGTTCGCGGCGAGCACCTGACTCTAACGCGCGACATCAACCTTCTTCCGGAGGTGGCAACCGCGGGAACACTGGCGGACGGCACTCCCCTGACGTTCTTCCGCCATCCCGGACGCCTGAATCCGAACTTCGGCCGCATCAGCCTGTTTGACAGCGCCGCCGATTCCATTTATCACGGAGGGTTCATGCAATTCCAGAAGCGTTTCTCCCAAAGCTTCCAGATGAACGCCGCGTACACGTTCTCCAAAGTCATTGATGACGATCCGGACTTCACCTCGGTGGTTGTCGGCACCGACGATGCCAAGAATGCGCAAGACACGTTGGCGCCCAACCTGGAGCGCGGGCGCGGGAACGCCGATATCCGGCACCGGTTCGTACTTTCCGGAGTCTGGGACATCAACTACGCGCACTCGCTAAAGAACGCCGTGGCGCGCGGACTGCTGAGCGGGTATCAGGTCTCGCTGATCACGGCCGTGCAGAGCGGCCGGCCTTATACAGCCAGCGTCGGGGGCGATGTAAACAACGACGGGAACAGCCGGACAGACCGCCCGCCTTTTGTGGGGCGCAATACGATCAACGGCCCGAACTTCGCAGACGTCGACCTCCGTGTAAGCAGGGAGATCGGGATCCGTGAGCGGGCCAAGCTGCGCCTGATTTTTGAAGGGTTCAATATCACCAATCGGGCCAACTATAGCTCGATCGTGACGGGGCAGTACAATTTCGCCGCGGCGACACGGGTTTTCACGCCCACAACCAACTTTCTTGCCCGCTCCGACACCTTCGATCCGAGAATTCTGCAACTAGCGGCCAAGATAACGTTCTAATACAGGTGGGGAGGAAGCGATCTCCCCAATCTTGACAGAGTTTGAGGTGATACTCCACAATTGAGGTAATACCGAAACCATGGCTATCGCTATCCCTAAACCGGACGTGGTGTCTAAGACGTCGCTGCTGGAGCAGATCGGCAACACCCCGCTACTCCGGCTGGCCAAGCTGGACGCCGAGTTCCCTGGCGTTGAAGTGTATGGAAAGGCGGAGTTTTTCAACCCCGGCGGGTCGGTAAAGGACCGGGCCGGGTTGAACATGATCCTGGATGGCGAGCGTACCGGACGGCTGCGGCCGGATCACACAATCCTGGACGCCACCAGCGGGAATACCGGGATCGCTTATGCGATGGTGGGCGCGATCAAAGGTTATCAAGTGAAGCTGTGCCTGCCGGGGAACGCGTCGCACGAGCGGCAGCAGATCTTAAAGTCTTACGGTGCTGAAATGGTGTTTTCCGACCCGGGCGAGGGTTCGGACGGCGCGATTCGCCTTTGCCGTCAGATATATGAGGCTGATCCTGAGCGCTATTTTTATCCGGACCAGTACAACAATCCAGCAAACTGGAGAGCTCATTATGACGGGACGGCGCTTGAGCTGCTCGAACAGACCGGCGGCTCGATCACGCATTTCGTCGCATGCATGGGCACCAGCGGCACGTTCATGGGAACGTCACGGCGGCTCAAACGTGAACTGCCGGGTGTGCAGTGCGTCTCGGCACAACCCTCCTCGGGGTTCCACGGATTGGAAGGATTGAAGCACATGCCGAGCGCGATCGTGCCGGGCATCTATGACGCCACGCTCGCCGATGATAATCTGTGGATTGAGACGGAAGACGCCTATGGTATGACGCGCTGGCTGGGCCGGAACGAAGGCCTGTTGGTGGGTATGTCTTCGGGAGCCAACGTGCATGCGGCGCGAGAGATTGCACGGCGTCTGGTGGCGGAGGGCGGCCGTGGCGTGATCGTCACTGTGCTTGCGGACGGCGCCACCAAGTACTTGAGCGAGCCGTTCTGGAACGAATAACCAGAGCCCGGATGCCGGCTGAAGCCGGCCCCACGAAGATGATCAGAATCGATAAGGCGGCCTGGGACGCGATGGTGGCCCACGCCGAAGCCAAGTTTCCCAACGAATGTTGCGGCGCAATGATCGGGCGCATCGATGATGGATCGAAGCACGTTAGCGCGGCTATACCGATGGAGAATGCATACGCGGGCGGGCAGGGCTCGCGCTATGAGCTGCGGCCGGAGGATTTGCTCGCGGCCGAGCGCCGGGCCAGGGAAACCGGTCTGGATTTGATCGGCATCTTTCACTCGCACCCGGACTGCGACGCCTACTTCTCGAAAACCGACCTCGAGAACTCGTGCCCCTGGTATTCTTTCGTCGTACTATCGGTGAAGGGCGGAAAGTTCGACCACGCGGCCAGCTTCCTGCCGAACGCCGATCAGACCGCCGCGGAGAAAGAAGAATTGATATGGCCAAAGTCTTGATTCCTACACCACTGCGCCAATACGCCGACAAACGCGATTCGGTGGAGCTGACCGGCGCGACCGTGGCAGAAGTGCTCGGCGCGCTAACGACCCAGTATCCCGATTTGCGCAAACAGATCTACAACGACGAGGGCAAGCTGCGCAGCTTCGTTAACGTGTATCTGAACGACGAAGATATCCGGTATTTGAAGAAAGAAGCGACCTCGGTGGCTTCGAATGATACGCTTTCGATTGTGCCTAGCATCGCCGGTGGCTCGACGGGCGTGGCCACTCCGCCGGCGACACTTTCGAACGACGAAATCCTGCGTCACAGCAGGCACCTGATCATGCCCGAAGTCGGCATCGAAGGGCAGTTGAAGCTGAAAAATGCGAAGGTGCTCCTGGTTGGCGCGGGAGGCTTGGGCGCGCCGCTCGGGCTGTACCTGTCGGCGGCGGGGATCGGACGTATCGGAGTGGTGGATTTCGACGTTGTCGATTTCACCAACCTGCAGCGCCAGGTGATTCACGGGACCAAGGACGTGGGGCGCAAGAAACTCGATTCGGCCTCGGAGCGGATGCGCGACATTAATCCCAATGTTCAGATCGACCGGTACGAGGTCGCGCTCTCGAGCGAAAACGCGCTTGAGATTCTCTCCGGCTACGACCTGGTTGTCGACGGCACCGACAATTTCCCCACGCGCTATCTGGTGAATGATGCGTGCGTGCTACTCAAGAAGCCGAACGTGTATGGCTCGATTTTCCGCTTCGAAGGCCAGGCGACGGTGTTCGCGTATCCGGGCGGGCCGTGCTACCGGTGCCTTTATCCGGAACCGCCGCCTCCAGGACTGGTGCCGAGTTGCGCCGAAGGAGGCGTGCTCGGTATTCTTCCGGGACTGATCGGACTGGTGCAGGCGACCGAAGCGGTGAAGCTGATCCTGGGTGCGGGCGACCCGCTGGTCGGCCGGCTGCTGCTTTACGACGCGCTGGCGATGCGTTTCCGCGAGTTGAAGCTGCGGAAGAGCCCGGAGTGCCCGGCCTGCGGAGATCATCCCACGATCACCAAGCTGATCGACTATCAACAGTTTTGCGGGATCCCGCAGCACCAGCCGGCTCCTGAGCCGGGCCTTGCCCAGGGTGAAATCGATCCGGTGGACGTGAAAAAGAAAATCGATCGCGGCGATCGCTTCCTGCTCATCGATGTGCGCGAGCCTCACGAATACCAGATCTGCAACATCCCCTACGCAAGGCTGATTCCGCTCGGCGAGCTGCCCAAGCGCGTCCATGAGCTGGACAGCGCGATCGAAATCGTCGCCCATTGCAAGAGCGGCGTGCGCAGCGCAAAGGCCTGCGACTTTCTCCGGCAGGCCGGATTCCGCAAGGTGAAAAACATGAAGGGCGGAATTGTGGCCTGGAGCGATAAGGTCGACCCGCGAGTGCCGAAATACTGACCGGCTACTTCCCGGCGTTGAAACGTTTCTCGGCTTCCTTCCAGTTCACAACGTTCCACCACGCCGCGATGTACTCCGGCCGGCGGTTCTGATACTTCAGATAATAGGCGTGCTCCCAAACGTCGAGCCCGATGACCGCAAACTTGCCTTCCATCAGAGGGGAATCCTGATTCGCCGTCGAGCTGATTTCGAGACCTGAGCTGGTCTTCAACAACCACGCCCAGCCAGATCCGAAGCGTCCTGCCGCCGCCGCCGAGAACTTTTCCTTGAGCGCATCGAAACTCCCGAAGGTGGAGTTGATCGCGGACGCCAGGTTCCCCTCCGGAGTGCCGCCCGCTTTCGGCCCCATGATCAGCCAGAACATCGAATGGTTGGCGTGGCCGCCGGCATTGTTGCGCACGGCGGTCCGGATGGATTCGGGAACGATGGCGCAATTGTTAGCCAGCAACTCTTCCAGGCTCTTACTTGCCAGCGCCGGCGCGGACTCAAGAGCCTTGTTGAGGTTCGTCACATACGCGTTGTGATGTTTGCCATGGTGGATTTCCATGGTCATCTTGTCGATGTGCGGTTCCAGCGCATCGGAGGGGTATGGCAAAGCAGGCAGTGTAAATGGCATTGCGATTCTCCTTCCTTTTAAGTAGCCCGTTCATAAGCGTCGGCCAGCCGGAACATGGCCGTCTCATCGAAGTGACGCGTCAATATTTGCAATCCGACCGGCAAACCCGCGGAGGTAGATCCACAAGGAACGCTCATACATGGGACGCCAGCCAGGTCGCCGGTGATCGTAAAAATGTCGGACAGGTACATCTGGATGGGGTCGTCCACCTTTTCGCCGAGCTTGAACGCCGGAAAGGGCGAGACCGGACCCACGATTGCATCCACCTCCTCGAAGGCCTGAGCGTAATCGCGGGCGATGAGCGCGCTTTGAGATAGTAGGCGTCGTAGTAACCGGCGCTCAGCACGTAGGTTCCGAGCATGATGCGCCGCTTGCACTCGGCGCCGAAACCTTCGTTGCGGGTCAGGCGGTACATGTCGGATAGGGTGGCCGCGGATGCGGCGCGAGTCGTGTAGCGGACCCCGTCGTAGCGCGCCAGATTGGAGCTCGCTTCGGCCGTGGCGATAATGTAGTAGCAAGCGACGGCGTAGGGAGTATGCGGCAGGCGAATTTCGCGCACTTCGCAACCGAGTTTTTTCAGCACCTCGACGGCGTCCAGAATCAGCGTGCGCGTTTCGCTTTCCGATCCTTCGAAGTACTCGCGCGGTAATCCGAGTTTCATGCCCCGCACGTTGCCGTCGAGGGCCGCAATGTAGTCGGGAACCGGAGCGAATGCGGAGGTGGAATCCATCTCATCGCGGCCGGCGATCACCTGCAGCAGCCTGGCTGCATCCCGCACGGTGCGCGCCAGCGGCCCAATGTGATCGAGCGAGCTGGCAAACGCCGTCAGCCCGTAACGTGATACGCGGCCGTAAGTGGGTGTGACACCGGTGACACCGCAGAACGAGGCCGGCTGCCGGATCGAGCCGCCCGTGTCCGATCCAAGGGCGAGCACGGCCGTGCCCTGCGCCACGGCAGCCGCCGACCCTCCGCTCGAGCCCCCCGGCACGCGGTCCGGCGCCACGGGGTTTCGCACCGGTCCAAACGCCGAGTTCTCGTTCGACGATCCCATGGCGAACTCGTCGCAGTTGGTCTTGCCGAGGATCACGCCGCCCGCCTGCTCCAGGCGGACTACCGACGTCGCGTCGTAAGGAGGGATGTAATTGGCGAGCAGCCGCGAGCCGCAGGTGGTGCGCACTCCACGCGTGACAATCACATCTTTCACGGCGACCGGCACGCCGGCCAGCGGTCCCGGATCTTCCCCCCTGGCGATTTTTGCGTCCACGGCGCGCGCTCCACCGAGCGCTCTTTCCGCCGAAAACGTTAGATAGGCGTTGGTCTTGGGATTCTCCTCAGCGCCGTGCGCGAGCGCATGGCGCGCCAGCTCTTCCGCGCTGAATTTGTGTTGCAGGAGACCGGAGCGAATGGAGTCGATTGTGTGTTCCTTGAGCGCTCCATTCATCGTTCGATCACTTTCGGCACTTTGAAAAACCCGTGGCCCGCCAGAGGCGCGTTTGCCATGACAACCGCGTTGTCGAGCGTCGGCTGCTCCCGGTCCTCGCGTAGTGTGGCGGTCTCCCCGGCGTCGTAGAGCACCTGAGCCATCGGCTCCACGCTGCTGACGTCCAGCTCGTTCAGCTTGTCGATATGCGTGAGAATTTCGTCCAGATCGTGAGCCATCCGGCCGATCTCATCGTCGCGGAGAGCGAGGTTCGCCAGTTCCGCGACGCGCCGGACTTCCTGCTCCGTAATCTTCACGCCGTTCCCTTTTTTCGCGACCGCTTGTACAGCATCTCGAGAACGGGGTCCGCGATGCCTTCCGCCGGCCGCGCCTTTTCAGCCCGTTGCGGCATCATGCGCTTGGGCATGGGACGAAAATCGAGCTCAGTGACGAGTTGCTCGCCCAGCATTTCGGTCAGATTGCGCAGCAGAAAGTGACGCAATGTCGAGAGCTGGCGTTGCCAGACCTGATCCTCGACTTCAACCACCAGGGCGCCCCGCACCAAAGCCCTGGCCCGTGTGTGCTCTGCGATTTTCTTTCCCGCGGCGGGAGCCCAAGCGGCGCATGCGCGTGACTCGGGATCGGCCAATTCAGGCGAAAGCTTCAATTTTCCGAGGAGACGGCCGGCGCGTTCCATGGTGTTTGGTGCCGGGGGAAGTTCGATTGTATCACGTTGGCGTGTTACAACAGACAGGTGACGACGCCCGAATTGATTCTCGCATCCCAATCGCCGCGCCGGCGCGAGTTGCTGAGGACCGCCGGCTTCCGATTCACCGTGCGATCCAGGCCGGTCGAGGAGGTGCGCCTTTCCGGGGAAACGCCTCGCGACTACGTCACGAGGCTCGCGCGGGCCAAGGCCGAAGCAGCCTGGCAGCGTGCGAACGAAGTCGTGCTGGGCGCGGATACGGTGGTGGTGCTGGACGAACGCGTGCTCGAAAATCCCGTGGATGAGGCGGATGCTCGGGTGATGCTGCGCTCTCTCTCCGGGCGCGATCACAGCGTGATAACAGGCATCTGCCTGCGCCATGCTGCCGGCGCGACCGCCGACAGCGAAGTGACGCGAGTACACTTCGTCGCGCTCAACCAGCGGGAAGTCGATGATTACGTCGCGAGCGGCGAACCGATGGATAAAGCAGGCGGGTACGCTATCCAGGGTCTTGCATCCAAGTTTGTCGATCGCATTGAAGGCTGTTACTTCAACGTCATGGGGCTTCCCCTGGCGATGGTGTACCGGCACTGGAAAGACCTTATAGGCGCTCATATTGCGTTCCAATAGGAGTGTGTGTCACGCTGAGATTGGCGGTTATGCCCGGCAAGTCCGACGTTTGGCAAGGGACCCTTGCGCTGATGGTCCTCAAGACTCTCGAAACGATGGGCCCGCTGCACGGTTACGGCATTGCCCGGCGCATCGAGCAGACCAGCGGCGACCTGTTGTCGGTGAATTACGGGACGCTCTATCCGGCGCTCCTCAAACTGGAGCAGGAAGGCTATATTTCTTCCGAATGGGGCGTTTCGGAGAACAATCGACGCGCCAAGTACTATAGCCTCACGCGCGCGGGCCGGAAACAGATTCAAAAAGAAGCCCGCCAGTGGGAGCAAACAACCGCGATAGTCGCCCGTTTCATTGGTACCGAAACGGATTGACCGTAGTAGGCACGACCTCAATTGGCACGAATCTGGTGCGTTTTTGGGATGGTGGATTGGGAACCGTTCTGTTTGTATGGAATCAGATCTCGGCGCCCGGCGAAACAGGGCGCGAGGAGGTGGACGAAATGCGCATGCGTCTAGCAATCTGGGTTGCCGCGCTTTTCAGCGCGACGACGTTCGGGGACGATGTATCCGCCCGAGCAAACCTGATGGGCACCTGGCAGCTGGAGAACGGAGCCGATAAGGATGCGGGGTCGGTTTGGGTCCTTGAAAACAAGGGCGACGCGCTCCATATCGCCTATTCGGAAAACGATCGGCAAGTTGCCGACTTCGAGTGCAATACGATGGGGCGCGAATGTGAAGGGAAGGATGCCGGGCGGGAGGCGAAAATATCACTGTGGTTTAGCGGCCCGAAGCTCGTGCAACTGGAGACAAGAGGGTCCGAAGTGGTGAAACGTAGATTTGCCGCTTCACAGCCGGGCGACTCGATGGAGATCGAAGTCATTCCAATCGTGCCGGACGGCAAGAAACAAGTGCTGAAACTGAAACGCCTGCATCCCACCACCGCCGCCGCTCACCAGTAGCGCGGGCGGACGTTTCATGATGCAGTCCCCGCCAGGGCGCACGATTCGTCTATCTCCGGCGGCCTGTCCGCCGCTTCACCGATCTCAATCCCTGCGAGGCTGAGTATCATCTTGCCTGCCCACCGGTAAACGTTATTGGCTGAGACGGCCGCTCGCATCTTGTTCATCCGGCGCCGGCGGATCGCGGCAGGCATGTTAAGGGCGTGATGGATGGCCTGCGCCATCTCGTCAACTGCAAACGGGTTCACGATGAGGGCTTCCGTCAATTCGCGCGCCGCGCCGGTGAAGG
>QHXU01000050.1:30049-30496 GCA_003223065.1 Acidobacteriota bacterium | reverse complement strand
CGGCATCCGGTTTTACGAAACTTTCGGAGATTTCGCGTACATCATGAAGGCGCGCGTCGAAGGGCTGCGGGACTTTGGCCCGGCGCTCAGCCCGTTCAACTCGTTCCTGTTCCTGCAGGGACTGGAAACGCTGAAGCTCCGCATGGAGTGCCATTCGAAAAACGCTCTTGCCGTGGCACAGTTTCTCGAACTCCATGACGGGGTAGCGTGGGTCAATTATCCGGGTCTGGCATCCAGCCGCTATCGCGGCTTGTCGGAGCGCTACCTTCCGCTTGGCGCCGGCGGAATCCTCACGTTCGGCATCCAGGGAGGGCTCGATGCGGGCCGGCGCTTTATCGAGACTCTCCAATTGTTTTCGCACCTGGCGAACGTGGGCGACGCAAAAAGTCTGGTGATCCACCCGGCATCCACGACGCATCAGCAATTGACGACCGAGGAAAAACTCGC
>QHXU01000050.1:29453-29928 GCA_003223065.1 Acidobacteriota bacterium | reverse complement strand
CAACGAGCCGAAAGTTCATGATCGCGCCCCGCTCAGTACTGCGCGATGATGGCTGGAGAGCCGGCGCATGAACCAATGCGCGATTTCTTTCGCCGATTCGCTTCCGGACGGTGTGGGTGGCAATTCGCCCGTCAATCACAGCCGCTTCGCCACCACGGCGCACGACCGGTTGCGCATCCTGGAGCGCTACCGCCGCATTGCCATGGTGGGACTGTCCTCGAATCCGTTCCGCCCGAGCCATTTTGCTGCCATTTACCTGATCTCCGAGGGCTACGATGTCATTCCGGTGAACCCGCGCGAATCGGAAGTTCTGGGTCGCAAGTCTTATCCCTCGCTCGCCGCGATTCCCGGACTTGTTGAAGTGGTGGATATTTTCCGCGAATCGTCCGCGGTACCGGAGATTGTTGAAGAAGCGATCGCGGCCGGCGCAAAGGTGATCTGGATGCAACTCGGCGTCATTCACGAGCAAGCCGCG
>QHXU01000050.1:0-29402 GCA_003223065.1 Acidobacteriota bacterium | reverse complement strand
GCATGCCCGTTTTTTCGGCGGGCTGAACACAATCGGCATGAACACAGCGGTGATCACCTCCCGCCGGCGCGCGACTTAGCTCGAGTGAAACTCTTGTCCGAAGTCGCGGATGCAAATCCGCTGTTGGTCTGAACCGGCCGCTCGCAGCAGCCGCTCCATCGGTTCAGCAAGCGGCTCGCGGCTCAACTCGAAGGTCCGGTGATGTACCGGCAACACGAATTCGGCTCCGGCGTGATTCGCCATCAATAATGCTTGTTCCGGACTGCAGTGCGCGCGAATCCATGGATCATACGCGCCGATCGGCATGATCGCCAGATCCACCGCTTTCGAGGAGCGCACCTGCCGGAACAAATCCGTGTATGCCGTGTCACCGCCGAATAAGACGCGGTAACGCCCGGCTTCGATCACATACCCGTTGTAAGAGCGGTAGGTATCGCTCCGGATGCGGGCCCCCCAATGCCTGACCTCGAGCGCCCGGACGGTCGCCGGACCCACTCGTGCTGCTTCGCCCCACCTCAGTTCGCGAACGGCGCCGTAACGGCTCACCCGCAGGAGATCACTCGTGTTTGACGCCGTGACCACTGTGGCTCCGCGGCTCTCCAGGCGACGCAGACTCGGAAGGTCGAAGTGATCCATGTGCGCGTGCGAGAGCAGTATCAGGTCGGGAGACGGCAGTTCCGCAAGCGGCATCGCGGGCTCGACCAGCCGCTTGATTCCCAGCGTGACGGGTCCGAAATTGAGGCCGATGCGAGTACTAAATACAGGATCGGTAACGATGGTAAACCCATCGATCCCGATGACAACCGTGCTATGCCCGATCCAGGCTGCATGCAGTCCTCGCTGCGGCCACGCGCTGAGCCGCGGTTTCCGGGCCACACGCTCGACCGGGCGCCTCACATCCTCCGCAACGCGCCGCCAAAGTTCGGGCGCGGCGCGATATGCGAACACCGCCAGCCCACCGATTCCGAGCCCGCTTCCAACTAAGGTCCTTCTTCGCACTGCTGATTAGACGCGCCAATGTCCTGATTGGATGCGGCGTAGATTTGATTCAGTGTAGTGCAGTGGACTGGGCGCTGCCGTAGAAGATGCCGTTAAACAGGAATTTGAAAGTAGCGTGCGGCTCGCCGCGGAAGGTCACCTCCGGACCCATCACGAACACCTTTCCTTCGCCGATCTTGGCGTCAGCCACGGCGGTCCCGCCATCGAGATACTGCTGGCCCCATGCCCAGCCGCTCTCGAGAGTATTAGGGCCGTCGAACCAGGCCACCGCGGAAGTGTTCTTGAGTTTGGCGCCCGGCGACAGTTTGAACACCGGACTGTTATCGAAGAATACGCTTACCTTGTCCGGCATTCCAAAGGCGAGCGGGTTGGTGTTGTCTATTGTCGTCCGGATGAGCGATCCGGGAATATAGAATTTATCGCGGGGCAACGGGCGATCCTTGCCGTCGGGGCCTTTCTCGACCAGATAATTCGACAGCGGCACTCCGAGCAGTTCCGCCATGCCGGTCGAGCTTCCCACGGTTACTATCGATCCGCCGGCTTCGACAAACTGCTTGATCTGCGGCATGGTCTTTTCTTCGGTGATTCTTCCAATCCAGCCCCTGAACTCCTCGGGAACGGATTGCGGATCGATCTGCGTGAATCCGCCACGGCCGCCGCCCCGCCCGCCGGTTCCCCGCCGCAGAGCTCCGTCCGTGAACACCAGGACATCGAACTTGCTCTTCAAATTTCCGGCATCGAGCGTCTGAGGATAGACCAGCTCGAACGGAAACTCAAATTGCTCGAACAGCCAACGCGTCCAGCCGGATGGCATCAACCCGCCATATTGATCGTAAAGGCCGATGCGGACCGGTTTGATCTTGAATGCCTCGCCGCCGGGCGCCCTCGCGACCGCGTGGACCGTGATACCCAGCTCCCTCGCGCCTTTCTGCAACACTGGGAGCGCGGCGGAGGACGCCGGCACCCAGATCGTGCCCGTGCCGAGCTCCTGGCCGTCGGCTTTCAGCGCGGTCTTCATCCAGTAGACTTCGACATCGCTCTTGAGCAACCGATTCACCAGCACGAAGGAGTTGTTCATGCGATGGGTGATCAGAAACCCCGCCGGGCCGGATGGCCCGACGATCGAGCCGGGCGGCGGATCCTGTAATCCGTTCAGCTTGACGAAAGGTCCTTCGAAACCGTCGAGGATGCGGTCGTACTGCACGCCCATCTGCATCGCCAATGTCCATCCGGCGATGTCATAGGGCGGAATCGGCGGGCCGCCCGCATATGCTGCATCGTGCGGATGGTCTTGCGGCTCGAACATGTCGCGGACGAAGGGATGGAAGGACTGCGCGGTTTTCACGACATACGAGCCCGCCGGGTAGGTCTTGCCGGCAGCCCGGAACGCCTCGCTGGCGTTCATCACCGTAATCCCACTCTTGAGCAAACAGTTGACAAACTTGGTCGCCGTCGCGAAGTCCGGCTGATCCGACGGAATGATGTAGCCTCGCGGATCCCGCAATTTGGGATCGTGCAAAATCTTTTCGTAAAGCTCGGAAGGAACGGCTGCTCCGAAGCCGCCGGGTCCGGACGGCGCATCCCCTCCGGCCACTGCTGCCTGTGCCGGGCGGCGTCCCGGACCCTGCATGCTTGCGGCCGCTTCCCTCAGAGCGTCGATACGCTTCGGGGTGATCGTCCAATAATCCTCGCTGCCCCTTTGGATGGAGTTCATCCCCATACGATAGATGTTGTAGAGCAGAGTCTCGCGGTTTCGCGAAGCGTAGTCGAGGATGGCGCGATTATTTTCCATTTCGTAATCGATCGACTGCCGGTAGTGCCATACTTGCGGTGCGACCGGCAGGGGCAGATCGCTGATGTACAACTGCTTCTCCGGGATCAGCGGAATCTCCATGGGCGCCGGATTTCCGATGATCTCCGTCAGAATACCGATGGTGTTGTGATACGTCGCTGTATTGCGGATGCCGCCGTCCCACCAGCCGTCATAGTTGGCTTGCGTGCGCATCCCGGACCCACTCCTGCCTTGCGCCACCAGCCGTTCATGCATCGCGGTGCCGACCGCCATAATCCCCAGCGTCACCAGCGGATCCAGATTATGGTTCACCGGATCGCGAAACGGAGGAATGAACACCACCTCGCCCGCCGGTCCCGACTGATGGTGGTTGTACATGATCTGCGGGTTCCATTCGATGAACATTTGCCGGTTCATGTTGGCGGTTTCCGGCATGTTGGATGTGAGCGAGTCGCGGTTGTTGTCATGGCCGATGTACTTCTGATAGAGTCGCGGCAAACCGTTCAGAGTGCGCTTGGTTTCATCTTTCTCGCGCATGTACCAGTCGGCCACCAGCTCCAGACCGTCCGGGTTGGCGGGCACGCACAGCAAAATGTCGTCGTTTAGCAGCCGCATCGTTTCGGGATCGGTGCGGCTGACCATCTGGTACACCATCTCCATGAGCTGCTGGGATCCTACCGTCTCGGTTGCATGCAGGCCGCCATCGATCCAGACAACCGCCTTGCCCTCGCGGGCCAGCGCGCGCGCCTGCTCGTCGGAGAGTCCTTCTGCTCGCGCGAGCCTTTGCGAGATGTCCTTGTAACGGGCGAGATTCTTATGATTCTCCGGCGACGTGATGATCGCCATCCACTGATGCCGGCCCTCTGCCGTCAGTCCGATGTCCGCCAGCTTCATACGATCCGACTCGGAAGCGAGCTTTTTCCAATACCCTTCAAGCTTCGTGTAGTTCGCGATATGGTAATCGTCGCCGAGGTTGAATCCGAACGCCTCTTTAGGGGTGGTGACCCTCGGGACACTCTGGGCGGACAGGAGACAGGCCGGGACAGCGGCCGCAAACAGCAGCAAATGCGCACGGAGACGCAATGTTCGCGGGATCATGGTAAGTCGATTCTACTCCCAACGGCTCTTCGCCCGGCTCGAACGCGGAATTCTGATACGCTGTGCTGGGGAGTATTCTCGTGCTCGAAACCGAGCCTATCACTATCCACGCCAGCGACTTCGAGGAGGCCCGCGGGCGCGTTTCTTCACACGCCTATCGCACGCCATTGCTCACTTCCAGACTGCTGAGCCGCCGTACGGGCTTCGAAGTGCGGCTCAAAGCGGAAATGTTCGAGCGCACCGGCTCGTATAAGATTCGCGGACCGCTCAACAAGTTTCCCCAACTAAGCGAGGAACAGAAGCGGCGAGGCGTGATCTGCTCGTCCGCAGGCAATCACGCCCAGGGAGTCGCCCTGGCGGCTGCGATACACGGCCTGCGTGCCGTAGTGGTGATGGCGGCGAATGCCACGCCTTCCAAAGTAGCTGCGACCCGCGCCTACGGAGCCGAAGTCGTGCAGCACGGCACGATCTGGGACGAAGCGAATGACAAGATGAAGCAGTTGGCCGAAGAGTTCGGCATGACGGTCATTCATCCGTTCGATGACCTCCAGCTCATCGCGGGACAGGGAACGATGGGCCTCGAGATCTACGACGACTTTCCCCAGGCGGACATCGTGATCGTGCCGATCGGCGGCGGCGGGCTCATCTCCGGCGTGGCAATGGCGCTCAAAACACACAACCCGCGGATACGCGTGATTGGAGTCGAGTCGTCCGGCGCCCCCGGGATGAAAGAGAGCGTTGCCGCCGGCCACGTCATCATACTGGACACCCTCGATTGCATCATTGACGGGCTGCGCGTCAAGCGCGTTGGTGAGCACAATTTGCGGATCGTCCAGCAGTACGTCGATGCAATCGTGACGCTACCGGACTCTGACATTTTTGACGCGATGCTGTGGATCATGTCCCACTGCAAGTTGGTGGTGGAAGGCGCCGCGGCGGCGCCGGTTGCCGCTTTGCTTCATGGATTGATTGAGGCGCCGGCAGGCTCCAATGTTGTCTGCGTCCTGAGCGGCGGAAACGTCAATCTCGAACAGCTTCGCGGGCTGAAGTGGAACTGAAATAGCGCGACAACGTTATTACACCGGTATGGATGGGTACAAGCCTATGACACGCTGCATGACCCTTGCTGCTTTCTTCTCGGCCCTTGCGTTCGCCCAGAACGGACCGAAGATCGACATGCTGAAGGCCCTCAAGTTCCGCGAAATCGGCCCGGCGAACATGGGCGGGCGCATTGACGATTTCGCGGTGGTGGAGAGTAACACCAACGTCGTCTATGCCGCGACTGCGTCAGGCGGCGTCTGGAAGACCGTCAACAGCGGCAACCGGTTTTTGATGACCAGAGCGTATCGACCATCGGCGACGTGACCGTTTAGCAATCGGAACCGGATGTCGTTTGGGTCGGAACCGGCGAAGCCAACAACCGGCAAAGCTCGTCCTGGGGCAATGGAGTTTACAAGTCCGCGGACGGCGGCAAGACCTGGATGCACATGGGCCTGCAAGACACCCATCACATCCCGCGCATCGTGATTCATCCGTCTAACGCGAACGTGGTATATGTAGCCGCGCAGGGACACCTGTGGGGCGCGAATGAAGAGCGGGGCGTTTTCAAAACAACCGATGGCGGCAAGACGTGGACAAAAGTGTTGTACATCAATCCCGATACCGGCGTGAACGATCTGGTCATGGACCCGATGAATCCGGACACGCTATATGCGGCAGCGTATCAGCGCCGGCGGAGCCCGTTCGGATTCAATGGAGGCGGCCCGGGGAGCGGGATTTACCGCACAACGGATGGGGGAGCGACCTGGAAGAAATTGTCGAATGGGCTCCCGAAGGGAGAGATGGGGCGCATCGGCCTGGATGTGTATCGCCGCGACCCGAAAATCGTTTACGCACTTGTGGAGAGTGAGGAGTCCGGACTCTATCGGAGCGATGACAAGGGTGAAACGTGGGTAAGAATGAGCAACACGAATCCGCGGCCAATGTACTTCAGCCAGGTGCGGATCGATCCGAACAACGACCAGCGGATCTGGGTGGCGGGCGTGAACATGGCGTACTCGGAGGACGGCGGCAAGACCTTCGTTACGAATCGGGTGACGCGCATTCACGTGGACTTCCACGCGATCTGGATCGATCCGGCGAACTCAGACAACATGATCGTCGGCTGCGATGGCGGGATTCACTTTAGCAGGGACGCGGGGCGGTCGTGGGACTCACGGCAGCAAATCGCGATCGCGCAGTTTTACGCGCGTTCGACATGTCGAAGCCATACAAGGTGTGCGGCGGCTTGCAGGACAACAATTCATGGTGCGGCCCCAGTGCGTCGACGAACGTTCGCGGCATCACGAACGAGGATTGGTACACAGTTGCGGGCGGAGACGGCTTCTATGCGCAGATCGATCCGGAAGAGCCCTGGATCGTTTATGCGGAGTCGCAGGACGGAAACCTGGTGCGCCGCGACTTGCGCACGCACGAGGCGCGCAGCATTCGTCCGCGCGAAGAAGACGATAAAATGCACCGGTTCCGTTTCCAGTGGAACTCTCCGGTGCTGCTCTCCAGGCACGACCGCAAGACGCTCTACTATGGCGGAAATTTCGTTTTCAAATCCACTGATCAGGGCGACAACTGGAAGCGGATTTCACCCGACCTGACGTCGGGAGTGGACCGCAAGACCCTGAGCATCATGGGCCGGAAGATCGAGGACCGGACCATCCTGTCGCGCAACGACGGCGTGGCGGCCTTCCCGACCATCACCACCTTGTGCGAATCGCCTACACGCGCGGGCATTCTGTGGGCCGGCACCGACGACGGCAACCTCAAGGTCACTCGCGACGGCGAAACGTGGAAGAGCGTCGTTGAAAACATTCCAGGTGTTCCAAAGGGAACCTATGTGAGCCGCGTCCTCGCCTCCGCCTTCGATCCAGCAACTGCGTATGTCGCCTTTGACGGGCATCGATCGGATGACTTCAACATCTATCTGTTTAAGACCACGGATTTCGGAGAAAGCTGGAAAGCGATTGCGAAGGGGATTCAGAAGAATCAGGGCACGTTGCACATCATCCGGGAGCATCCGCGAAATCGAGATCTCCTGTTTGCGGGCGGGGAGTTCGGGCTATATTGCTCCTTCGATCGCGGTGAAGACTGGCAGGAGTTGAAAAACAATTTACCGCGCGTGCCGGTCGACGACATCGCGATTCACCCGCGCGAGAATGATCTGATTGTCGCCACTCATGGGCGCTCGGTCTGGATCCTGGACAGCATCTATTCTCTCGAGCAGATGAACGCCAAAACGGCCGATAGCGCCTTGCAGGCGTTTGATGTGCGGCCGGCGACGATGTGGCGCATGGCGCGCACCCGTGATTTCGAGTCGCACGACCTGTTCATCGGCCCGAATCCGCCGCATGGTGCGATTATCGATTTTTGGACCAAGGCCAAGCCGGACTTGAAGGATGTAAAAATTTCGATTCTGGATCCGGCGGGCAAGGCGATCGCTTCCATCAAGCCGTCCACGCTCGAAGCCGGTGTGAATCGCGTCTCGTGGAATATGCGGGTCGACAGGTTGGCGCCGCCCACACCGCAAGAGGAAGCGGCGGCGGCGCGGCTCGCGGCGGCGGGAGGAGAGCCGCCGGTCACAGGCGGGCCACTCGTCGATCCGGGCGACTACACGGTCGAAATTTCGGTCGCGTCGAACAAAGTGTCGAAAAAGTTCCGCGTGGAGGAAGACCCGCGCATTACCTGGTTCTCTTCTGCCGATCGGGCGAAACGCCGGGACGCTATCAATCAATTGGCTGACATGACGAAGCAGGCGGCTGGCCTGCGCAAGACTTTCACGGCGGCTGATTCCTCGCTCACGTCGTTGCAAAACTCCTGGAAACGGCCGGATGCGCCGAAGGTTCCGGACAACATCCAGCAAATGGCCGAATCACTGAAAAAGACGCTGGATGACATGCGGCCGCTGTTTTCAGGCCGGAATTTCTTCGAGCCCCCTTCGCCTGAGGAGCGCAAAGCCGAACTGTCGAAGCCCGAGCCGGAATTCGTTCTTCCTCCGCTTATGCAGCGGGTCTCCGCGCTGATTCAGGCTTTGGAGACGTTCGCCGCAGCGCCGAGCGAGAGCCAGTTGCAGCAGATTGCATTAGCGAAAACCGCTATCACGGACGCCGGACGAAATATTGACAAGCTGCGCGACGAAGTCGCCAGGTTCAATGATGCGATGAATGCGGCGAAAGTGCCCTTCGTCTCCGTGCCCTAAACGTTTGACCCGCTGGGGCGCCGGCCTCGTGCTTGCCGCCCCGCCATTGGCGGCCGAGGTACATCTTTGGGAGGCCCAGGTTCCATTGACGAAGGCCGTGGTAAAGCGAACTCTGCTGTCCGTCCCGTAACGTCACATCGTCAGCTTAGTGAGCGAGCTTTCCAGCGCGTTGACGAACGCGTCCGCTTCACCCTCGCTCATCGGCGTTGACAGGCAACCGAATACGCCGCGCGGCGACAGGATGATGCCTCTCTGCAGCATCTGGTGGCACAGCTCCCCATAGACCGGACTGTTTCGGGAGAAGCCGCAAAGCGATCGGAAATCGATGAGTTCTTCGCCGCTGAGATGCGCCAGGAACAGCGATCCCCTGCCGCATACCTGAGCGGGCATGCCTCGATCGCGAAAGATACGCGCCAGGCGCTCGCGCAGATAGTCACCCAAAGCATTCAGGCGGCTATAGGCTTCCGGAGTCATCTGCTTCATCGTCTCGATCCCCGCCGTCATAGTCACCGGGTTCGCGTTGAAGGTGCCACCGTGACGTACTTTGAGGCTGCCGGTATGATCGAACACGGACATAACCTGACGTGATCCACCGACTGCGCCCACAGGGAATCCACCGCCGATAATCTTGCCGAAGCTGCCCAAATCGGGCTGGATGCCGAAAGCGTGCGCGGAGCCGTGATAGGAGAGCCGGAAAGTGAGGACCTCGTCCGCGATCAGCAGGATTCCGTAGCGCGCGGTTTCCTCACGAAGCAACTCGAGAAACCCGGACCGCGGCGCGATCATGCCAATCCCCAGCGGCATAGGATCTACGACCAGCGCGGCCAGATCATCTTTGTGGCTGCGGATCCGCTCGCGGCATGCTTCGAAGCGGTTCCAAGGCAGAACCACGACATCGGACGCCACGCCCGGCGGCGTGCCCGGTTCGACGACGGAGCCAGGGGCGTCGCTCTCGCCCCACTCATCGGCCTTCGGGCTCTCGCTCACCTCGGCGTAGTCATAGATTCCGTGATACGCGCCTTCGAACTTCGCGATCTTGTGCCGCCCCGTAAATGCGCGAGCCGCTTTCACGGCCAGCATCACCGCCTCGCTGCCCGAGTTGCAAAAGCGGATCTGTTCAACGTACGGAATCCGGCCGGCCAGCAATTCCGCGAGTTCGACCTCCTCAGGAGCCGGCATCGTGAACGCGGTGCCGAGTGAGACACGGCGCGTGACGGCGGATGTCACTTGCGGATCGGCGTGACCCAGGATGAGCGAGGTGTAGTTGTTCAGAAAATCGATGCGCTCGTCGCCCTCGACGTCGGTAACACGGCAACCGATGCCGCTGCGCGCATAGATCGGGTAGGGCGCCAGCGCGATCGAATGGCGCGTGTTTCCGCCGGGCATGACGCGCGATGCGCGTTCATAAAGCTGCTTCGATAGGGCACCGGGAGAACGATACGATTTAGTTGCGATTTCTTCAATGACATTCGCCGAGCGTGTGTGGAACGTTTTCACCGGCATCCTAGAGCAACGATACCAGCATCCGCGGCGGATCAGTGATTTGAGGTTCTATCCCGCCGAAAGCGGTTGGAATCGTGCCATTTGCCATTCCCTTTCGGCCCGCGCTGCGTCGCTTCTAGAATCCATTTGCGGTTTTGAAGCAGCGGTTCCAGCTGCCGGTCTCCATGCGGAGTTGATTTGATGATTTCGATGGCCTGGCGTTTAAATCGAGCGCCTTCTCAAAATCGCGCTGCCGGATGGCCATACGCCCGCCTTTGTCACTTAGACACCGCTGGGCCGGTTTGCGTTCCGATGCTCTAGGTGCGGGCGGAAGCCTGGCCAATCCGTACGTTGAACTCGAGTTTCCAACGCCGGCCGTCGCGCGCTACGCACCACAATTCGAGCACGCCGGTTTCGGTGACCAGGGTCTGGAGCGTGACCGGGACGGATTCGCCGGCGTTGCCCGCCAGCGATACTTCGACGGGCGCCAACTCCTCGAAATCGGCGCCAACGTCTTCGATCATTGAACCCGGGGGATCGTCCTTTCGCGTGGGCGATTGGAAAAACCGGAACTGCGCCGGCTCGCCGACGGTCAATGCAAACTCGGGCCGCGGGAATTTGTGGCCTGTTCCCTCTTCCATCCCGAAGGGCGCGACTGTGAACGCCTTGATTGGCGCGGGCATGCCGGGTACAGCGGGCATGGCGGTTTCGATCCCGATGTAGTAGCTGCGGGGCACGCCGCCGCGAATGCGCACGCCTTTCCCTTGCCGCGCCAGGCCGTAGTAAGCGGCGCCGCGCGCCACCGCGTGCATGAGGTCTTCGCCCACCAACGGCGTCACGGGCCGTGGAAGCCATCCGTTCAGCACCTCGATGATTCGCTTGCGGATGAGATCTGCGCGCAGAACGCCGCCGTTGAACAGCACGTGAGTCGGAACGGCGTCCTGCCGGCGCAGGAAATAGGCGAGATGGCGCGTGATGGCGGCGTCCGCGGCATAGGGCAGTCCAAGTTCGGCCAGCCCCGCGCGCCGGCGCTGCGGCACTTCATCCATTGATACGACAGGCAGAAAACCTTCGAGCAGGATGCTGTCGACATCGCTACGCTTCACTTTGGTTTTGATGGTTCCACCGACTACGCCCGTGCCACGGCCAAGAACCGTAACGGGCTGCTCCGGCGCGGTCTGGCTCTCATCGAGCAGCTTTTCCTTGGCGGCGCGGCACTGTTGCCAGAGCGCGTGAAACTGGATCGGATCGAGTTTGGGAAGGTGCTGCGCGACGTGGTGCGCCAGCGCGAGATCCATGTTGTCGCCGCCGAGCAGGATGTGATCGCCGACTGCGATCCGCTCCAGGGCCAGCTCGCCCGCATTGTCGCGGACCGCGATGAGCGTGAAGTCCGTTGTACCGCCGCCTATATCGACCACCAGGATCAGATCACCAACACCGACCCGGTCGCGCCAGTCCGGATGGCGTTCGATCCACGCGTAAAAGGCGGCCTGTGGCTCTTCGAGAAGAATGACGTTCTGATAGCCCGCTTCTTCGGCGGCTTTGAGCGTGAGATCGCGCGCGACCGCATCAAAGGAAGCCGGCACCGTGACCAGCACCTGGTGCGCGTCGAACGGGTCATCGGGCCGCTTTGTGTTCCATGCGTCGCGAAGATGGACCAGATACCGCCGCGAAGCCTCGACGGGTGAGACCCTGGGAATTCCGTCAGGCGCATTCGGCGGCAGAATGGCGGCCGTGCGATCGACGCCCGCGTGACTCAACCAGGATTTTGCCGATGACACGAGCAGCCCGGCGTTCTCCAACCCGCGCCTCTGCGCAAGGACGCCCACAATCGGCGGGTCGCCTTCCAGGAACAGGAAAGAAGGCAGCAGCGGTTCTTCGCGCACTTCGCCCGGATGGACGAATTGCGGTATCTGGAACAGCTCAACCGCTTCGCCGTTCGTGTACGCTAAGGCGCAGTTGGTTGTTCCGAGATCAATTCCGTTGGTCGCGGGGCTGGGCAAGACTTTACCATTTCATTATCGTTGACCTGAACCTGGGAACGCGCCGGGCCATATAATGAGCTCATCGCATGCACAGGCGCAGGCTGCTCGAGGTGCTTTCAAGCACGATCATGACCGGATTCCCGGCGGGAGGAGAGGCGAAGACGTCCAGTGTAGTAGTGGCGGGCGCGGGGATCATTGGGGCCTCTATCGCCTTCCACCTGGCAAAACGCGGCGCGCGGGTGACCGTTCTCGAAAAGCTGCGCCCCGGAAGCGGAGCCACCGGGAAATCGTTCGCATGGATCAATTCCACGTTCTCCAAGCAACCCCGATCATATTACGAGCTCAATTCTCTCGGCATCGCGGGATGGCGGCGCTTACAGCTCGAGCTTGGCGCCGAACTGCAGGTTCAATGGGGCGGAAGCGTCGACTGGTATCCTTCCGGCGCGGAAGCTGATGAGCTGCGGCGGGCGGTCCAGAGGCACCAGCAGTGGGGTTACGCCACGCACATCGTACAGGAAGCGGAGTTCCATCGCTTGCTGCCGCGGATCTCAGCCGGCCCTTTGGGCGTGGCTTGCTTCAGCGAACCGGAAGGCACTGTCGATCCAATGCATGCCTTGGGCGTGCTGCTGAAAAAGGCTCAGCAGTTCGGGGCGCGCCTCGAGTATCCATGCGAAGTTACCGGGTTTACGCTCGCGAACGATCGGGTGCGTGCCCTGGAGACGACGCAGGGGCCGATCGCCGCGGACGTTGTCGTACTCGCTACCGGCGTGGACACGACGCGCCTCGCACGTCTGGCGGGAGTGAATGTGCCTTTGAAGGAGTCTCCGGGTGTATTGGCCCACACGACTCCGCAGGAGCGCATGCTCGACCGTGTCGCGCTAGCGCCCGGGGCGCATATAAAGCAGAATCCCGATGGCCGGATCGTCACCGGTTCCGGCTTCAGCGGTTCACCGGTGACGGATACGAGCAAGGAGTTCGGCGTGAAACTGCTCCGAAACGCCTCCCGATTCTTAGCTAGGTTGAAAGATGTGCCGCTCGAGAGTGTGACGCTGGGCCACCGCGTCCTGCCGCAGGACGAATTCCCGATCATCGGCTTTTGCGAACGCTGTCCGAACCTCTATATAGCGGCCATGCACAGCGGAATCACTTTGTCGACACTGGTGGGACAACTCGCGGCAACGGAGATCCTCGACGGCATCACGGTCGAGTTGCTGAAACCATATCGACCATCACGCTTCGCGTAATCTGTGCGGAAGAACTGAAACTAAAGACCCCTGAAGGCTGATCCAACGCCTCAATCTTTAAAACAGCGTTGGCGAACCAATAAAGAAAGGGCCGGAGCTTTGTTTCCGGCCCGCTTTTTGAAGCAACGTCGCGGCCGCAAACCCTTATTGATTTCGCGCTACCCCGCAGCCCGACATCTCTCAGGCCTGACATCGCCGCCGGCGCGATTTTTATCGGCTGCGACGCCAGTTTTACGGGGCATCAACTCAGGTATGCGGAGCGACTTAAGGTTACCCTGGCAGAAACCGCAATACCACTATGAGTACTATAGCTGTTCATCGGGAACTCGACCAGTCGGAAGCGACCTTAGGGGTATGGAAGGTTCGCCCTATGGGCGAAACGTTACATCTTCTTGCATCGACCGCGCCCGCGCGCGTCAACAAAGGTCCTCATTCCACCACTAGTTTAGTGCCCTTCTGGGCACGCTTTGCAAGACGTTCGATGCGGGCGTCCAGCAAGCTCCGGATCCCCTTAAGCACTTCGATGCGAGCGTTACGGAAATGCTCCTGCGTCGGCTCGGGCCAGCAGTGATTGAGCAGTGCCTCGATCTGGGGTCCGGCTACGGTGCAGAAAAAGCAACCGTGTTCGGATTGGGCGGCGGTTTGTTTTTGTTCTTCCATGTTTAGCCTTCCTTCATCTCCACTGTTAATATCTTATTCTCCAACGTAGCGCGAGCGGGGGTCAGCGCCGCCATCGAGGTCGGCAGCCCGATGTGCCGGCGCAGGTTGCCGACCTCCACCACCAGCTCATCGCCTTTCTTGAACAAACCCACTTCGCCCTTTACCGTAAACGGCAAGCGAAGACGCACTTCGTAATGGGCATTGCGCTTGGCGAACGTGTAAGGCGCTTCGGTGCGCGTCACCGCGGCGGGATCTTCTTTTTCCCTATAGAGTACGTTTTCCAGCTCTTCCAGCCGGTCGCGCCCCAGCACTTCGTGCGTGAACAAAGGGACTCGCGTCATCGCAACGGGTGCGAAATACTCTTCGATCTCATCGAGGATCTTGGCTTGCGATGCGCGCCATTCCTCAAACCACGCATCCGTGATGGCGCTGGGCAGCACGCGATTCACGATGATGCCGTCTACAGTCAGACCGTGCAGCGAGAAGTACACAAACGCGCGTTGCGTTTCGCGCAACACCATTTTTTCAGGATTCGTAACGAGCCGTACGCTGGTGACCTTGGGATCTTCCAAAAGCTCCGCAATGCCGTCCAGACGCCCGAACAGGTCCTGGATATTGGCGAAATAACTGTCCGTCGGTAATTCGACCGGCGAGATCCTGTTGGCCACCGGCCGCACCGCCCTGAGCAGGCCGCGCTGGAACGGAAAAACGTGCTTCATGTACCATTCGAGCGTTGTGGGCATGCTGACGAAACGCATGGATTCAGCCGTGGGCGCGCAATCGAGCACAATGACGTCGTAGCGTTGCTCGCGCCGAAACTGATTCACGTACATCATGGCGCTGAGCTCTTCCATCCCCGGCAGGATCGCGAGCTCCTCGGCTTCCACTTCGCTGATGCCGGTGGTGCGCAGCACCGATACGACATAAGTGGAGATCTCGCGCCAGTGCCGCTTGATTTCCCGCTGGATATTGACCTCCTGGATCGAGAGCTTGCCGTCGATCGGATACGGGTCGTTTGTCTTGTCCTGGAACAGGCTGGTTTCGAAGTCGAACGCGTCGGCGAGGCTATGCGCCGGATCGACGCTCATCACCAGCGTGCGGTACCCGAGACGGGATAATCGAAGGCCGGTAGCGGCGGCGATGCTGGTTTTGCCCACACCTCCCTTGCCGCTAAAAAGCAGAATGCGCATGACTTCATTTTAGCGAGCCTACCGGCAACATCTCAGGTGGGCCGATGATTGCCCGCCAAGTATACTTTCGATAAGCATGGGCGTGCGCTTTCGACCCGCGAGCGATCAGTCACTTTTGATTTACTTTGGCCAGCGGATTACGCTCGAGGCACATCGCCGCGTGGTGAAACTGCTCCGTCTGCTCGAATCGGAGCCGATTGAGGGCATCCGGAATCTTCATCCAGCGTATTGCTCGCTGCTGGTCAAGTTCGACGCCTTGAGTCTGGGGCACGAAGAGTTGGAATCGAGTCTACGTTCCTATCTCGACCGGCTCGAGGACGTGCGCCTCGCGGATCCGCGGCAAGTGGAAATCCCTGTGTGCTACGGAGGAGAATTCGGTCCCGACCTGAAGGATGTGGCGGCGTTGCATGGAATGACGCCGGACCAGGTGATCGATCTGTATGCTTCGACCACTTACGTGGTCTACTTCCTTGGCTTCGTGCCCGGTTTCGCTTATCTCGGTGGATTGCCGGAAGCCCTGGCAACGCCTCGCCTGCCGGCGCCGCGGAAGAAGGTGCCCGCGGGCAGCATAGGAATTGCCGGGAATCAGACTGGCGTCTACCCGTTCTCCACACCGGGTGGCTGGAGACTGATCGGGCGGACTCCCCTCGGGATGTTCCGTCCGGATCGGAAAAACATGAGCCTGTTGTCGATTGGGGATCGCGTGCGATTTCCTCCGGTATCCGAGGCAAGATTCGCGGCGCTGGAGCGTGCATGCGAGTGATTCAGGTCGAGGCGTCCGGTCTGTTCACCACGGTGCAGGATCTGGGGCGCGAGGGCTTCGGAGCGATGGGTGTTTCGCCGTCAGGCGCGGCCGATCCGATTTCGTTGCGGCTCGGGAACCGGCTGGCCGGAAACGCCGAGAATACGGCGGCGCTGGAGATGACGCTACTGGGAGGCAGATTCGTTTTTCCGCAAGGCGGGATTCTGGCGCTGGCGGGCTCGGACTTCGGTGCAACCCTGGATGGCGCGCCCGTGGAATTATGGACGTCGTTTGAGGCGCGGCCGGGCCAGACGCTCCGCCTGGGTCCCACGCGTTCCGGGGCGCGCTGCTATCTTTGCGTTCAGGGCGGAATCGTCGTGACACCATTCCTGGGCAGCGCATCGACGCATATCTTGAGCGGACTCGGCGGTCTCGACGGCCGCCCGCTGCGAAAAGGCGACGTTCTGAACATCGGACCCGCCGGCGGGGGCTACCGCCAAAGGACGATCGCACCGCAGTTATTGGACCGTCTGTCACCGCGCAAGGTGTTGCGCGTCACCGCAGGCCCGCAGAGCGATTCGTTCGCTGAATCCTCGCGCGATGCCTTTTATGCGGGCACGTATCGCGTCACCGAAGAATCCAATCGGATGGGTCTTCGGCTGGAAGGGACGCCCGTTCAGGCGCCCGCCGGCGGCCAGATGATTACGGAGGGCACTTCGCTAGGAGCGATTCAGGTGCCGGCGGGAGGCAATCCCATTATCATCTTTGTAGAGCACCAGACCACGGGCGGATATCCGAAAATCGCGAATGTGATAGCCGCCGACCTTCCCAGCGTCGGGCAACTTCGCCCGCGCGACGAGATTCGATTTGAACAGGTGGGGCTGCAGGATGCACGGTACTTGCTGAGGGAACAGGAAACCCTGCTTGCCTCCAAGCGGCTGATACGCGAATGAAATCCATCGATTTGAATTGCGATATGGGTGAGATTCCGGAGGCGATTGCGGATGGAACTCAGGAATCGCTGATGCCCTCCCTCACTTCGGTCAACATCGCCTGCGGCGGCCACGCTGGAGACGAGCAAACCATGAAGGCCACGGTCGAGCAGGCGCTTCGCTGGAACCTGGCGGTGGGGGCGCATCCCGGCTACCCCGATCGCGCCAATTTCGGGCGGCTCGAACTGAAGATGCCGCCCGAATTGATCGCCGATTCTGTTTTCGAACAGGTGCGCGCGTTTGCTGAAGTGGCTGGTACCTGCGGCGCGCGATTCGTCCACGTCAAGCCGCATGGCGCGCTGTACAACCAGGCAGTACATAATCGTGCGCTGGCGGAGGCGATTGCCAAAGGTGTTGCGCGGTGGGGGCGCGAGGTGGTGCTGGTGGGCCTGGCCGGATCGCCGATGCTGGATGTGTTTCACCAAGCGGGTTTTCGAGTCGCGGCCGAAGCTTTTGCCGATCGCCGTTACGAGCCGGACGGGACGTTGCGCTCCCGCAAGTTCGAAGATGCCTTGATCCGCGACCCCGCCGAGGCAGGCCGGCAGGCCCTGGGCATTGTGGAACGCGGAACGGTGATCGCTTCCGACGGCAGCGAGGTCGCCGTGAACGCCCAGACCATCTGCATCCATGGCGACACGCCCGGCGCGACGAAAATCGCATCCGCAGTGGCGCAAGCGCTCCGTCAGGCCGGCGTTGCGCTACGGCCGCTCACTCACTAGAACCTATACCTTCTTCCGGCTCCCTGCTGCCCGATCTTCCGATGTGCCCGCACGGCCATCCGGCGCATCCTGAGATCGGGAGGATTCAATGGAAAATGCATTGGTCGCGCTTTCAGACGAGCTGGCGGCCACCGTCGAGCGCGCAAGCCGCTACGTCGTGAGCGTGCACGGCCGGCCGCGCATCTCATCAAGTGGCGTTTGGTGGAAGAAAGGTGTGGTGGTAACCGCTGAGCACACGCTCCGCCGGGATGAGGACATTCAGGTGACGCTTTCGGACGGCAAAACGGTCACCGCACAACTTGCGGGCCGCGATGGCGGGACCGATCTTGCCGTGCTGAAGCTGGAGGACCGTAATTCCGGCGAAGGCGCGTCTGAGCAAGCGGAGGATCTGCAGGCCGGAAACCTGGTGCTGGCCGTGGGCCGCTCGCCGGAAAGCGGTGCGATTGCCGCGCTGGGAATGATCAGCACAATCGGGGGCGCGTGGCATACCTGGCGCGGCGGGCGTCTCGATCAGCTTATACGGCTGGACCTCGGATTGTATCCCGGCTCGTCTGGAGGGGCAGTAGTCAACGCCGCGGGCAAGTTCATTGGAATCGCCACACCCGCCCTTTCGCGCACGACGCCTCTCGCCATTCCCGTTGCAACGATCGACCGCATTACGAAGGAGCTCCTTGAAAAAGGCCGCGTCGCGAGGGGATATTTCGGCGTCGGCTTACAACCAGTGACGCTCCCCGAGCATCTCAAAAGTAAACTGAATCTGCCGGAAGCTCACGGCCTTATCGTCCTGAGTGTGGAGCCCGACGCGCCAGCCGGCAAAGCAGGTGTGGTGATTGGAGATATTTTCGTGGCGTTTAATGGGGAACCGGCCAGCGACACTGATGATGTCCAGGCGGTGCTGGGGCCGGAATTCCTCGGCAAGAGTGTCCGCGCCTCGATCGTCCGCGGCGGCGAGCTTCGTGAGATGTCAATCGTCGTCGGGGAAAAGCCCCGCCGGAGGTCATAATGCCACCGGAAGGATTCGGCGAGGTAGCCGAGCGGCTCAGGCGCTCGACCGTGCAGGTGATGACTGCGGGGCGTGGCAGCTCCGGCGCCGGGTCAGGCGTGATCTGGGACTCGAGCGGGCTCATCGTGACTAACGCGCATGTTGCTCGCGAGAATCGGGCGCGGATCGAGCTTTGGGACGGCAGATTGTTCGAGGCTGAGGTTACGAGCCGGGACACACGCCGCGACCTTGCGACAGCCAGGATTGCCGCCAACGGATTACCCGAGGCGACGCTTGGCGATTCCAATGCCTTGCGTCCTGGCGAGCTTGTTCTAGCCGTAGGGAATCCCTTCGGTTTCGTCGGAGCGCTCACCACCGGCGTGGTGCATGCGCTCGGACCATTGCGTGGGTTCGGTCACAGGATGTGGGTGCAGGCGGCGGTGCGCCTTGCTCCGGGAAATTCGGGCGGGCCGCTGGCTGACGCGCGAGGCCGGGTCATCGGGCTGAACACCATGGTCGTCGCCGGCGGCCTGGCTCTCGCGATTCCCAGCAACAATGTCTCGGAGTTTCTCAGGAACGGCGGGCCGCGCCGGGCGCTTGGCGTTTCGGTTCAGCCCGTTTTGTTGGAGCGGAACGGCCCGCTCGGCCTCCTGATTCTCGAAGTATCGCCTCGTAGTCCGGCTGAGCTCGCGTCGCTGCGCATCGGCGATGTTCTGGTGGCGGCGAGCCGCCGGCCATTCCGTTCCGTGGACGATCTTGGCGATGCGATCCAGAGCTCGAACGGGATCCTTTCCTTTCAGTTCTTGCGTGGCGACCGGAGCGCACAACGGGAAGTAACGGTCAAGCTGGCCGCGGTTGGAGCGGAGGCCGCGTGATACGCGTCCTTATCGCGGCCACGTCACCGATGGCGCGCGTGGGACTCGAATCCATGCTGAAAAGGGCGGATAACATCGAGATCATCGGCAGCGTGGCGGATTGGGATCAGTTTGCCGCGGAAGACCCGGATGTAATCGTCGCCGACTGGGACAAGTCCGGTGAGGAAAGCCTTCACGATCTGCTGGAGTTCGCACCGAAATCGGCGCTTGTGCTGCTCGCGTCCGACCCGCAGCCCTCCACCACGCTCGAAGCCCTGCGTTCCGGCGCACGGGCGGTGCTCTCGCGCGATTCGAGCGAACGTCAGATCATCGCGGCGATTGAAGCCGCCGCCGCTGGTCTCGCAGTCGTGCATCCCGATGAGCTCGAGCTATACCCGAGAAATCGGAGGCCGGCGGCCCTTGCCGAGCCCCTGACCTCGCGAGAAATCGAAGTGCTGGGCATGATGGCCGAAGGCCTGGCCAACAAGACGATCGCCCACCGCCTCGGCATCTCCGAGCACACCGTGAAGTTTCACGTGACTTCGATCATGTCGAAGCTGAATGCGGCCAGCCGCACCGAAGCGGTAACGCTTGGGATCCGGCAGGGCTTGATCATGCTTTGAACGGCCGGTCCTATCCCCACGCGCCCAGCAAGCGGCGTACGAGCACCATTTCCGCCAGGTGATAGGCATTATGGTCCGCCACCAGCAGCGCTTCGCGCAGGACCGTCTGGCCATCGCCGTGCGGAATTCGCTCGATCAGGTCCGTCGACTCGTCCGACACCAACTTACACATCGCCTCGAGATCCGTTCGAAAGGCCCGGACGCTCTTGGTCCAGGCCCCCGGGTTCGGCGGACTTTGCGTCTTCGGCCAATAGCCGCCGGGAAAATCGGGGGAAACGTGTTTTGAATCGCGGCTGAACTCCAGAATGTCCCATTGCGCGATGCGCATGAGCTCCAGGATCTCCCAAGGCGAATGTGGGGCGCCCCTCGGCTTCTTGCCACGCAGAGCGGCCGGCAGGCCCTTGATCGCTCCATCGAAATCCACGTGCGCTCCACCGCCTTTAAGCAGGTACAACAGATGTTCGCGCAGCGCCTTATCGTTTTTCATAGCTTCACTCCGACCCATTATAGGTTGCCGAAAACGCAACCGGCCTCCACCCCGCTTAATCAGAAAAAGGAATGCTTGATCGTGTTGACGAGGGCGTGCAGGCCTGCCGACGCAAAAATGCTGGAGCTTTTTTGAAAGACCTTGCCATACACGAAGCCGGCGATGGTCGCCAGGATCATATATCGCCAGTTCGGCAGCGGCCCCGGACCGTTGTTGAGATGCGCGCAGCCGAAAATCAGTGCAGCCAGAAGCAGCGTGGGCGTCCTGGCGCCGAATCTCTGCATCAGCGAGTTCTGAATGAGACTGCGAAACAGGATCTCTTCCGGAAGCGCCGTCCCGGCCAGGATTACAAGGAACTGAGTTCCGAGGCTGAAAGGCGACGGGCGCGCCGGCGTGTGAAATGGCGGCAGGAATCCGAGAGCCCGCCCCAGCACAATGAGCACCGGCGCCACGGCCGCGAAACCGATGAGCAGATTCACGAAGTCCCGCCCGCGGCGCGGCAGATTGTATTTCATTCCATCGAGACGCCGAAACAGCAAAAACAGGGTCAGCGCCAGCGTGACCGAAATGCCGTAGGCGGCGGTATGGAGCAGCGCCTGCGCCCGGGCCGGCGTCCACCATCGGCCGACCGAGAGCTCGAGCGGAAGCCAGAGCAGAAGAATGATTCCGAAATCAGCCCAGGCGGGCGCAACTGCGCGGCGCGCCCAAAACGCCCACATCGAAGGCAGGAACGTGTAGACGAGGATCAACGCAGCCAGCGAAACGCTCAGCGCCGAAATCGCGGCGGCAATCCCGCAGAAGAATGCAGATAAGATCGCCGGGACCAGAAAAATCAGCGCGGGCCGCTCCGCCAGCGCTTTTCGAAGCAAGATCTGAAGAGCCGGCGAGAGCAGCGCCAGAATGAACGCCAAAAACAGAGCTGCAACCAGAATCTGCATCATTGTCCCCGCACCCGGGCAATCATCTCACGGATCGCACCGATCACGATATCCGGCCGGTCAAGATGCATCCAATGGCCGCTGCCGGGCACGATCTCGATCCGTCCAAGCGATGAGAGCTGCGCCAGTCTTTCGTGCTCCGCGCGCTCTTGCGGGCTTGCGTTCGAGGCCGAGAGCACGATCAGCGGAAGATCGCGCATCGCACCCGTCACCGAGGCTTGTTTCGCGATTGCAGCACTTTCGGGCAAAGCCTCTAAGTAACCGGCCATTCCCTCAAAACATTTGGGATCGCACCAGTGCGCCCGGATCATCGGCCAGACCTCGCGCGGCAGCTTGCGGATTTCGGCCACCATCCGCTCGGTGAAGGCGAGACCGCGCCCGCTACTCGCCCGCGCCACCAACTTGGGGAGCCTCCGCGCTCCGGCGCCCAAAAGGCTCAGGGCGAACCGAACCACACCCAACCGCGCCAACAACGCTCCGCGCCGTGAAAGTAAAATGCCACGCCGGAGCATGTTTCGGTACAACTCCGTCGGCTCGCACCAATCGCCTGAGGCCACCGGATCCACGAGGACCATTCCAGCAATCTCCCCGGAATATCGTACGGCATAGGCGGTAGCGACCAGGCCTCCATAGGAATGCGCCACCAGGATGCGCGGCTCCCGGATGCCTGCGGAGCCAAGCAGGGTTCGCAGCTCCTCGACGACGCGCCAGAGGCCGCGCGGATGCGAAGCCGGGACGCTCCAGCCCAACCCGGCGCGATCGTAGCTTGCGGTCCGGGTGAGTTTCGCGATTTCTGGCTGCACCAGCCGCCAGCTCAGCGACGTCGCCGCTATCCCGGCCTCGAACACTACCGGCGGCGATCCTTCGCCTGCGGCGTCGATATGCAGCCGGCCTCCGCCGCTTTCTACCAAACATCCCGGCGCGGGAAAGCGCCGGGCGTCTCTCGCCATGCCTGCCCACTGATACACCGCGCCCGCAAGCGCGATCAACGCAGCGAGGCCGATCAGTAGCACCAGCAGTGCCAAGCTCAGTCCGAGACCGCCCATTCGCCCGGCGCAATGGGGCGGGTTCGGGGCAGAATCCCAACTCTCGCCAGATAGCCCACGGCTGCCAGCACGCCCGCGAATACCATCAATTTCGCGATATCCGAGCCATGCGTGCGCGGCAACGTCTTCCACAGCAGGCCGAGGATGGGCTCAGCGGCGCAGACCGCCCAAACTGTTCCGTAAAAATACCGGCGCTCGGTCCCCTCGCCCTTGGTCGAAGAGCGGACGCGCGGAAGTTGGCCGAGAGCGCCGCCGATCCACACCGCGATCGCCAGGGGGAAATAGCCGTACTCGTAGAGCTGGCGCAAGCGCCACGTTCCGGTCGCGGCGGCATAGAAGAGGCCGGCCAGATTTAGCATGGCGAAACTGATGAGGTCGCTCCACGCCACCGTGTAACAGACGCGGCGGTATAGCGGATTCGGCTTGTCCTCGGTGAACCGGAGGATGTAGGGCTTCGGCTCGACACCAGGCAGCCGGCCGCGCAAACCAGCGAGTGCGGTCGCCCCTAGCACGACGCAGAGCCACGCGGCCATTCGCTGGTCGAAGCCACGCTCGAACAAATCGAAGGTGAGCGGACCAGGCGCGATAAAGAAAACGAAAATCCAAATCGGCCAATGCGCGAGCCGGTACAAGGCCGTGTTCCGCTCGCGGAAGCGCTGAGCGTTCCCGGGTTGGAGTCTGGCCCCCGAAGTAGCCACGTGCCCCTTATAACACTCTGCGGCGCTAACCGGGAAATGTGCTTGCAAGTTCCTGCAGATCGGTCATAATTACTCAAATCGTATGGCCAAGACCAAACACGTAGCTGCCCTAGCCTTGGGCGCGGTCGCCATAGGTGCCGGCGTTTACTACGCTAGTCACCACAAACCTCCGGCGCCTTCGCCGGCCGCTTCCACCGCGCCGGCTTCCCCGGCGAGCGGAGCCGCGGCTCAGTGCGATCCGTCGCTTTGGACCCACGTGTATAAGCCGGAGCGCTTGATCGCGCAGCCTCAGGGATGCATTAGTGTGACAGGAACCATCGCCGATGCAACAGCTGACGAAAAGAGACATCGAAAGGACGGCGTACGTCACGAAGCTGACGGAGACACCCATGGATGGCTGACGCTCGACCAGCCGTACAAAACCCTGCTCAACGCCGGCAATATGACCCACCAGGGAGGCAATCTCGTGTTCGAGATTGTTTGCAGATTCCGCGTCACGCAGCCCGATGCGGAGGGCGTCTGCGAAGGCTACACGAGCCCGATTCAAGTTCCGCCGATCGGCTCCCACGTTCGCATCACGGGCACCTACGTTCAGGACACCAACCACGGGAAATGGATGGAGATCCACCCGGTTTCGTCCATAGTTCTGGAGTAGCCCATGAAACTACGTGTGGAGTGCTATGCCGGGCGGAAGGGCGATGAGCGCCCGGTGCGCTTTCAGCTGGGGGACCGCGATTACCTGGTGGAGGAGGTGGTCGATCAATGGTATGGTTCCGACGCTACGTTCTTTAAGGTGCGCGCGGATGACGGCCATCTATACATCCTGCGCCACGAATCGTCCGGCAATGGCGAATGGCGATTGGAGGCTTTCAGGAAACACGATACACCGTGACTATCAAGTTCTTTTCGCATTCCGCCGATGACAAAAACGTGCAGAATAGCAAGACAGCGACGACCTGGTTGCCGAAACCGGTCCTGGACCGCATTCGCCGCTACGCCAAGGAAGGACGGCAGCCGCTGGTCCGCTATGGACAGCCCGATTGTCTTCTGTTGGCGGTCGCCATGGGCCAGAACCCCGTCGTTATACTGCGAAGCAGCCGGGAACAATTCACGGAACTGCGCAGCGCGGCGCTGATCGAATGGGTCCGGGTGGCCCGGCGAGCGACGCCTCGGCCAGGCCAGCCGCCGTTCACGCGTTATAACACTTAAGACAAGCTTCCTGGAACTTCGCCATCTCCTCGCGAGTCCCCACCGTTACCCGCACCCAGTTCGGCCACACCGGCCAAATGCGCCCGATATAGACTTTCTCCCGCGCCATCGCGTCGTGAAAGTCGCGGCCGGAGCGTTTGACGTTCATCATGAACATGTTGGCCTGCGAGGGGATGAACTCGATATTGTGCTTGGTCAGGAAGCCGAACGTTTCCTCGCGAATGTCCGCGACGATCTTGCGTCGCTCGGGAACGGCTGTCTTCGACTTCAGGCTGGCGGTGGCACCCGCCATGGCCGTGATGGGAACGAACCCCGTACTGCGATATTGGCTGAGCTTGCGCAGCAGGTCGGGCCTGCCGAGTGCCGCTCCCGCCCGAAGGCCCGCCATCCCGTAGATCTTCGAGAAAGTACGCAGAATGATCACGTCCTTGTCCGCTGCCACCAGGTAGGAGGATTTCTCAGCATGAGAGAAATGAAGATACGCTTCATCGATCAGCACGACCGAGCCGGCGGGCTTGTTGTTCACCAGCCACTCGATATCTTGTTTGGATGTGAGGGTGCCCGTCGGATTGTTGGGATTGCAAAGGTAAATCAGGCCCGCGCTCGGATGGGCGGCCGCCATCGCTTTTACGTCATGGGTGAAACTGAATTTCGCCAACGGCACGTTGATCACCGGCGCGCCGATAAACTGGGCCGCCCGCGCGCCCGCCTCGTACCCGGGATCGGCCACGACGTATGGATGATCTTTCCCGCAGAAGGCCACCACCGAGTGATGCAAGGGATCGCTCGAACCCGCGAACGGCTGCACATATCCGGCGTTGAGACCCTCCTGTTCGGCGAGTGTTTCGGCCATGCGGGCGCCTTCTTCGGAGAGGTAACGCCCGCCCTTCGGCACAATTGCATGAATGGCTTCCGCGGCCTCAGCGCACGGCCCCATCGGATTCTCATTCGAATCGATCTTTACGGCGTCCGGCGGCATGGCGCGTCCGATCGCGCGCTGCGCCAGCGCCTGCTCATTGTAGAAGGGCAGCACTCCTCCCGTCGCGAGCAATGTGGCTATCCTGTGAAAGCCGCGTCGTGAAAACCCTCGTTTCACGAAGTCGGCCTTCTGGTCCGCGCTAAGAATCTGTGGCATCGATATACCTCCTGTGATCAGGTCGGTCTTATTTTAGAACGCCGGCCAATTCTAATGGGGAGCTGTTTTGTGATTCCCGCCAGCGTCCCCGGTGGTTACGGAATTCCGGCGAATCTGCTCCGCCATCACCTGCACCAATTCCGCGTTGCTCATCGGATGCCAGCCGTGTCCCTTCATCGGGCGGCCGTACTCGAATGTCGCGCCGGAATCGGTTGTCTTCATGAAGTCCTCGAACATGTAAACCGCAAGGTTCAGGTAGAAATTGTCCATGTCGCCGCAGTAAAGGTGCAGCTTGCCTCTCAACTGCAGGCCGAGTTTCGCCCAGTTTGTCTTCGCGTAATAAGTCAAATCGTAGCCATGGTCGCGCATGTACAATGCGACTTCCCGATCGATCTTGCCGGTCAGCTTGTCCCAGACCGGACGCGGGTACCCATCCTCCCCAACCGGTCCATAGACCGCCTCCCACGCTTCGAACTGCTGCGCGGAACGTCCTTTGCTCCCGAGGGCGGCCTCCAGTTGACTCATCTGCCGCATCGTCTGGGCCACTTGTCCCTCTGCTGTACGCATCATCGGCCGCTCCGGAACCATGAACTCGTATCCGGGCGCCCGGAACGCGTTGTCATCCTCGTAAATGTTCACCATTTGGTAGCGGCGGAAATCGATTGGATCCGGATAGAACGTCCATGTTCCGCCGAAAAACTCGGGATGATATAGCTGCAACGCGAGGGACTCCCAGCCTCCCGTGGAACCGCCCGTGAGCACGCGAGCATACGGCGCCGGGATGATCCGGAAGCGCTGCTCGAGGTACGGGATCAGTTCTCCGATCAGCGCATCGCCGTAGGGACCGTTGTTGGCCGAATTGACCGCGTAAGAATCATCGAAATAAGGCGTCGGGTGTTGAAACGTCACGGCGATCATGCGCGGGAAATCGTCGGAATTCCACCGCTGGAAGAACTCGTAGCCGGCCTGTTCTCGAGGCGAGCCGGGAGGCTTTTCGGAAAACCCGAACGGTGCACCCAAGCCGAAATGCCCTTGAACGTAGATCGCCGGATAGGCGTCGGATGGGTGCTCATCGTAGCCCTTCGGCAGGAGGACTGTAGCGCCCAAGTACATCGGGCGCCCCCAGAATTTGGTCAGGAGCCGGCTCTGGAACTTGACGCGCTTCACCCAGGCGCTATCCGGCGGCGCCTCGACCGGAGGAATTGTTTTGGTCAACTCCAGCTTCACGTCGTAGCCTTTTGCCGCATCCAGGTAGACCTGCTGAACCTCGCTGTAGATGTTTCCCGGAGATCGATTGAAGTGCTGTCCCTCCCACTGGTCCATGTGCGCCCAGATTGTGTGGCCGTCGGACCGCGCGAACTTTGAGTAGACATTAACCATCGCCTGAACGGAGTAGTCGCCAGCGGGCACTTCCTTGAGATTGTGCAGCGGATAGCCCAGCGCGCTGCTATCCACGACCGTGGCGTGTCCTGGCTGGAGTTGCTCCACGTCGATGCTGAAAAATGGCGTCTGTCCTCCCCAGGAACCGATCTGCTGCAGCGGCTCCGGTGTTCCCTTCTTTGCGAGCGCGACGAAAACCCGTCCGGTAATCGCTTCGCGGTGGGCGGTTGCGGGGAAGGAAATTTCAAATCTGGGTCCAGCGGATCGCTGCGCATCGAGAAGAGCCGGCCAGGAACAGACCCCGAGAATCAAGCCTAAACGGCACAAAAGTTTTGTCATGCGGTGTCCAGACGCTCCGGGCATATCATCCCTCAATTGAGGAGGAGAATGCTCGAACCCCCGAGACGCTCAGGATCACAACCAGCCTTCAGCAGTCTTGGGTCTTGCTCAGATGATTGGCCCCTTTGCGGGGTATAGTCCCCAGGTTTGGACATGCCGGACGTGCGTGGCAAAGCGATGCTTGAAGGCTTCATCACCGAGGCCGAAGTCGAAGACGCTCGCGCCCTCGGCGGCGGCCGCCAGCAGCAACTGGCGAAGCAAGACCTCGCCTGGCGAATGGCGCGCCAGGTCAATTGCGAAGGTCGGTTTGTACCAGAAATAGCTGCCGCGATAGCAGAACCCGAAGTGGAAGGCGATCGGGCGGCCCTCCCAGTCGATGCGGGTAAATCTCAACCAACCAGTGTGGGCCGCAATACTGGTCAGCGCATGGTAGAGATTTCGTTGCCGGGGATCGAGAAGCTTGCTGGGATAAGGCGTGTCCGCCCATCTCGAAATGTGTTGTTCGAAGAATTCTCCGAGATGAGGACGAATCGCCTCGCCATCGGAGAAATGCCTGACCTCCAGCGATCCCTCACGCCGGAAATATCGTTCATGCCTTACCAGGCTTTTCTTGTCGGCAGCCGCCTTGCCCAACGCCGGCTTAATGGCGAGATCGAGAGACGGAGCGGGCCACTTCTTCTCCTCATAACATCTCAGGCCAAGCCTGCGGGCGGCTTCCGGCAAGCGGCGGGCGGTGGGAGAGTTCTCCAGAATCTTGTAGAAGCGGAAGCCTGAAAAATTCGGGACACAGTCGCGGGCGGTTTCAAGCAAAGCGTCGAGGACCGCGGGGTCGGAGGTATCCCCGATGAAATCCAGGTAGTCTGCGACGTCGGAGCCGAGGAAGTAGATCATGCCGGAATCGGCGTACATAGGAGCTAATGCGACACACTCTCCGCCGCACTCGGCGGCCACGAGAAGAAGCCGGCCCCGGCCGAGAGACTCCCACCACGAACGCAGCCAATGCCAAGTAAGGAAAACTTCGTCCGTACAGCTGTGCTGAAGTAGCGTCTGCCACTGCTCAGATTGGAGAGCAGGATCGTCAAATCCCTGTAAGATCCGGGTCCGGACCGATGTGTTCACCATGGACAATATCGTTTAGCCGATCAGCTTCTTTATGACTTCTCCTTCGACATCGGTAAGCCGGAAATCCCGCCCCTGGAACCGGTATGTGAGCCGTGTGTGATCGAGTCCCATGAGGTGCAGCATGGTGGCTTGTAGGTCGTGCACCGATACCGGATCCTGCGCGACGTTGTAGCCCACTTCGTCGGTGGTGCCGATGGTGATTCCGGGTTTGATGCCGGCACCCGCGAACCACATGGTGAAAGCACGCGGGTGATGGTCGCGGCCGAGGAATTTCGAACCGTTGCGGGCTTGGTTCATCGGTGTGCGGCCGAACTCGCCGCCCCAGACCACCAGCGTCGAATCCAGTAGGCCGCGCCGTTTCAGGTCCTTGATCAGCGCGGCGGCGGCCTGGTCGGTGTCGCGGCACATCATGCTGAGCCTGTTGACGATGTCATTGTTGTTCGTCTCGCCGTGCGTATCCCAGCCGCGGTGAAAGAGTTGGACGCACCGTACGCCGCGCTCCACCAGGCGGCGGGCCAGGAGGCAGTTGTTGGCGAACGAATTTCCGCCGGGCGTGGTGCCATAAAGCTCATGGACTTCCTCCGGCTCCTTAGAGATATCTGCCAGCTCGGGTACGCTCAGTTGCATACGGTAGGCCATTTCGTATGCGGCGATGCGCGATGCAGTTTCCGGATCGCCGAAGTCGGCCTGGTGTTGGGTGTTGAGATCCCGCAGCAGATCGAGCGTCTGCCGGCGCGTCTCGCGGCTCACGCCGTCGGGATTCGACAGGAACAGCACTGGCTCGCCGGTGCGTCGAAACTCGACGCCCTGGTACATGGCCGGGAGGAACCCGCTGCCCCAGCAGCTCTTACCGGCATCAGGCGCGCTCTCGCCGGAGAGCAGCACGACGAACCCTGGGAGATCCTTATTCTCGCTACCGATGCCGTAAGTGAGCCACGCGCCGAAGCTTGGGAGGCCGACAATCTGGCGGCCTGTATTCATGAACAGCTGCGCTGGTGCGTGGTTGAACTGCGTCGTGTGCATCGAGCGGATGATCGCGATGTCGTCCACGATCGAAGCAAGGTGCGGAAGCAGATTGGATAGCTCCGCGCCACTCCGGCCGTGCCGCGCGAAATGATGGGGCGAGCCCAGGAGCTTGGGAACGCCCTTGATGAAAGCGAATCGCTCCCCTTTAATCAATTCTTCGGGACACAACTCGCCGTCGTACTGGTTGAGCTTGGGCTTGTAATCGAAGAGGTCCAGTTGCGAAGGTCCGCCGGCCATGAACAGGAAGATGACGTTCTTGGCTTTCGGTGCAAAGTGAGGCGGCTTCGGCAAGAGAGCCTCGGCCGGTTGCTGGGCGAACAGCTTCTGTTCCGTGAGCGCAGCCAGTGCGACCGAGCCGATGCCGAATCCGAGGCCGCCGAAGAAATGGCGGCGGGTGATTTTAAGCAGCTC
>QHXU01000279.1:18381-22217 GCA_003223065.1 Acidobacteriota bacterium | reverse complement strand
CGTGCCCTGCAGCAAGTCGGTTTGGGCTGGTTTTCTCGGCATTCTACAAGAACGCTACGGCAACTCTAAGAGGAGGTTGTTCTTGAATGGCGCCAAAATCAGCGTTCGGGCAGGTAGATCTCGATAAACTGCCCGCCGCGCGTCCAACGCTTCACCAACACGTAGCCGAGCCCGGCGCGAATCTCCTCGGAACTGGCCTGCGGGTGGTAATCGTAATAGTTCCGCAAGAAATCCCGGAAGAGCCTGATATCGAGCGCCCGGCCCTCCACAGACCACGTGCGAGAGAAGACCACCAGCACGTCGACCTTGTTCCGGTCGAGATTGGCCAGGTCGGCGGGATGGAAACCCGGAATTTGCTCCGTTTGCAGGGGACGGCTCACATAGCCGAATTCCGGATGCCGCACCGCTTCGCTGAACGGCCAAGCGCTGGCAATGTGTTGGTCTGGGGCGTAGGCTTCGAGGTAACTCGCCGCTTCCCGCTGCAGTGCGACGAAGTCGGTCATCGCCAGATTGTTCTCGTACGGAAACGGATAAGGGGGGTTCCAGAACCATCCCAGCACGAACAGGCCGATCATCACGCTGTGTGACGTCCATCGCCAGCTCGAGGGATAGACGCAAGCCGCGGCCGCCATGGCGGCGTAAACGGTGGGTAGCACCGGCATCACGTAGCGGTCGAGTGTTGCGCCGCCGAAAACAGTGACTACCAGAAGCTGCGCAGCAGCGACCAGCGCAGCGATGGTCCAGTCCTTCCCTTTCAGCACTCGCCAGCCGGCGAAAATCGCAAACGCGCCGATGAAATGCCCGTCACCAACAAACAGGAAATAGAGGCGCCGTCCCAGCGCCGCGGCGATGTGCACCACTGTAAGCGATTCGTCGATGTTGTAGCGGGCGAAATCCGGATTGCCGAACAGGTGACCGGTGGCGTGCTTCAGCACCATCAGCCACGCTCCCACCGCAAGGGCCGGTCCCGCGAAATACAGAGCCTCGCGGCGGCGCTTCTCACGAAACCAAAGCCAGGCCGCGAACACAAACGGGGTGCTGATCGCCGTCTCCTTTATGAGCACCAACGCGGTGCACGCGATGGCGCACGCCCGGTAGCGCCCATCCAGGAACAACAACAGAGCGAGCACGGTGAAGGTCATCGCCGGCATGTCGAGCAGCACCATCATCGATTGCGTGTAGAAGATCGGCGCCGCCATCAGGAACAGCACGGCGGCTAGAGCCGGAGCGCCTGCGGTCCCACGGGCCAGACGAATCGCCAGCAGGAAAGAGAACAGAACACCGGCGGAGGCGATCAGGAGCATGGTCAGCCGGGCCGATGCGATCGAGAAGCCGAACAAGCGCCACACCACCGCGAGAATCGCCATCAGGCCAGGCGGATGGACATTCGGGATGGCGGAGTGGGGCACCCACGCTCCGTCGTGGTAAAGATCGAGCGCCGCGGGAACGAATTGGCCCATCTCGTCCCAGAAGAACGGCAGCTTCAGGTAGGGCAGATGAATCGCCACCAGCAGGGCAGTGAAGGCTAGAAGAAAAATGACGGACGAGGCTCGCTTAGACGACACTTACTGGATCAGCGGACCGCCGGCGTGGGGTTCGAGCTTGATCTCGCCAAACGCCGACTCGTATTGGCTGACATTCTGCTGGAGCACATTCGCCAGAGCTTTCGCCTGCTGGGGGCTGAGGAAAATGCCTTGAAAATTCTGGATCGATACGCTATCCGGCGCGGCCTGGTTAATTGTCCCGAACAGCAGAAAAAAGTCCCACAAACTCACACGCACCTGAACGCTGTTGGCGTAATGTTCCCGGTAATCCGCGGTACTTGAAAGCTGGATCTTCGGTTGAGACTGTTGCGGGTTCATATCGGTTAAGAATACAGGAGTCCGGAGTCAGCCGCTTTTCACTCGATTCTGAGGGCGTTCAGAATGAACGCGTAGTTGAAGGCCGTTTCCCTGATGTGTTCGTAGCGGCCGGATGCTCCGAAGTGGCCGCTGCCCATATTGGTCTTGAGCAGAAGAAGATGGTTTCCCTTCTTGAGGGCGCGCAGCTTCGCGGTCCATTTTGCCGGCTCCCAGTAGGAGACGCGCGGATCGTTCAGCCCGGCCGTGACCAGGATCGCCGGATACGGCTTTCCGTCCACGTTTTCGTAAGGCGCGTATGACTTGATGTAATCGTAATACTTCTTGTCGTTTGGATTGCCCCACTCCTCATATTCGCCGACCGTGAGCGGGAGCGAAGCGTCGAGCCCGGTGTTCAGCGCGTCGACGAAGGGTACCANNNNAAGGGGACCATCGCCACCACCACCGCGAATAAGTCCGGACGCATGTTCGTGACCGCGCCCATCAGCAGGCCGCCGGCGCTGCCACCCAGGATAGAGAGGCGATCCGAAGAGGTGTATTTCAGGTCGATCAGATGCTCGGCGCAGGCGATGAAATCGGTGAATGTGTTGATCTTTTTCAGCATTCGCCCGTCTTCGTGCCAGGGTTTGCCCAGATCCCCTCCGCCGCGGATATGCGCGATCGCATAGACGAATCCGCGGTCAAGCAGGCTCAGCCGGTCCGAACCAAATGTCGGATCGGTGCTGATTCCGTATGATCCATAACCGTAGAGAAGCATCGGAGCCTTGCCGTTCTTAATGACGCCCTTCTTGTAGACCAGCGAAATCGGCACCTTCACGCCGTCCTTCGCGGTGGCGTAAATCCGTTCGGTTTCATACTTCGAGGGATCGTAACCGCCGAGCACCTCCTGCTGCTTTTTCAGCTCGCGCGCCCGCGTCTCCAGGTTGTAGTCGAATACCGAATTTGGCGTTACCAGTGACGTATAGTTGAAGCGCAGCAGCTTGGTGTCGTACTCGGCGTTTTCCCCGAGTGAGGCCGTATAAACCGGCTCGGGGAAATCGATGTAATGTGTTTTTCCGTTATCGAACCTCTGAATGCGGATTTTGATTAAGCCCTGGTCACGCTCCTCGATCACGAGATAGTCCTTGAGGGCGTGGACGCTTTCCACGGTCACCCCGGGGCGCGCCGGAAGCACCTCTTTCCAATTCGGTTTGGAGGGGTCCTTCACCGGCGCTTCCACGACGCGGAATGTCTTCGCGCCGTCATTCGTGCGTATGAAGAACGATTCGCCGTGATGGGTGATGTCGTACTCGGTTTCCTGCACGCGCGGCAGAAGCACCTGGAAGTTCGACTTGGGCCGGTCCGCGCTCACGTAGCGGACCTCCGACGTGAGGGAGCTGTTGATATTGATAAGAATGTAAGCGCGGCTGCTGGTCTTGCTGAGCTCGACCGTGAAGCGCTCATCCGGTTCGTGATAGACGAGCGTGTCTTTCTTCAAACCGAGCCTGTGCCGGAAAACCTTGTAGGGGCGCTTGGCATTATCAAGTACCGTGTAGAAGAACGTCGCGTTGTCGTTGCCCCATTCGAGCGAATAGTATGTGTTTCGAATCTCATCCGGAAGAAGTTTTCCGGTAGCGAGATCCTTGACGTGGATCGTATACGCTTCGTCGCCGGCGAAGTCGACCGAATAGGCGAGCAGCCTGTGATTCGGGCTGGCGGAGAAGTTGCCGACGCGGAAGTATTTCTTGCCCTCAGCGAGCTCGTTGCCGTCAATCAGGACTTCCTCCCGGGCTTCGAGCGATCCCTGCTTGCGGCAGAAAATCGGATACTGTTTCCCTTCTTCGGTGCGCCTGTAATAGAAATAGTCGTCGCGCTTCACCGGCACGCTCAAATCGGTCTGCTTGATGCGTCCCAGGATCTCCGAATACAACTTCGACTGAAGCCCGTCGGTGTGCTTCATCATCGCCTGGGTGTACTCGTTTTCCGCCTCCAGGTACT
>QHXU01000279.1:17831-18340 GCA_003223065.1 Acidobacteriota bacterium | reverse complement strand
TTCGGTCTCGCAGCCAGAAATAGTTGTCCACGCGCGTGTCGCCATTGAAACTCATCGTCTTGGGGACGAGCTTGGCGACGGGCGGCTGGATGGTATTCTCAGCGGCAGTGAGGGAAAGGGTCATGAGAGTGAAGAGGACGCTAACGTGGGACATCTGCCCTTCCATTCTACCGGTACAATTAGAATCAAGATGCGACATTTCGACCTGACGCCGTGTGCGGCTCCGCAGGTGGAGACGCTTTTGCGCCGTATTGTTACGCCGCTGCCCGTGCCTGAGTCAATCCCGATTCTCGAAAAGCTCCACCGCCACGAGCCTGTTTCGATGCAGGGCCAACCGCCGATCGTCTGGGATCGCGCCGAAGGATTTCAGGTGTTCGACGCATGGGGCAACTGCTGGATCGATTGGTCGAGCGGCGTGCTGGTGGCTAATGCCGGTCATAGCCGTCGCGAGGTGATGGATGCCATCGTTTCCCAGACGGCTTCCAGCCTGCTTAACAACTACTGTTTCC
>QHXU01000279.1:14095-17659 GCA_003223065.1 Acidobacteriota bacterium | reverse complement strand
GTTTCATGGGCGCACGCTCGGCGCGCAGCAAGCAGGCGGCATACCGGCGCTGAAGGAATGGATCGTCAACCTGGACCGGGGTTTTGTACAAGCGCCCTTTCCGGACGGTTTCCACGTGCCGGACACATCGTTCGAGTTCTTCCAACGATCGCTCTCCGACCTGGGCGTCGAGCCTCAGAATGTCTGCGGCGTGATCCTCGAAACATATCAGGGCGGCAGCGCCGCCTTCGCTCCCCGAGAGTACATGCAAGCGTTGCGGCGATGGACTCAAGGTCACAAGGTTCTGCTGGTGTGCGACGAAGTCCAGGCGGGCTTCGGCCGCACCGGCGCGTTATGGGGCTTCGAGCACTACGGCATCGTGCCGGATCTGGCGGCTTTCGGCAAAGGAATCTCGAGCTCGCTGCCGCTGGCGGCTGTCGCCGGGCGTGCCGACGTGATGGATATGCATCCGCCCGGCAGCATGAGTTCCACTCACACCGGCAACCCCGTCGCATGCGCCGCGGCGCTGGCCTCGATCGACGTAATTCTGCGCGACGGCCTGGTGGAGAATGCGCGAAGGCTTGGCGAGTTGCTGCACGCACGGCTGCGAGCGCTGGCGGAGCGCTATCCGCAGATCGGCTCCGTCGCCGGCAAGGGCTTGGCGGCGGGCGTTTCCATGGTTCGTCCGGGAACGCGCGAACCGGATGCCGACGCGGCATTCGATCTGGTCTGGCGGTCGATTCAGAAAGGCGTGCTGATGTTCGCGCCGGTCGGGTACGGAGGGGCCACGGTAAAGATTTGTCCGCCACTCTCGATTACCGAAGCCGCGCTGAGGGAAAGTCTTGACGCCTTCGAGGAGGCTGCGGCGGAGACGCTGGCGGCCCATGAGGCCGTCGCTTCATGACCCGTGCGTTCGACGCCGCCGTGATTGGCGGCGGAATGATCACGCACGATCAGTTGCTGCCGTCACTCTATCAATTCCGGCGGCTTGGGCTGGTCGGCTCGATTCGGATCTGCGCGCGCAACCGCAGCACGCTCGAACGGCTGGCCGCCTCGGAGACGCTGCGCCAGGCGTTTCCGGAACAGAGCTTCGAGGCGACAACGGAACCCTACGAGAGCGTGCTGGCCTCGACCGCGCCGCGTCAGCTCGCTGTTGTCGCCGTCCCTGATCCACTGCACCGCGACGTGATCCTGGCCGCGCTCGACGCCGGTCTTCACGTTTGTTCCGTGAAGCCCCTGGTCATGCGCGCGGCCGAATCGGAGGAAATTGAACGCGAGGCCCGCTCGCGCGGCCTTTTCGTGGGCATCGATTATCACAAGCGGTTTGACGATCGCAGCCTCATGGCCCGCCGGCTCTACCGGGCGGGGCGCTTCGGCGAGTTCCGTCTCGGCAGTGCGTGCTTGCTCGAAAAGTGGTCTTACCGGCACTCGAATTTTCAGAATTGGTGTACCGTGGAGAACTCCGATGCGTTTTGCTACATCGGCTGCCACTACGTGGACCTCGTGCAATTCATCACCGGCCTCGAACCGGTGGCGGTGAGCGTGTATGCCGTTCGCGACCGCTACCCGAACGGCAACGAAGGCTATCTATGGACGGACGCACGCGTGCGCTGGTCCAACGGCGCGTGCCTCAACGTGCAGAATGCCCTGGGATATCCGGACGAAGGGCCCGGTTCGAACACGCAGGGGTTGACCATGTTCTGCTCGGGAGGCGACGGCGGCGCGCTGTTGCGCCATTCCGACCAGTATCGCGGCCTCGAATACTCATTCCTCGGCGGGCCGTATGCGGAGCTGAGCCCCGATTACTTTCAATATGTGCAGACCGGCGGGCCCGGGCTCACGCCGGTGGGCTATGGTTATCGGTCGATCGAGCGCATCCTCGAGGCCTGCCGGAGAGTGGAACGTGAGCCCCCCGAGCGGCGTGGGGCTGTGCTCGACGAAATTGATGGCGCGGGAATTCTCGCCACGCCGGGCAACAGCCGTCACAACGAGCGCGTGCTCGAAGGCGCCCGCACGTCGATTCATGAAGGAGGACGAGAGGTTAAGCTGTGCGAGTGCTGAGAGTCGCGGCCGGCCTGCTGCTCGCTGCGCTGCTGTTGCTGGCAAGCGGGCCCGGCTTCCGCACTCGCCGGCAGTTCGAGGAGCATTACCAGAAGCACGGCCGCGAGTTTGGCAATATCTCCCCGCAGGAGTATTTGCGGCTGGCGCAGGCGCTGCGGGACGCACCTGTAGGCGGTCCGGTCCTCGAAGCCGTGAAGCCGGGCGGGATTTTCACACGTTTTGACCGCCGCACCGGATACTTTGGCGCCTATAATCCCGATCGGACCATCCGAACCTTCTTCATCCCCGTCAATGGCGAGCGTTACTTCCACCGGCAGGCGCGGCGAGCGAATGACTGACGCCGAAATCCAGGATTACTTGCGCGAAAATGGCTATCCCGAGCACGTCGTGCGCGAAGGGCGGACCGGTTTGCTGCAGCGCTGGCGCGAGTTTGTGGAGCAGGTGGAGCGAGGCTATACACTCGGCCTGGAAGATTACCGGAACGATCTCGATGTGCGCGCGATCATTGCGTTGGCCGGAGCTGAGGATGACACAGTCCGGGCACTCGATCAACGCTTGAAGAATATGCTCGTCGCCTGTGATGCCCGCGTGTGGGAGAGCGCGGCGGGCGATCCGTTCTGGGACTTCGGTTATCCCCGAAACGCCGGCCCGGATCTCCTCGAGGATCTGCGCGCGGAGGGCCTGGCTTAAATTTGGATTTATCGTGCTATCCGATGACGTGTACGATGTAAGCATCGGCACAGGCGACAGCAGAGTCATCGGACGGGGTGTGCCCCGCAAGGAGGGCCTTGGCAAAGTTACCGGACGGGCGCAGTACGTCGACGACCTGCGCTTTCCCGGAATGCTCTACGGCGCCACGGTTCGCAATCCAGCGGTGCGCGGAAAGATTCGCGGGATCAAGTTTGAAGACGGCCTGCCTTGGGACGAATTCACCATCGTCACGGCCAAAGACATCCCAGGCGAGAACTGCGTTGCGCTGATTCTTCACGACCAGCCATTGCTCGCCGACGGCGTCGTGGCGCATCCCGAGGAGCCGGTGCTCCTTCTGGCGCATCCGGATCGTTACCTTGTCGAGGAAGCGCGGCGCCATGTGCGTATAGACGTTGAACCGCTGCCGCCCGTGTTCACCATGGAAGACTCGCTGGCCAGGAAAGAAATCATCTGGGGCGAGGACAACGTCTTCAAAAGCTACCGCGTCGAGAAGGGCGACGTCGAGCGTGGTTTTGCCCAAGCTGACGTCATCGTCGAAGGAGAATACGAAACCGGAGCGCAGGAGCAGCTCTATATAGAAAGCAACGGCATGATCGCTGTGGCCAACCCCTCCGATGGCGTTACGGTGTGGGGGTCGATGCAGTGTCCGTACTACGTTCACAAGGCGCTGCTTCCGATTTTTGGCGTTCCGCCGGAGAAGGTGCGCGTCATCCAGATGGAGACCGGCGGCGGTTTCGGCGGCAAGGAAGAATACCCGTCGATGATCGCAGGGCACGCGGCCCTGCTGGCATGGAAATCCGGAACGCCCGTGAA
>QHXU01000279.1:5723-14085 GCA_003223065.1 Acidobacteriota bacterium | reverse complement strand
AAGCGCCATCCGTCGCGCACCCGCCATCGTACGGGCGTGACCTCGGACGGCCGGCTGGTGGCGATGGAAATCGATTTCGACATCGACGGCGGCTCTTACTGCACGCTATCGCCGGTGGTTCTGTCGCGCGGCACGATTCACGCTGCCGGGCCGTATTCCTGCCCCAACGTTCGCATCCGCAGCCGGGCAATCGCGACCACCGCGCCGCCGCACGGAGCCTTTCGCGGCTTCGGCGCGCCCCAGAGCATTTTCGCGCTCGAGCGGCAGATGAATAAGGCCGCCGCCGCGTTGGGTCTGTCGGCCGAAGAGTTCCGGCGCCGAAACTTCCTCCATGAAGGCGACACGACGGCCACGGGTCAGGTGATTCGGGAAAAAGTGGACCTGGAGGATCTCCTGTTTCGCGCGCTGGAGCTTTCGCACTACTACCACCATCGTGAAACCTTCGACCGCACCAACCGGGACAGCCGCCTGAAACGAGGAATCGGATTCGCGACGTTCATGCACGGGGCAGGCTTCACCGGCTCAGGCGAGGTGTCGCTGGCGAGTGTTGTCGGTGTAGAGGCGACGCGCGAAGGCACGGTGCGGATTCTCGCCGCAAGCACCGAAATCGGCCAGGGAACCAACACCATCTTTTCGAAAATCGCCGCCGAGACGCTGAACGTCGATTACCACCGCATCGAACTGGCGCAGCCGGATACAGCCAGCGTTCCCAACAGCGGGCCGACGGTCGCTTCGCGAACGTGCATGATTGTGGGGAAGCTGGTCGAGGGCGCCTGTCTTGCGCTGAAGCAGACGCTCCTGTCGAGTGGCCTTCTGAAGGAACCGTACACTTCGGAAGACTTCATCAGTGCCGCCGTAACCTACATCGAACGCTGGGGCACGCTCCGCGCGTTCAGCCAGTATGAGCCTCCACCGGGCGTCGTCTGGAATGAAGACACGTACCAGGGCGACGCCTATGGTGCATACGCCTGGGCGGTTTACGTCGCCTGCGTAACGGTCGATTCCGTCACGTACGAGGTGCATGTCGATGATTTTGTGGCCGTCCAGGAGGTCGGCAAGGTGATTCACCCCGTGCTTGCAACGGGACAGATTGAAGGCGGCGTGGCGCAGGCCATTGGCTACGCGCTCTACGAAAACGTGGTGTGGAAAGACGGGAGAATGGCGAACGCGCAAATGACCAACTACATCATGCCGACCTCGGCCGATCTGCCGCCGATCCGCGTGTACTTTGTCGAAAAGCCGTATGCATACGGGCCGGCCGGCGCGAAAGGGATCGGCGAACTGCCGATGGACGGCGTCGCGCCCGCGATCCTCAATGCGGTCGAGCACGCGACCGGCGTGCGGTTCAATCGCATTCCGCTCGTGCCCGAGCTTGTGATGGAGGCGTTGCTTGCCTGAAATCCGATGCACGGTCAATGGCGTGGAGCAGGCGCTCAATGTGCCTCCCATGGCGCGGCTGCTCGACGTGTTGCGCGAAGAGTTGCGGCTCACGGGCGTCAAAGAAGGCTGCGGGGAAGGGGAGTGCGGCGCGTGCTCCGTTCTCATCGACGGAGAGCTGACCAATTCATGCCTGGTACCGGTGCTACAAGCCGATGGCGCCAGAATCACGACCATCGAAGGTGTCGCGGACCAGGAACGGCTTCACGCCGTGCAGCAAGCATTCCTCGAGTGCGGCGGCGCGCAATGCGGGATCTGCACGCCCGGCATGGTGCTGGCGGCACTGTCGTTGCTCGGCCGACATCCGGAACCCACCATTGACCAGATCCGCGAGGGTCTCGCCGGGAATCTTTGCCGCTGCACCGGCTATATGCGCATCTTCGAATCCGTGGTGGAAACGGTCAGGCGATCATGAGGGCCTACGTTCCCGCTTACGAGCTCATTGCGCCGCGCGATCTGGCGCACGCGCTGGAACTGGTTGCGGATGGTTGGAAGGCGATCGCAGGCGGCACCGACGTGATGGTGTCCTTCGAGGCCGGCAAGCTGGCACATCGCCGCTGGGTGAGCATCCGGAATCTCGTCGAACTGCGCGGCATCGGCGTCGGGGCGCATCACGTGACGCTGGGCGCTCTCACCACGTACACCGATGTCCGGCGCAGTGCGATCCTCGCCGCGGAGTTTCCGATGCTTGGCGAAGCGGCGGAGCTTACCGGGGGTATCGCCACGCAGAACCGTGGCACGCTCGGCGGCAACATCGTGAATGCGTCCCCCGCCGCGGATACGCCGCCGGCGCTGCTCGCCTATGACGCCGAAATCGAGCTGGTTTCAGTCCGTGGTGCGCGCTGGATCCCATACACGCAATTCCACAATGGACCTTGCCGGAGACGAACTTCTGGCGCGAATCCGCCTGCCGAGGCGCTTTGCAGGTTGGCGCCATTACTATCGCAAGGTGGGCACGCGCCGCGCCCAGGCGATCTCGAAGGTCTGTTTTGCCGGTGTCAAATCAAGCGGCGGTGTGAGGATCGCGCTGGGCAGCGTCGCCCCGGTGCCTCTGTTGCTCAACGGCGACCTCGCCCGCGAGATCTCGCCCATAGATGACATCCGCTCCACGGCGCGCTACCGGTTGAAGGTCGCGCAAAACCTGCTGGAAGAATTTCTGGGACAATCATGATTCTTCGTGGCCGGCGCGTCGTAACAGGCGGCGCTCTGACCGCCGCCGCCATCCACATCGAGAATGGCGTAATCACAGCGGTCCGGCCGTTCGAAGAAGCCGGCGCGCCAGTGATCGACGAGGTGATTCTTCCGGGCCTCGTGGACACTCACGTCCACATCAACGAGCCTGGACGTACCCATTGGGAAGGGTTCGAGACCGCGACGCGCGCGGCGGCAGCCGGAGGCGTGACCACCCTGATCGAGATGCCGCTCAACAGTATCCCTGCCACGACCACCGTTGCCGCCTACCGGCGGAAGCTGGAAGCGGCCGAGGGAAAGCTTTCCGTCGATACCGGATTCTGGGGTGGCGTGGTCCCGGGGAACACAAAGGATCTCGAGGGGTTGTGGCGCGAAGGCGTCTTCGGCTTCAAATGTTTCCTCGCGCCATCGGGTGTGGACGAATTCGAGCACGTCGCGGAGGCCGACTTGCGCGAAGCAATGCCGGTACTCGCCCGGCTTGGCGCGCCGCTTCTTGTGCATGCCGAGTTGCCGGCACTTCTGACTAGTCCTGCGGGCGCGACCTATGCGGACTGGCTGGCCTCGCGGCCCCCGAAAGCCGAATGTGCGGCGATTGCGCTGATGGTTCGCCTGGCTCGCGAAACCGGCGCGCGCGTTCATATCGTTCATCTCTCGGCGGCGGAATCGCTTTCGCTCGTCGAAGGAAGTCCGATCTCGGTTGAGACGTGCCCGCATTACCTTGCGTTCGCGCCTGATGATATTCCTGACGGCGCCACCGAATTCAAGTGCGCCCCGCCGATTCGCGGAGGTTTGCGCGGCCTGGTTTCGCGCATCGGGATGGTGGTCTCGGATCATTCGCCGTCGCCGCCCGAAATGAAGTGTGGAGACTTCCGGAGCGCGTGGGGCGGGATCGCGTCGCTCGAACTGGGTCTTCCGGTGATGGCAACGCTATACGATTCGCCCGTAGACTTGGCACGATGGATGGCCGAGGCGCCGGCCAGCCTCGCCGGGCTGGAACGAAAGGGCCGTATCGCCCCCGGTTACGACGCAGATCTCGTTCTCTTCGACCCCGAAGCGCGGTGGACCGTGGGTCCGGAGAGTCTGCACCAGCGGCACAAGCACACGCCGTACCTGGGGCGTAAGCTTCGCGGCCGGGTGTGCGCTACCTACCTGCGAGGCGAAAAAATCTACGATGATGGTGATTCTAGCGGCGCAGACTTTCGGCGTTCCAGGGGCCGCGTGCTCAAACGATGACCGATTTCACAGAATTGGTGGATCTTGCCTCGGAGCGGCTCGGCGGCGAAGTGCTCTGGGCGACGGACGAATTCTTCGGGCCCAAGGAGAATCTCCTCAAAGCCGCGGCGCCGGTCTTTATTCCTGACAAGTACACCGACGCGGGCAAGTGGATGGATGGATGGGAAACGCGCCGCCATCGCGCGCCGGACCACGACTGGTGCCAGATCCGGCTCGGCGCGCCCGGCATTGTGCGCGGCATCGTCGTGGACACCGCGCACTTCACCGGCAATTTTCCTGAAAAATGTTCGCTCGAGGCGAGTGCGGACCAGCAGGAGTGGACGGAACTGCTGGCTCCCTCCGGCTTGCGCGGCGCTGCACAGAATTGTTTCGCGATCCACGATCCGTTCCGCTATACACACCTGCGCTTCCACATTTATCCGGATGGCGGCGTGGCACGTTTGCGTGTTCATGGAGAACTGATCCCGGAGCGGCTCGATGATTTCATCAATCTTGCCGCGATGGAGAACGGCGGCCGCGTCATCGAAGCCAGCGACATGTTTTTCGGGTCGCGCCATAATCTGATCTGCCCCGGGCGTTCGACTGGAATGCATGACGGATGGGAGACCCGGCGGAGGCGCGGGCCGGGCCACGACTGGGCGATCCTCGAACTGGCCGCGCACGGGGAGATCCGGCGCGTTGAAGTCGATACATTTCACTTCAAGGGAAATTTTCCGGAGAGTTGCTCTCTTGAGACCGAAGCGGGCCAGGAGATCCTCCCTCGCACCAGGCTTCAGGCTCACACCGGCCACGTTTTTGAGAGCGAACTCAAGCCTGCATCCGCTTCTCGCGTGCGGTTCTGCATTTATCCGGACGGTGGCGTCAGCCGGCTGCGGATTTTCGGAATACCGACCGAACTAGGTCGCGCCGCGCACGCGGTCCGATTGTGGAACTCGCTGACGCCCGCCGAGGCGCGAAACCGCTTTCTCGGCTGCTGCGGCAGCCGATCGTGGGCGAACGCGATGACCGCGGCTCGTCCTTTCGCGTCCATGGAAGCAATCTTCGAAGCCGGGGTGCGGATCTGGCGGGGCTTGGCGCGCGAGGACTGGCTCGAAGCATTCGCCGCACACTCGCGTATCGGAGAGCGCACATCCGACGAGCTGGCCGCATCCGAGCAATCCGGCACAAACTCGGCGTCCTCGGCGGTGCTCGGCGAATTGGCCCGGCTCAATCGTGATTCCGAAGCGAAGTTCGGATACATCTACATCGTTTGCGCCACAGGAAAGTCGGCGGATCAGATGCTGGCTCTGCTCCGTTCCCGGCTTGCGAACGATCCACAAGAGGAGCTCGGCATCGCCGCGGAAGAGCAGCTTCGGATCACGCAGCTCCGGCTGCAGAAAACTGGATCCTCACGATGATCACGACACATGTTCTCGACACCGCGCGGGGAGTTCCCGCGGCGCGCGTCCCAGTGGAACTCGACTTCTTTATCAGTGGTCAGGGGTGGCGTGAGGTCGGCCGGGGCATCACGAATAACGACGGCCGGATCGTCGAATTCGGTGAGCCCGCCGCGGCGGGCGTCTACCGGCTGATGTTCGACGTAGCCGCGTATATCCCCGACGCATTCTTCCCTTCCATTTCGATCACGATTGAAGTTCGCGATCCCAACGAGCACTACCACATTCCGGTGTTGCTGAGCCCTTTCAGCTACACCACGTATCGAGGGAGTTGAACGAAATGAGGATCGTCCAGAATCACTACGGAAAGTCTCGCGTGCGCGTGGCGCGCTTGGTGCGGCAGAAGGACCGTCACGATTTTCATGAGATGACCATCGCCATCCAACTCGAAGGCGACTTCGAGTCAAGCTACACCGAGGGCGACAACAGCCGCGTTCTGCCCACGGACACGATGAAGAACACGGTCTACGCGCTGGCCCAGGACCCGGCAGTGACGCACCCGGAATCCTTCGGGCTGCTTCTGGGAAGGCATTTCCTCGACACTCAACCACAGGTGACACGCGCGCGAATCGAGCTGGCCGAGCACGTTTGGCAGCGCCACGGCCGCTTTTCGTTCACCGGCGGGAACGCGCACCGCCGCATCGCGCGCATTTCGAGGATGCGCGACGAGACGGCCATTGAGGCGGGTGTCGAGGGATTCCTGCTGCTCAAGACCGCCGGCTCAGCGTTCGAGGGTTTCCTCAAGGATGAGTACACAACGCTCAGGGAAACGCGGGACCGGATTCTGGCGACTTCTCTCGATGCCGTCTGGCGCTATACCGGGGAAGATATTTCCTGGACAACCTCCTGGTACGGTGTGATCAAGCTGATGACCGATACGTTCGCCGAGCACGAGAGCAAGTCCATCCAGCACACGCTTTACGCGATGGGGGAAACAGTGCTCGCGCAATGCGAGCACGTCGCCGAAATCCGCCTCACCATGCCCAACAAGCACTACCTGCCCGTAATCTCGAACGACGTTTTTTGCCCTACCGATGAGCCGCACGGCCTGATCGAAGCCGTGATTTCACGATGACCCTGCGCGTAAAGGTCATCCCGCGCAGCGCAAAAAACGAGATCGTGGGCGAGCTTGCTGATGGCACGCTAAAGGTGAAGATCGCCGCGCCGCCCGACAAGGGAAAGGCGAACGACGAGCTGGTTGCGTTTCTGGCCGGTCATTTCGGAGTTCCTCGCAGTTCGGTAACAATTATCAGCGGCAGGGCTGCCACGGTGAAGCTGGTCCGAATCGGCAACTAGAACGCGAAAATCTTCACCGGCCGGGCACCACATCGATCTGCAGCGTTGGATCGGCGGCCGGCACGCACCTTGTGGGTACCCCGAGTTCGCGCCGCACGATATTGCATCCCTGCGCGATCGCGCTTGCCTTGTAGAAGGCGATCTCGCGGTTACAGCCCTGACGGCCGAAGCCGCAATCGCTCGACACGACCAGGCGCTCGGGCGGGATGTACTTCAGAGCCTTGCGGATCTCGGCGGCCACGTCTTCCGGCCGGTCCGCCTGCAATACACGATGGCTCACGGCGCCGATGCAGATTTTCTTCTTAAGATCGTGTTTGAACGGCTCGAACAGCTCGAGATCCCTCTGGTTCCTGTCCTTCATCTCGAGCGTCCACACATCGCCCCGGCACCTCTCCAGATAGATCTCGATTGAATTGGCGTAGCTGGTGTCGTCCATGACGCGCTGCATGTTCGGATTGCCCCAGCAGGTGTGGATCCACAGTTCCACATCGTCTAACCCCTGGACCTCGCGGTTGAACGCGTCGATCATGAACTTCACCTGCTCGTGATTCTTGCCGAAGGTGTTGGCCATGAAGTGGAAGGTCGGTTCCTCGATCTGGATACACCGGCAGCCGGCATCCCTCAGATCGAGCAGTTCCTTATTCATGGCTTCAGCCATGTCCCAGACCACCTGGCGCTTGTCCTTGTACTTGGGCGTGTGGATATCCAGGAAGAGCGCCATCACCTGGGAGCAGCACGTACCGAACTTGACCGGCTTGCGCGTCCTTCCCTGGGCGAGGCGCCACAGCTTGGGATAGTCAAGCGGCCGGTGCTCGATCTTGTCTACCACGTGCGGCCAGCGCCAGCCGGTATAAATCTCATTGAGCAGCGTGCCGGGCGGATAGCGGAGCCACGGCGCCGTGGTCTCTTCCGGTTGCAGGTAGTCGCCATCGAAGCCGGCCCAGCGCTGCAGCGGGTAATGGTGCCACGCGCGGCCCGCCATGTCCTCATCGACGTGGAAGTCGCCGTGAGTCAGAATGTCGAGCCCGGCGCGCTCCTGGTCGCTGATCACAACCGCCATTGCGTCCTGAAATTTCTCGCGGAAACGAATGTCGAGCATGCAGGTATCGAGCGGGCGCCCCCACATACTCACGTCGAACCAGCGCGGGCGCGGAAACGATCCCGTGACAGTGCTGGGAAGAATCAGGTCGGCGGTGGCTGTGAGCATGTCTTCCTCCAACCGGCATTGTACCTTTCACCCCAAGCCATCGTAGAAAAATGCTTCGGAACCTGTACGGGGAACCTACCGCAGCCCGATCTTGCGCGCTAATGCTTCAAAACGCGGATTTCCGTGGAGCGACGTATAAGCCGGTTCTGTCTCAAGTAACGGCAGCATCAGAGAGTGGCTTTCGAAAGCGCGCTCTAATTCGTCGAGCATTTTACTCTTGTCCGCATTACCGAGAGCGTTCTTCTGCGCGAGCTGCGCGCGCTTGATGCACGCCTGCGCTTCCGCGAGTCCGGGCTCGAGGTCCAGAGCGCGGCGCGCCTGCCGGATGGCCTCTTCGAATCGATGCGCCTGTAGCAGCAGCCAGCCGGAATCGATATTGATGCGCGCCGAGAGCGGGTCCAGAGCAATGGCTCGCTGCAGAGAAGTCAGCCCCTCTTCGGTCCGGCCCAGCGCCACGAGCAACCACGCGTAGTCGTGATGCGCGGGCGCATAGCTGGGGTTGATTTCAAGCGCGCGCCGGAAATGCTGCTCGGCTTCGCTCCACTTCCACTCGTACCAGACC
>QHXU01000279.1:3033-5618 GCA_003223065.1 Acidobacteriota bacterium | reverse complement strand
ACGTACGAGTCTGCCATGGCGGCGTATGCTTCCGCATACGCGGGGTCCAATTTCGCGGCATTATCGAATTTCGCGATACTGCGCTCCAGGTCCGCGCGCGTTCCCTTGTCTTGGAGATAGCGCCCGGACCGGTAGGCTTCGTATGAGTCACGATTCACGGCGTGGAACCGCCCCTGCCGCCGCACGTGGTCCTGAAACAGAGCGCCGGCAACGCCGGCGGCGATCTGGGCGGCAGCCTCTTGCTCCAGGCGGAACGCCTCGGCTCCTTCAAGCTCGTATGCGCTGGTCCACACCTGCGCTTGATCCATGACCTTGATCAAGCGCGCGGTCACGCGCACGCGGCCGCCGCTGCGGCGGGCCGTTCCTTCGACCACATAGTCGACCCCGAGGTCGTGGCCCACCTCACGTATGCCCGGATGAGTCCTGCGGAAGCGCATGACAGAAGTTCGGGCTATGACCCCGAGGCGCGCCGGGGCCAGACTTCCGAACTGGCTCATCAACTCCTCCGCCAGGCCATCGATGAACTCATCCGCCTCCGGCCCACCACTCAAATTCTCGAACGGCAGCGCCGCAAGCATCACGCGTGCCGCGGGCGCTTGGGGACCCGTTCCGTGACGGGCCACATAAACTGCAAGCACGGCGCCGGCGGCAGCGATCGCGGCCAACCAAATCCACCGTATGGGAAAGGCGCCGGCCATGACCCTGTCGACGTGCGGAAGAAATCTATATCCACGGCGCGGAACGGTCTGGATGAACCGGGGCGCGTCGGGGTCATCGTTCAGCGCCGCTCGAATCTGGGCCATGCATACGTTGAGGTTACGGTCAAAATCGACGAAGGTTCCGTCGCTCCAGATTTCTTTCTGGAGTTTTTCTCTGGTGAGGAGCTCTCCCGCGTTTTCAGCCAATAGCTGAAGCGCCTGCAGCGGTTGAGGAGGCAACTTCACCTGGACCCCGCCTTTACGAAGCTGACCCCCGTTGACATCCAGCTCGAATTCGCCAAACCGAAGGAGCGCCACTTTGCTTCGGGCGGAAGGCACGAGATCAGTATACGGCTGCGGACTGCAGTCCCCCGCCAACCTTGCCAGACACTGCTTCGATCGGGCATTTACATGTCTGCCTAACTGCTTGTCTCACGTGGTGTTTGCCATTTACCCGAAATTAATGTGCTTCCGCCTTGTCCTCGCCTTCCCGGCGCGACAAAGTTGTCTCATGACAAACACCAGGCGAAAGTTTTTGGCAAGCTCGGTGGGCGCCGGCGCCCTTTTGGGAGCGCCGCAACATCCAAGCGGCTCTCCGGCCGTTCCGCGGGACGCGCTCGATTCCGAAAAATTCCGCGCTGCGGTGTTGCAAGGCGATCTCCAAACAGTGATTGAATACTTGGATCGCGATCCGGCCCTGCTCTACTCGCGAGACGTTCGCGGGACCTCAGTGTATACGCTGGCGTGTCTGACTGGGCAGAAGCGGGTGGCGCAAGCGTTCGAGGCCAGGGGGCTGATCCTCGACATTTTCGAAGCAGCGGTGAGCGGCAACGTGAGGCGCGCCACTGAGATTTGCAATGTTACGCCTGGAATTATACACGTTCGGTCAGCCGGCGGGCAGACGCCTCTACACTATGCAGCCTCGGCGGGCCAGGTCGCCATGGTCAATTTTTTGAATGCACAGGGCGCCGACCTGAGCGCGGGACCCGAGAGCCCTCTGCTCACCGTCGCCGAATACCCGGATTCTGCCGTGGCGGAAGCAATGGCGCGGACGCTGGCGGGCAACGGGTCCGACCCTAACGCGAAACGAAAAGATGGCGCGACAGCGCTGCAACTGGCCATCGCGCGAGGGAATATCGAGGTCGCCCACCTTCTGATTCATCGTGGCGCATCGAGTGACGACACTTCCATTGAGCGTGTCTATTTTGGGGGACGGTACAGCCAGGATCTGCACGGCAAACCCGTCGTTCGCGATGATACCTGCGGGCTGCCGCAAGCGTTCATCAACCAATTCGTCACGGTGGCGCATTTTGATCCTGAAAAAGTGAAGCAGATGTATAAGCTGTGCCCTTCGCTGCTGGCAACGCGAGCCACTTGGGATGAACTGGCGATCGAAGCAGCCGCCCACATGGGGCTGGTCCCGTTAGCCGAGTACCTGGCCGACCTCGGCTCGCCGGTTTCCACATGCACCGCAGCGGTGCTGGGTCTGACGCGAATGGTCGCGGATCTGGTTCATGCCGACTGCGATCGCCTGCGCGAGCGAGGCGCGCACGACATCCCCCTGCTCGCCTACACCGCGTTTGGAAAGGAACGGGTTGATGTCGCCGAGTTCTTACTGCGATCCGGCGCCGGCGTGGACATCCGTGCATTCGGACAGACCACCTTGCACTTAGCCGCAGGCAAGGGCCATCTCGAATTGGCCAGGATTCTACTGGAGCATGGCGCCGACGTAAACGCTGCGGCGAAGTCGTCGAACGGCCCTCTCACGCCTCTCGCGATCGCGCTGCGCCAGAAGCAGGCTTCCATGGCCGAGTTCCTGAAGGAGCGCGGCGGCCGAATGTGAGGCCCTTGCGGTGGATCGGCTGAATGTATTAATATTCAGTTAGG
>QHXU01000279.1:2455-2911 GCA_003223065.1 Acidobacteriota bacterium | reverse complement strand
CGATGATTGCCTCGATCTTGCTGCCCAGATCAAGCGCGCGCCCGCACGCTTCGCCCAAAGACTTGCCGGCCGTTATCTAAGCCTGCTCTTCGAAAAAGCTTCGCTTCGTACCCGGGTGACGTTCGAGCTGGCGATTAAGCAGCTCGGCGGCGACGCGATCACGTGCACGGGCCCGATTGGCGAGCGCGAGCCGGTCAAGGACGTGGCCCGGAACCTCGACCGCTGGACGCATGGCATCGTGGCGCGGGTGTATTCGCAGGCGACGATTGACGAGTTGGCGGCGTGGTCGGCCGTTCCGGTGATCAACGCGCTAAGCGATCTTTACCATCCCTGCCAGGCGTTGGCCGATGTGCTCACCCTCAAGGAACATTTCGGCCGGCTGGACGGCCTGAAACTAGCCTTCATTGGCGACGGCAATAACGTAGCGCATTCGCTGATGCTGACGGCGGTGCGGTT
>QHXU01000279.1:0-2328 GCA_003223065.1 Acidobacteriota bacterium | reverse complement strand
CGAGTATGGGCCAGGAGTCAGAAGCAGAGCAACGCGCGCGGATTTTCTCGGCGTACCAGGTGAACGAAACGTTATTCGCCGAAGCGCGCCCGGACGCGGTTTTCATGCACTGCCTTCCGGCCAAGCGCGGGCAGGAGGTGACCGATAGCGTGATGGAATCGCCACGCTCGGTCGTCTTCGACCAGGCCGAGAACCGGCTGCACGTGCAAAAGGCCCTGCTGATGATGCTGCTCGGCTGAACTGGCCGCCAGCCTACGCGGTTCAGCAGGCAAGAGCCGCGAGTGTAAGGGAGCGGCTGTCAGCATGTACAATTCAAACTTATGGCAAAACCAAAGAAGGTGGCGCTCGCCTACTCGGGCGGGCTGGACACATCCATCATCATTCCCTGGCTGATAGAAACGTACGGCTGCGAAGTGGTCGCCATATGTGGCGACATCGGGCAGGGTGGCGACGAACTGGCGGGTCTCGAAGCCAAAGCCCGCAAAACCGGGGCGTCCGAAGTCCACGTTGCCGACATGCGCGAGGAGTTCGTCTCGGAGTATTTGTGGCGCCTGGTGCGCGCGGGCGGGGAATACGAGCACAAGTACCTGCTGGGGACATCGATCGCGCGCCCGCTGCTCGCTAAAAAACAGGTGGAAGTTGCTCTCGCGACCGGCTGCGACGCGCTGGCGCACGGCTGCACCGGAAAGGGCAACGATCAGGTTCGATTCGAGTTGACCTATAAGGCGCTGGCACCGCATCTGGCGGTGATCGCGCCCTGGAGAGAATGGAACATCGTCTCGCGGGAGGACGCGATCGAGTATGCCGCCAGGCATAAGGTGCCGATTTCACAAACCACCACGAAAATTTACAGCCGCGATCGCAACATCTGGCACATTTCGCATGAGGGTGGAGCGCTCGAGGATCCCGCCAACGCCGCGCCCGAGGATGTTTGGATGCTCACCAGGAGCCCGAAGGAGGCCCCGGACAAGCCCGCCGATGTGACCATCGGATTCGAGCGCGGGCGTCCGGCTTCGGTGAACGGCAAGACGATGCCGGCAGTGGCGCTGCTCGAAGAGCTGAACCGCATCGGCGGCGAGAATGGCGTGGGACGGATCGACCTGGTGGAAAATCGCTTCGTCGGCATGAAATCGCGAGGCTGTTACGAAACGCCTGGCGGAACTCTGATCATGGCGGCGCACCGTGAGCTGGAAACGCTGACGCTCGACAAGAACATGGCGCATTACAAGCAAAAGCTCGCCCTCGATTATTCGGAGATGGTATACAACGGGCTGTGGTTCACGCCGCTGCGCGAGGCCCTCGACGCATTCTTCGAGGAAGCCAGCCGCAGCACCACCGGCGAAGTCACTCTGCGCCTGTATAAAGGCGGATTCCAGCCGGTGAGCCGTAAATCCCCGAATTCGCTATACTCAGTCGACATCGCCAGCTTCACGATGGGCGCCGCCTACGACCAGCGCGACGCGCGGGGCTTCATCAACCTTATCGGCCTGCCTATACAGGTGCGGGCGTCTCTCAAGAAGGCCGCGAAGTCCGTATGAAGTTGTGGGGCGGGCGCTTCGAAGAAGGACCTTCCGAGGTCTTCGAGCGTTTTTCCGGCTCACTCCATTTCGACCGGCGCCTGCTGGATGCAGACATCCGCGGATCGCAGGCCCATGCGCGGGCGCTCGAAAGCGTCGGCGTCCTGACTGCCGCCGAGCGTGAAAAGCTGGTGGCTGTTCTCGAAGCGATCCGGAACGACGCCCGACGGCCGGATTTCTACGACGGCGCCAACGACGAGGACGTCCACACGCTGGTGATCCGCAAGCTCGAAGAACGCGCGGGTCCCATCGCTGAAAAGATCCACACCGGCCGCAGCCGCAACGATCAGGTCTCGCTGGATGTCCGGCTCTGGCTGCGCGAGGAGATCGACGGCGCGGCCGGTCTGCTGATCGAATTGATGTCCGCCCTGCTGGCGATGGCCCGGCGTGATCCGCAGGCGATCATTCCCGGCTACACCCACACGCGGCGGGCGCAGGCGGTGTTGTGGCCGCATTATCTGCTGGCGTATTTCGAAATGTTCTCGCGCGATTTCGAGCGGCTCCAGGAAACGCGGCGCCGGGTGGACCTGATGCCGCTCGGCAGCGGCGCGCTGGCGGGGACCGGCTTTCCTGTGGATCGCGAGGCGATCGCCCGGGATCTTGGATTCGCGGGTGTCACGCGGAACTCGATGGATGTCTCCGGCGACCGTGATTTTGTGCTCGATTTCTTGCATGCCGCGGCTGTCACGATGCTGCACCTGAGCCGGCTGGCCGAAGACTGGATTCTCTACTCGGGCGAGGAGTACGGCTG
>QHXU01000278.1:6038-6464 GCA_003223065.1 Acidobacteriota bacterium | reverse complement strand
CCGCCGGGTTCTCCGGACCCGAAGTGGGACTACATTTCCATCTCGCGCTGCCGCTATGCTCCATTTCTGTCCTCAATAACGGCGACACATCAGCCTTCGACCGGCGCGACTATTCCTGGCTCAATGTGATGGGCCGGCTGAAACCTGGCTGGACGCTTGCACAGGCCACGGAGCATCTTCAGGCAATCAGCCCCAGCCTCATGCGGGCGACCGTGCCGAGCGGCTATTCGCACGCCTCCTTGGAACGTTACCTTCAGTTCCGCTTGGAAGCCATTTCGGGTGCTACGGGCGTGAGCCGGCTGCGCGAGGAGTACGACCGTTCACTGTGGCTGCTCCTCGGCCTGACGGCATTGGTCCTCCTGATTGCCTGCGCGAATCTTTCCAATCTGATGCTGGCCCGCGCGGGGGCACGCGCGCGGGAGTTCG
>QHXU01000278.1:0-6001 GCA_003223065.1 Acidobacteriota bacterium | reverse complement strand
TTCTGATGGCTATTTCCCGTGCAGGCCTTGTCCTGGTTGTGGCCGCCGCGCTCAGCCGCGCCATCCTACGTTTCCTCGAGACCAACGGTAATCGCTTGGATCTCGATCTCGCGCTGGATTGGCGCATGCTGGCCTTCACGGCCGCCGTTACTTCTCTCACCTGCGTTCTGTTAAGCGTGGCGCCGGCGTTGCGCGCGGTACGAGGTCAGCCAGCCGAGGCGATGAAAGCCAGCGCTCGCGGCCTCACCACGGATCGTAGCGGGTTCGGGTTTCAGCGCCTGCTGGTCGTCGTCCAGGTCTCGATATCGCTGATACTGGTCGCGGGAGCATTTCTGTTCGTCGCGAGCTTCCGCCGGCTCGTCACGATGGACCCTGGCTTCCGCGCACAAGGCGTCCTGCAGGCAGCGGTTGAGCTCGGCAAACAAGATCAGGACGAGACCGTCGTGCGGCAGCTGCTCGCCGAAGTGCGCGGCACACCACAAGTGGAATCCGCCGCCGCCACTACGAACTTCCTCATTGGAAGCGGCATGTGGAGCCTCGGTATTCGCACGGACTCCGCAAGCCGCGAGTCGAGATTCACGTGGGTCAGTCCGGGCTTTTTCGCCACCCTAGGGACGCCGGTCCTGGCAGGCCGCGATTTCACTACTAATGACGGCAGAACCTCACCGAAGGTGGCAATCGTCAACGAGATCTTCGCGCACACATTCTTCCCCGGGGCCAACCCCATCGGGAAGACGTTTCGGACAGTGCGGGAGCCGAATTATCCTGAAGCGGAGTATGAGGTCGTAGGGCTCGTGAAGAACACGCGATATTTCATGTTGCAAGCTGCGGAGCCGCCCATGGCATACGGAGCGGCCAGCCAGTTCCCGGCGGGAGTCGTGGGCACTATGATCTTCATTCGTTCTTCGGCGCCGCTCCCAGCGGTTGAGGGAGCTGTGCGCCGGCGTATCGCGGCGTGGCGGCCGGGCGCGGGAATGCAGTTCCAGGTATTCCAACAGAGGATTTCTGAAAGCCTGATACGTGAGCGCCTCCTGGCCGCGCTATCCGGCTTTTTCGGTGTCTTGGCCGCGCTGCTCGCCAGCATCGGTCTCTACGGCGTTTTGGCCTATCAGACCGTACGCCGGCGCAGCGAGATCGGCATTCGCTTGGCCTTGGGTGCTACGCGCGGCCAGATCATGCAACTGGTGCTGAAGGAAGCGGCCGTACTGGTCTTTTTCGGCCTGGTGGCCGGTCTTTTGGGCTCTCTGGCGGTGTCACAGGCGGCGGCATCATTGCTGTTTGGGGTTTCGGCCCGCGATCCGCTTCACTTTGGAGCCGCTGCGATCGCGCTTGCCGCAGCAGCCGCGACCGGGAGCATAGTGCCGGCTCGGCATGCCTCACGACTCGACCCGATGCACGCCCTGCGTGACGAATAAGACGTTGACATTGGTCCGTGGCATCGGACGGCCCGGCTAACGCCGCAGTATTGCAAGCGCCTGCCGTGGTCCCGTCTTGAGAGTGCCTACGAGCAGTCCATGCATACGCCCGAGCATAGCGGCGTTCCTCCCGCCGCGAGGTGTGATACATTCCCTGACATGTACAGAATGATGACGCTGCTCGCTGTTTGCCGGATGCTTGCCGCGCAGGAGCTTCCGCTCGTGCAACAGGTGGAGCACCAGCCGCTCGGAGCTCAGGTGATTCGCGTGATCGACTCGCTGAAGATGCTGGGCGAGCCGCTCCCGGCGGAAGAGGATGCCGAGCTGCGCCGCCTGGCTGTTGCGACGGGACCGGCGTCCGGTGCAATTGAGAGAATCCAAAAAATCCTCGACCGTTATTGCCTGCTCGGGATAAATATCAATCCTGAGAGCCGGGTGAAAGTGATGGAGGGGCCGGCCAAAGGGGAACTCGTGGAGCAGGGTTGGCGTTCGTTTCTGGTGAAAGTCCAGAACCAGGGGGGCGTTACCGCGGTGCTCAACGCTTCGAGCCCGCAAGCCGGTCAACTGGCAAACCGGGGGCCGGAGGCTCTTTCGCGCCGCTTCCTCGACATCCAGATGTACAACAAACAACCGATGAAGGAGCGGCTGAGCGGGCTGGAGCTGGAATACCGGATCCTGCAGTTGTACGCGCGAGAAGCCGGGAAACGCGAAGCGAAGCTCGCGTTCGACGTGGGCCAGGGGTCGCAGGATCTCGGTTTCCGCAGCGAGATCGACATCCTGTTCACGATCCGGCCGGCGACGCGAGTCACGCTGCGCGTTCTTGATGCGGACGACCAGCCCACGACAGCGTCGTTCCTGATACGCGATGCGCTGGGGCGAGTGTATCCGTCGCAAGCCAAGCGCCTCGCGCCGGATTTCTTCTTCCAGCCGCAGGTCTATCGCGCCGATCGCGAATCGATATTGTTGCCGCCGGGCGCCTATAAAGTAGCGTACACGCGCGGCCCGGAGTACCGCACCCGCACGCGCACATTGCAGGTGGGCGAGGAGCCAATGGAAGTGGCGTTTCGCCTCGAAAGATGGATCGACCCGGCGCGGCTCGGATGGTTCTCGGGCGACCATCACGTGCACGCCGCGGGCTGCGCGCACTACGAAAAGCCGACCGAGGGAGTCTATCCGAAAGACATGATGCGCCACATTCTCGGCGAGGACCTTAAAGTCGGCAGCGTGTTGAGTTGGGGTCCGGGCTGGTACTTCCAGAAGACGTTTTTCGAGGGCAAGGATAACGCGCTCTCCACGCCGTCAAACGTAATGCACTATGACGTTGAAGTCTCCGGGTTCCCGTCAAGCCACGCCGGTCACATAGTCCTGCTTGACCTGACGGAAGAAGATTATCCCGGCACGAAGCGTATCGAGGACTGGCCGAGCTGGGGTCTGCCCGTATTGCAGTGGGGCAAGCGGCAGAACGCCGTTACGGGTTACGCGCATTCCGGCTGGGGGCTGGCGCTGAAACAGGAAAAGCTTCCGACGGACGAGATTCCGCCTTTCGATGGCATAGGGGCAAACGAGTACGTCGTCACGGTGACGCACGGCGCGGTGGATTTCATTTCCACCGTGGACACGCCCTACGCCTGGGAACTGAACGCCTGGTATCACACGCTGAACGCAGGCTATCGAACGCGCATCAGCGGCGAGACCGATTTTCCCTGCATCTATGACGACCGCGTCGGCCTGGGCCGCAGCTATGTGCGCCAGCGCGAAAAACCCGATTACCGCGACTGGGCGAACGGCATTCGCGAGGGCCGCAATTACGTGAGCGACGGCAAGAGCCACCTGATCGACTTCCGGGTGAACAACGTCGAGATGGGGGCCAACGACGTGAAGCTGGACACGCCGGGCACGGTGCGGGCGACAGCTCAAGTTGCGGCGTTGCTGGAGGAAACTCCCGATCAGAACGTACGAAAACTTTCCTATGACCACAAGCCTTACTGGGACCTGGAGCGCGCCCGCATCGGGAACACCCGGCGCGTGCCGGTGGAACTGGTGGTGAACGGCCTTCCCGTTGCGCGGCGCGAGATCGAAGCGGATGGCCAGATGCGGCCGGTGGAGTTCACGGCAAAAATAGAAAAAAGCGCCTGGGTGGCGATGCGGATTCTGCCGTCCTCGCACACTAATCCGATCTGGGTGACGGTGGGAGGGAAAACGGTACGAGTGCCGGAGAGCCTGGAGTGGTGTCTGAAAAGCGTCGACCAGTGCGAGCGCCAAAAGATGCCGCTCATTCGCCTGGAGGAACGCGGGGCGGCCAAGGCCGCGTACGATCACGCGCGTGCGGAATACCGGAAGCGGTTAGAGGCACAGTAATTTAAAGCCCGCGATCACAGGCGCGGAATCCGCCGGTGTGAATAACATCGGCATGCTCAACGCCGATCTGATCACGCTCGGGTACCTGGAGCCCGGCGGTTCGGTGGCCCGCGCGCTCGCGCGATTTCAACGCCACGCAAAGCAGATTTACCGCAAGACGGCGGCAGGCGCGCCGGCTGAAGACGTTCCCGGCTACACGGGGCCCGAGGTGGAGTGGCGCACCAGGCCACGCTCGGCGAGATTGCGCGGTGGCTTCAGAAGGGATTTCGTGTTCCGCTCGGGTATTTCAAATTGGCCGAGGTCGGGAGCTGGGGAGCGCTGCGCGAGGACGCCGCGTCCGCCTGGGTCGGGCTAATGGCGCGCCTTCGTGAGCTGGGTGGAACGATCGACGGTCCCTACGGCGATACGAAGCGCCCGCTGATGAAGACAATCTCGACGGGAGCGAGCAAGACCAGCTTTCATATCTGCGGGCGTGCGGTGGACCTGAACCAGGGACAAACGCGCTATTACGTTGCGAAAGAACCGCGGGGAGGCGAGACCTGGTGGCGGATCTACTGCAAGACCTCCGATCAGAGCGGGGCGCAGGGGCAGCGGTTCGAAGGCGCGCTGGTGTACAGTTTTGTATCGAAAAAAGAATCGCCTCTGCCGGCCGGGTTTTATCTGGATCTGACGGCGGAGATCCAGCGCGAGGGGCTGTTCGAGCGCATTCATGCGCAGAGGGGATGGGAGCAACACTCCCGGCAGAGCGAGTGGTGGCACTTTCAGTGGGTTCCGGGAAAGCAGGAAACATTTCAGGATGAATGCGAGTTGGTTGGGATTACCGAGAAGCAGTTGCGCGCCGCGGGCTACACGGATGCGGACCTCGATCGCGCGCCGGGCTGATGTCTGTCGCGAGACTACGTGAGGTGACACAGATAAAGTCCACAGTCCGCGTCACATTCGCTTATTGCCGCGCGTATAGCAATAGTTAATGTCCCCAGACGCGATGCGTTATCACGTTCACGCACGAGCCGCCCTTATTGTTTTCTCTGGACGTGTACTATCGACGGAGGCTGGTCCGGCAGTTTTAGGACAAAATCGGCCGGTTGCCAGTTCTCGTCAAATGAGATCTGCTGAAGATCGAGTACTTCGTCCCCTCGAATGACCGTCAACACGTACCGTCCATCTAGCGGTTTGTAGATGCGGAATTCCCCTGACGCATCCACGCTGACGTCCACGTGCTCACTTTGATGAATAGGGCTCAGTCGAATCCAAAGTGGCGCCGCGGACAACCCCTGTGGCATCGGCTCAAGTTTCCCTCGAATCACAAGCCCACGCGGAGCCGCCCGGTCTATCGCCGCCCCGGGAATGAAAAGGCGGCTGACTGTAACCACGACCAGGTTTTCGGGCCACCGCACTGTGACGCGGCCTGGAATCACCTCTCCAAAGTCGCCGTGTACCAAGCGTCGTATGAGATAGCTGTACTCACCGTATGGAATCTGTGCGCCTTGCAGGCCACGAAAGTGCGAAGCCATTTCACGTTGGCCATTGGCAAAGCTGTTAAGCCGGCTGTCAACCGTGACGCCATACTCGTCTATGACATGAATGGTTACGGTCGCCAGCGGTTCGGCCGGGGCGCCGCGCTGGGCAGCAATCGGGCGCATGTTGAAGATGAGTGGGGCGAAGCATTGCAGCGCGATCGCCACCGAATTTCTAATTAGTCTCACATCAAACCCCTGAAACAATCCGCAGTTAGTCTGGTTGTCAGTATCTGTAGGATCTGTCGTTCCGAACACTATTCCATCGATGACGTGCAGGTCTTTTCGCTAGGTTTTTGGCATGAGTTCAATTTATCCGTGTTGGTCTCAGTTGAGAATAACTCTCCTTGACTGGCTCATCGGCCTGTCGGGTCAAGAACCCAGCAGCGTTGGCGCTCGCAGCTCGCGGCTCCGACTACGCTCACGAGCAATCAACAACGCGGCGCGTCTTTCAGCCTACCGCCGTCCCCCGTTTCGGGAACACAAAAGACAAGCCGATGGAGGCCGCGAGGATGCCGCCGATGACGCCCAGCGAAATAGCGATCGGAAAGTGCCCGTCCCATTGTGCGTTCAGCCAGGACATCTTCAGCCCCACGAAAATCAAGATCGCCGCGAGGCCGTAATGCAGAAGATGAAACCGGCCGATTGCTCCAGCCAGCAGGAAATACATCGATCGCAGGCCGAGGATGGCAAACACGTTGGAAGTGTAGA
>QHXU01000277.1:10045-11502 GCA_003223065.1 Acidobacteriota bacterium | reverse complement strand
TTCAACCCCGGCCGGCTAATCGCCCTCGATCAGGCTGAGAGCGAGCTTTTTAGAATCGAATGCGAGTTGCGCGAAAGACATCCCGATCTCGACCTGACCGCGGCGCTCGGGGACATTCGCGACCCGGACCGTCTGGGAGAGTTGTTCGGGCGTTATCCGATCGACGCCGTTTTCCACGCCGCGGCGTATAAGCACGTGCCGATGATGGAATCCCACGTTCTGGAGGCGGTCAGTAACAACATCCTGGGAACTTGCAATCTGGTGAACGTGGTGCGTCAGCATCGAGTTCCCAGCTTCCTCATGATCTCCTCAGACAAAGCCGTCAATCCCACCAGTGTCATGGGGGCAACCAAGCGCGTCTGCGAGCTCATTGTATCGGCGACGCCGCCCGCCAAGAGTCGCGACACGAACTGCGTTTCCGTGCGGTTCGGGAACGTGCTGGGAAGCAATGGAAGCGTAGTCCCCATCTTCCAGTCACAGATAGCTGCCGGCGGTCCAGTGAAGGTGACTCATCCGCAGATTCAGCGCTATTTCATGACAGTATCGGAGGCGGTTTCGCTGGTGCTGCAGGCCTCCACCATGGGCACCGGATCGGAAATCTTCGTTCTGGATATGGGCGAACCGATCCGCATCGTTGACCTCGCCGTCAACATGATCCGTCTGGCTGGGCTCGTGCCATATCAGGACATCGACATCCGCTTCACCGGCCTCCGGCCGGGAGAAAAGTTGTTCGAAGAGACAAACACCGCCGCGGAGCACATGTTGCCGACCTACCACGACAAGATCATGATATTCCGGCACAGGCCACCAGATTGGTCCACGATTTGGGAATGGCTCAGCCATCTTCAGACTCTGCTTCGCGAGCGATCGGAGCATGCGATTATCGAGCACATCAAAATGCTGGTCCCTGAGTACTCGCCGGGCGAGCAGTGGACGGAAATGGAACAGCCTGCAGCCTATGGGGCCCGGCTCTCCGCGAACGGCATGGATCCAGGCACTTTGGTTACAGCAGAAACGCTCAGCTCATAGTGTAGAACCATGAAAATGATTCACGTTGTCGGCGATTCCAAGTGGGGCGGCGGCGGCACCATCATCCTGGCGCTGGCCGACATGGCGCGCGGGTTGGGATGGGAAGTGGACTTTCTGACGACGGATCCCATCTGCCGGCAGATGGCCGCCGCGCACGGCCTCGGTATTATCGATCTAGACGTGATCTGGCGCGATATTCGTCCTCTCCGCGATTTGAGAGGCCTCTATCGCCTGTACCGCTTTTTCAAGACGCACAGGTATCAACTCGTCCACACGCATACTTCCAAGGCCGGCGTCGTCGGACGGATTGCAGCGCGCCTGGCAGGAGTACCTGCGGTGCTCCACACGGCCCACGCTTTTCCCTTCCACGAAGAGTCCGGCTTCCCTTCGAGGACCATCTATCGCCTGATAGAAACGTTCGCCGGATA
>QHXU01000277.1:3930-10000 GCA_003223065.1 Acidobacteriota bacterium | reverse complement strand
AATCGCAAAGCCATCACGTTTGATCGCGATACCGAACGGGGTTAGCGAGAGCAACGTGGCGGTTCGCAAGATCCCTTCCCGAGTGCGGGCGGAGCTAGGAATCGCGCCCGAAGACTGGTTCCTTTTCACCCCAGGGCGCCTCTCAGAGGGGAAAGGACTCGAGTATCTCATCGATGCGATTCCTCAACTCGTTCGGATGACTGTGAAGAGGTTCACGCTGGTGCTGGCGGGCGACGGCCCGCTCCGAACCGCCCTGGAGCGAAAAGCGGCGGATTCGGGTTATCCCGATAGGATCCGTTTCGTCGGCTTCCGGCGAGATATCGGAGACCTGTTGAACGCCAGCGACATTGTGGTTCTCCCGAGCCTTCATGAGGGTCTTTCGATTTCTCTCCTCGAGGCGATGGCTGTAGGAAAGCCCATTGTCGCAACGGCAATCGGAGGAAATTTGGAGCCAACCGGCAATGGCTCCGCCGCGATGATAGTCACGCCGAAGGACGCCGCCGCGCTGGCAGAGGCGATCATTACTCTCATTAATAATCCAGCCCTGGCGATCGAGAAGGGAAATAAAGCAAGAGAACTTTACTTAAGACATCACACGCTGGAGAGAATGGTCGACGGCTACCGGCGTGTGTACCAGGACTTGGCCTTGAACGCGCATGCGCCTCGCCCAATGCGCGACGAACACGCTATTGTCTCGGGGAACCGCTTATGAGCGCGAAGAGTGTGGTCGTTGTCGGCGCCACCGCGCCGGATATTGTAAAACTGATCGCTGCGATCAACCGGGCTGGATCAGACAACCTCGTCCTCGAGGGGTTCCTGGACGATGATCCCTCGAAACTGGGGACGGAATTCATGGGCTACCCCGTTCTTGGGACGACGGCGGCATTGCGAGACAGGTTCAGGGATTTCTGGGTGGCAAACAACGTCGCGCGCGACATGCCGACGCGGCAAAAATTGGTTCGCCGGCTGGCGTCACTGCACGTCACAAAGCACCTCACCTTGATTCATCCCTCGATCGATACCTCCTATAGCAAGATCGGAGAAGGATCCATGCTTCAGGAAGGAGTCGTACTCGGACCTTTGTGCGAGATCGGAGATCACTGCGTCCTGTACGCGCGCGCGATTATCGGACACGAGTGTATTGTCGAGGACGTAGTGTTCGTAGGAAATAACGCGATTGTGGGCGCCAGAGGCAGAGTCGGCACTGGAGCCTTCATCGGCTTGAATTCGGTTATCATCCCCTACCTTACGATCGGCGCTCGGAGCACTGTAGGCGCCGGTTCGGTGGTCGTGAGGAATGTGCCACCCGACCAAACGGTTTTCGGGAATCCAGCCAGGGCCGGCGTGCAGCCGGCGCAGTCGGTTGCCCAGATATCTTAAGCGTGAAATGACATTACGTACATACCAATCTTTGCGAAACCGTTCTTATCTGCTGCTCAAACGCGCTTTTGACGTGATCCTCGCAGCTTTGGGTATCGCGGTTCTACTCCCGTTCTTGCCGTTAGTAGCAGTGCTCATCAAACTCGACTCCAGAGGTCCGGTCTTTTTCAAACAAGAACGGCTTGGTCAGAATGGCGAGCTGTTCACACTTTACAAGCTGCGCACGATGGTCGAAAACGCCGGCGGGATCAAGAATCCCGACGGTTCCTGTTTTGTAGCCAAAAATGATGCCCGCTTAACGCGCGTGGGACGCTTCCTGCGTGACTACTCGCTGGATGAGTTGCCTCAGCTTCTTAACATTCTAAAGGGCGATATGAGTGTGGTGGGCCCGCGGCCCGATACACCGGGGGCCCCGGGCCTGGACGGCGAACTTTTTCAGAAGAAGAGACTCGTCAAGCCGGGTTTGACCAGCCTGGCCTCTATCCATGGACGAAACGCGATCCCATGGGGAGAGCGGGTCGCATGGGAGCTGAAATATGTTGACAACGTATCGTGGAAGTTGGATTTATATATTTTATTCAAAACCGTTTTTCTGGTCATTCGTCGCGAAGGGATCTACAGCCCTGACTGATTCGCTTCTGTCACGCGACGCCTTGCGCAATGAACACAGAGGAGGACTTCGTGCATAAAGCCACCGCTACTGTTACAGACTCACAAGAACGATTGAAACACGCATTCGCAGCGGCATTTGCGGTTTCGCCGGATTCGGGCGTCGAGCAGATGGTATATGGCGAATGCGCTTCATGGGATTCTACCGCACACATGGTTCTGATAGCAGAGATCGAATCTGCATTCGATATTATGCTGGCCACCGAAGATGTGATCGACCTTTCCAGTTTCGAGAAGGCCAAAGAAATTGTCGCGAAATATGGTGTTTCCTTTGAGGGTTGATGGAAAGGTAGCCTTTATTACCGGCTCGTCCCGCGGAATCGGCTGGGCCACGGCAAAGATGCTGGCCGAAGCGGGAGCGAGCGTGGTGCTGCACGGCCACTCATCGCCAGAGATCTTGCGGCAAAGGGCCGAAGAGATCCGTGCACTTTCCGGGAATGGTACGTCTCCTTTGGAGTTCTGTTTCGATTTGGCTGATGCGCAGTGCCTTCGGGATTGCTATCGCGAAATCTTCGAGCGCTTCCGGCGCCTTGACGTCCTTGTGAACAACGCGGGCGTAATGGATGGCGCAATGATCGGAATGATCTCCGACGCTTCTCTCAAGCACGCGTTCGAGGTCAATACCTTCCCGGCCATACTGAATCTTCAGGAAGCCGCGCGCCTGATGATGCGGAACAAGAGCGGCTCCGTGATCAACATCAGCTCGATCATGGGAACACAGGGAGGGGAAGGATACTCGGTGTACTCTTCATCCAAAGCCGCGTTGATCGGACTTACCCGCGCGGCGGCAAAGGAACTGGCCCCAAAGAATATTCGCGTCAACGCTGTTGCGCCAGGGTTGATTAGAACCGATATGACTCGCAACATTCCGCAGGAGCAAATGCGGAAATCGATCGACAAAATCAAGATGGGACGGCCGGGCGAGCCGGAGGATGTCGCCAAGGTCGTGGTATTCCTCGCTTCTGATTCAGCCTGCTATATCACCGGTCAAGTCATTGGCGTGGATGGAGGAATGTACCTTTGATGTTCGATCACACTTCGCGGGCCAACGCGGTCTACGATGTCGCGTCGGCCAAGTGGCACACCTACACTGAGCTGGCCGAAGAGGTTTATCGCGTAGCGGAAACGCTGCACGTGCCGGCCAAGTCCTTAGTGTTTTGTTTCTGTCGTAACGATTATCAGTGTCTGTGCGGGTATTTGGCGGGCCTGGAGGCGGGCCATGCCTCGGCTTTGCTCGATGACGGTACGGCAGCTTCGTTTCAGACTTCGTTGATCGATCTTTATCGACCAAACTTCATTGTGCATTCGTCAGCGGCGGAAATTCAGGGTACGAATGGCGAATATCAACTGATGGACAAACGTGGGCCATGTGTATGGCGCCGCAAGTCTGCTCCGGATACCGTCATTCATAACTCTTTAGCCCTATTGTTGTCCACATCGGGAAGTACGGGAACTCCCAAGTTCGTTCGGCTTTCGCTTGACAATTTGCTCGCCAACGCCCGGTCCATTGTAGACGGGCTGAGTATTCATCCCGGGGACAGGGCCATCACGAGCTTGCCGTTTCATTACTCTTATGGACTGTCCATTATCAACACCCATCTTCTGACCGGTGCAAGCCTGGTCCTGACTAATGAAGGCCTTACATCGCGGGCGTTTTGGAACACGGTCCGAGATTTGGAGTGCTCCTCTTTTGCAGGCGTTCCATATTCGTATCAGATTCTGCACCGCCTGGGGCTGCCTGGAAGCGACTTCCCCTCGCTGAGGACTATGACCCAAGCAGGGGGAAGGCTCGAGAACGGTCTTGTCGACCAGTTTTTCCGAAACATGGCGGCACGGGGCGGAAGGTTCTTCGTCATGTACGGGCAAACCGAAGCGACGGCGCGGATCGCGATTCTTGATCCGAAGTGGCTCCCGGAAAAGCTCGGATCCGCCGGACGTCCGATTAGCGGGGGCGCCATCCGTATTCACGGCGATTCCGGTCCGCTTGCGCCCGGCGCCGTCGGGGAACTCGTCTATTCGGGGCCTAACGTGATGCTTGGGTATGCGGTCAACCGGTCTGAACTGTCGGCTGGAGACGACCTGAAAGGGACATTGCACACGGGTGATCTAGGCTCTCTCGATCGAGACGGCTTTGTCTACATCAGCGGCAGGCTGAACCGCTACGCGAAACTATCCGGCATACGCCTGAATTTGGATGAGCTGGAAGCTATGCTGAAGGACCATGGGCCATCGGCGGCGGTGGGGATCGAGGACAAGCTGGTTATCTTCTGTGAAGGCCTGCAAGAAACCGCGCTCTCTCATTGCCGCGACGAACTGGCGCGTCGGTTGTCGATTCATCATCGGCTTTTGGACTTTCGGGTGATTCCCAAGCTGCCCCTGAAAGCCAACGGGAAAATAGACTACACGCTTCTGGAGCAAACAGCGCGATGTTAGAGGTCCTGCTCGACTCTAAACAGTTCTCGCTTCGGCAATCCGAGAAGGAATCGCTCTTGCTGCCGGCGCTCAATTCTCTGACCAGGCATCATAGCCAGCGGTGTCCGGAGTACCAGAGAATCCTTTCCGTAATGCACCCTGGTTTTAGCGAGGCGAACTGTCTTTCAGAAGTACCGAGCATGCCGATTTCGATGTTTAAGACGCATCGTCTACGGAGCATCCCTGAGGGCGAAATTTTTAAGACTCTGACGTCGAGCGGGACCACCGGTCAGCAGGTCAGCCAGGTCGTTTTGGATCGTGAGACTGCCCGGCGCCAGACTGCCGGCCTGGCGCGCATCATGAGCCACGTGTTGGGACCCCAGCGGCTGCCCATGATTGTCGTCGAGAGCCGGAGCTTTCTCCGGAACCGGACGCGCTTCAGCGCGAGAGCTGCTGGCGTCCTTGGCATGATGAACTTCGGCCGGCATCATTTTTTCTGCCTCGACGATTCGATGAACCTGGACGAAGCCGGCTTAAGCGGGTTCTTGGCCGCGCACCGGCCTGGTCCATTCCTTATCTTCGGCTTTACCTTCATGGTCTGGCAGCATCTGTTCCTACCCTGCGCAGGGGCTGGTATTGATTTATCGGAGGGCATTCTCGTTCACAGCGGCGGCTGGAAGAAACTTCAAGATATCGCGGTCACAAACGAGGAGTTCAGACGCCAATTTGCGACGCGTACTGGGCTGACCAGGATCTATAACTTCTATGGCACGGTCGAGCAGGTTGGGAGCGTCTTCATCGAGGGCGACGATGGTTATCTGTACTGTCCGAATTTTGCCGATGTCGTCATACGGGATCCGGTTACTTGGGACGAAGCGCCGGTTGGCAAAACCGGTGTAATTCAGATCCTCAGCGCGCTGCCGTTAAGTTACCCCGGGCACTCGATACTGACCGAGGATCTGGGAGTGCTGCGAGGCGTCGACGACGGGCGCTGCGGCCGCATGGGCAAATACTTCACCGTCATCGGACGGGTCCCGAAAGCCGAGTTGCGGGGCTGCAGCGATACGTATATGGGGAAGGCGGCATGACCGACATCAAGCTCGTTGTTCCGGACGAAGGGACGATCAGTCTTGATGCGCTCGAAAGCAGGCTGGCGCGGTCTCTGGACGGTTCGCGCGAGCCGTTTTCCGAAGAGGTATTGAGCTTCGCGTCGGCGTTGTCCTCTCTTCTTTTCACGGATGTCACAGCCAAACAGTACCCCGAGCTCCGGGCTCTTGGGTTCTTCATGCGGCGCGCGCGGCTCATGGAATTCCGGTCTCACTTCTCAGATCTGCAAAGCTCTGAATCGCTCCTCTTGCCGCGAGGTGTTGTGTTCCACGTCCCGCCACGGAACGTCAGTTCGATCACGATTTACTCCTGGCTGATGTCCGCCTTGGTGGGAAATATCAATATCATCCGCGTATCCTCATCATCTTCTCCGGAGCTCGACACAATCATCAGACTTTACAACGACCTGGTCGAAAGCTGGCCAGGGCCCATGCGGACCAACACTTTAATCATCCGATTCGAGCACAACGATGATGTGACTCGAAGGCTTTCGGCGCTCGCG
>QHXU01000277.1:0-3920 GCA_003223065.1 Acidobacteriota bacterium | reverse complement strand
CACGGTCAACCGTTTGCGTGCAATTCCGCTTGCGCCGGCCGCCAAAGAAGTAACGTTCCCGGACAGGCACTCGCTGGCTGTCATTTCAGCCTCGCGCTATTCAGGCGCCGAACCTTCGGAACGAGACCGGTTAACTGGCAGATTCTACAATGACCTGTTTTGGTTCGATCAAACCGCGTGTTCCTCGCCCCGGGTACTTGTGTGGCTGGGACCGGAAACGGTGTGCAGGGAGGCAAGCGCCGATTTCCTGCAACGGCTTTCAAGTTATATCACTCGAAGTGGATACAACGCCGCTCTTGGCGCCGAGTTAAAAAAACGTGCATTTTCTTGCGCAGCCATACTCGATCAGGGCGTAACATCGTACCAGCGTTTCGGCAACGAACTCACGGTCCTGGACCTCCCGAAGCTGGAAACGCTGACTCGGGCGCATTGCGGGGGAGGGCTGCTGTTTCAGCACTGCACCAGCGATTGGGACGAATTGGTGCGTTTTGTCGCGCGGCGGGATCAGACTCTGACCTACTACGGGCTATCGCCTGGCGAATTGTCGCATTTCGCTCGCAAGTTGAACGGTCGCGGGATCGACCGGATTGTACCCGTTGGCCAGGCTCTGAATTTCGACTATATTTGGGATGGTTATGATCTGCTGCAGGAGTTTACAAGACGAACTCACATTGTCGCCGATCGGCACGAGGACACTTATGCACATGCGAAATAATCTCGATCCGCGCCGCTCGCCGGACTTCTTTTGTCTCTGAGTTTCTCTCTTAAACTCCAGCAGCGTTTTCTCGCTGACCAGCCGGACCGAGCGCTTACTCAGCACCTGGGCGCGATACGAAATCCCACGTCGAAGTGCGCTGTAAGGAGTTACATCTCATGCGCAATAATCAACGCGATGTAAGCAAGTTCTTCGAGCGCGGAATCGCGATTTTGTCATTCGACGCCGAACAGATTTGGGGGTATCTGGACCTTTTGAATGAATGGGGGTTCCGGAAGCAGTTCCCGGACACGCTCGCGGCGTATGACAAGCTGCTGGAAGCTGTTTGCTCGGCGCGAATCAGTGCGACGTGGTTCGTTGTGGGAGGTATGTCGCTCAGTGGAAGCGCGGGCGGTAATGATCCGCGGATGGCCGGGTTGCCTCGCCACTGGACCGCTTTTGTTCCCGCGGGAAATGAAATGACCAGGCCGCTGTGGTATCGCCGGCCTTTCGTGGAGCGCATTCGCGACGCATCACCGCGTCAGGAGATCGGACTTCACGGGGGGTTGACTCATCTCGTCTGGACGGACCCGCGTGCTACCACTGAGTCGCTCGAGTGGGAGCTGACCGAAGGTATCAGAGCACTGGAACAGCTCTCAGTAGTGCCGCGGTCATTCTCTTATCCCCGCAGCCAGGATGCGCACATCGACTTGCTGCCGGCGCATGGTATCCGCTGCTACCGCGGAAGAACACCGGTGCTTTCCTACCAGCTTGGCCGGACGCTTCCCGGAGCGATTTTGCGAATGCTCGACGAACTCCGCGCGGCCACCCCTCCGCCGGTTTGGCCGGAAGAGGTTCTTCCCGGCTTGTGGAACATACCGTCGTCTTCATTTCTCTATCCGATCGGAACCTGGAGGAGCCGCGCGGTCCCGCTATGGACACGCGTCGAGCGCTTTCGCAGAGGGCTCGAGGCTGCTGCCAGGTATCGAGGCATCTTCCATTTTTGCCTGCATCCCGCGAATCTGGCTGAGTCGCCCGGTGGTTTTTCAATGTTCCACCACATGTTGGAGCGGCTGGCTCGGGCGCGCGATCGCGGCGACATCGAAATCTTGACCGTTGATGAGGTCGCGAGCCGTGTGCAGAACCTTCGTGAGCGAGCCGGCCTCGCTGACATTTCAACGAAAGACGTACCTGCCGGGAACACAAATGAACGAGCCACTGCGATTCGTGAAATCCGAGGCTGATCAGGAGTGCGTGCATTCTTACTTCGACTCCGTAGCTCCGGAGTGGCTGAAGATTTATGAGCGCAGCGATGTTTCGGCCGTGGTCCACCAGCAGCGGCAGATGACCGTTCTCTCGTTAATCGACAAACTCGCTCTTCCGCGACAGTCCAGAGTCTTGGACGCTGGTTGCGGGGCGGGACTAACTTCGGTCGCGCTTGCCGAGCGCGGTTACTCTGTGGATGCCGTGGATGTGGCGAGTCCGATGCTCGATCTCACTCATCAAGTCGCCAAGGACGCCGGAGTGGCGGGCCGAATTCGTACCAGCCAGGGCGATGTTCGCGACCTCCCGTTTTCGCACGGCGTATTCAGCTTAGCGGTCGCCATCGGCGTGCTGCCTTGGGTCCGCTCTATTGACCGATCGTTGCGCGAACTGGTGCGCGTATTAAGGCCGGGTGGGTATTTGATCGTGAACGTGGATAATCGTTGGCGCATGACGCACCTGTTGGATCCATATGCGTGGGTCAAACTCGCCGGCAGCCGGATCATGCGATCGCTCGGGTTTTCGAGATGGTCCGGAGCGCCGCCGACAGTGAGATGCTCGCTTCAGGAATTCGACGCGCTGATGGCCCACGCCGGACTGCGGAAACTGTGGGGGACGACTCTCGGGTTCGGGCCGTTCCTGCTGCTCGACGCTTTGTCGCCACAATCCGCCGGAGTGGCGCTTCATCATCGGCTGCAGCGCTTGGCCGACCGCGCGGTTCCGCTATTCCGGTCGGCAGGCGCCCAATACCTGGTTCTCTCAAGGAAGGCTTAATTCATTCAAATGCATAGTCCAGCCGTGTCAGCCGCGACGCGAGTCGCCGCGGAATTGAGAACGGGTGTCTGGCACGGAGACGAGCCCTTCACGTTGTACTTCCCGGAAGAATGGGAAGCCACCGTTCATTGGCCGCACACACCTCCGCCTTTGTCCGATGCCCAAATCGCCGAGCGGCTCGAAAGTCCGGTAGCGCAGCCGGCAATCCGTGAACTCTGCCGGGGCAAATCCCGGCCGCTAGTCATCGTCGATGACCTTAGCCGCCCTACGCCGGTTGACCGCCTTATGCCTTATCTGCTGAGGCATTTTCAGGAGGCCGGGATACCGCCTCGAGACGTGAGGATTCTGATCGCCACAGGAACGCACCCTGCCCCGGACAAGATCTCAGCGGAGAGAAAAATTGGAAAGGCCGCGGCTGAGGAGTGTCAGCTCATCATCCACGATGCCCACGCGCAATTGGTTGAAGTCGGCAAGAGTTCGTTTGGAACGCCGGGTTTCGTCAATCAGGAGGTGGTGTCGAGCGATTTCGTCCTCGGGATCGGCGGCCTCTATCCCAACTTCACAGCGGGCTTCGGCGGGGGCTCCAAACTCGCTTTGGGGGTACTCGGTTTCCGCTCCATTCGCCATCTTCACTATCGCCACCCGAGCATGGGTTGGGGTTACGCCGACGCCGGACACAGTTTTCGCCGCGATGTGGATGAGATCGCGCGCATGATCAACCTGCGGAGCATGGTCACGGTGCAGGTCAACCCTCTGCGGGAAGTAATTCGGCTCGCCTGCGGGGATCCGTCGCTGTTCTTTCGTGATGAACTGGCGTTTGCGCGAAAGACGTTTTCCGCCCCGCCGCCCGGCGATGCCGACGTGGTGATCTCCAACGCCTATCCGAATGACCTTTCGCTCACAACCGTCCATATGAAAGGCATTACGCCGCTCCAATGCTGCGCCCCGGAAGCGTCGCGGATTGTCCTAGCGGCCTGTTCCGAAGGACTTGGCAGCCACGGGATCGCACCCATTGCGAATCGTCCCACGCTCTACCGGCTGCGGCAGATCGCACGGCGTCTGGCGACCATGGAGCCGCGCGACGTCCTTCGGAAGATCATGCATCATGGCCACGCACGAAGCGTGTCGAGAAACCGGATCTGGCTTTATCGGCCAGTATCTCACGGCCCTGATTTTCCGCTGCAACTTC
>QHXU01000299.1:8900-15017 GCA_003223065.1 Acidobacteriota bacterium | reverse complement strand
GCAATCTCGATCTCACCATTATTCGGAAGGGCGAGAAATAACGCGCTGCGATGAACAAGCAACGAATTGCTCAGTTTCTGACCGTGGTGATCCTCGTAGGGGTGCTGGGTGTAACTCTCGCAAGAAAGAACGGCTGGACGTTTGGGGCCGTTCTTGCGGAAAAGCAACCCACCGGGCCGGCACCCGAAGATGCTATCTATGGAATGCTCGACGCAGCCCGCACAGGTGACGTCCAGAAGTATCTGGCCGCATATGGCGGCTCCATGGAAGCATCCTTGCGGCAATCTATCGCCGAGTCCTCGGATGCAGCATTCGGCAAGTATCTTCAGGACACCAACGCATCCTTAAAGGGAGTAGCGGTGTTGGCGCCCGAGGCCGTCAGCGACCGGGAGGCTAGGGTCCGAGTCGAGTACGTGTACCAGGACCGAAACGAAGCGCAGACCATGTATTTGGAAAAGACCGCGGCCGGCTGGAAGATCGCGCGGGTCGAGACAGCGCAATGGGTCAAGTCGCTCGTCCCCTACGGCACACCTGTCGAGTAGGCGACGTTGGACTTCTTGTTAGGATGGCATCGTACCGCAGGAGTGGCACGACCATGAAGCGAGCACACCTGTTCTTCGCCGCTGCCGCCGCGGCCGTCTTTTTCGCAGCGAGCTTCTTAGCGCATAGCAGCGGCCAGAGTCCGCCTCAGCGCGCCACCGGCGTGGCGCCAGGCTCTTCGCGAACGGCCTTCCGGATCACCTTCGGAGAGCTGCAGGAGCGGGAAACGGACTACTCCGGCTCGCTCAGTCTGAGCGAAGGCCGCGTTACTGAAATCATTCCTTGGCGTTTCTTCGGCCAGGACCGCATCGAGGGCAATGATGCATGGATCCTGATGACCCGCCGGGCCAACATGGAGAATCAGCCCGATCAGCCGCGGCCCATCTCTACCCCGGGGGCGACTCAGAATGTCGTTCCCAAAGGCGTGTCCGCGGTCGTGAACGCACCCTTGACCGCGAGCGCCACCATCCAGACGCGCCGCGGAAAATACCTGTTTCGTCTCGCGGACCTGAAGGACGGTCACGTTCTGGTCTTCGAGGATGGTGACGTAACGATCCAGGCTGTGCCCGCTCCCGCCCGCATCTCCCCCGAGGTCGCGCCGGACGCGGTCGTGGAGCACGATTTCCCTACAATGGCGATCGCCGGCGACAGCTCGGCGTGGGTGACGTGGCAGGTCTACGAGAATGGCGGGGACCATGTGCTTGCCGCCCATTCCACCGGGACGGGTTGGTCCACCGAGCCTTTAACCGCGCCTGGCGGGGATATCTACCGGACCTCGATCGCCGAGGACGCGCTTGGGCGCGTGTGGGCGATCTGGTCGCAGCGTGAGGGAGAAGCCTGGGACCTGGTCGCGCGCGTTCACGACGGCCGCGGCTGGGGCCCTTCGCGCAAGTTGACCAACGGAAGCGGGCCGAACTTCTTCCACAAGCTGGTGCGTGACCGCGCCGGCAACCTGCACCTGGTCTGGATCGCCCATCGGGATGCCGAATCGCACGTAATGTGGAGCAAACTGTCCGGCGATCGTTGGACCGCGGCCCAGGAGATCAGCGGCCCGAGCGCCTGGATGCCCGACGCCGCGGCCGATTCCGCCGGCAACCTCTACGTTGCCTGGGACAGCTATCGCACCGGCAACTACGACATCTTTCTGCGGCGGATCGGCTCGGACGGCTCCCTGGGACCAATCGAGCAAGTTACCAAGTCGCCCCGCTTTCAGGCTCATGCCTCACTGGCGGTGGATCCAAGCGACCGCGTCTGGCTGGCTTGGGACGAATCTGGCGCGAATTGGGGAAAAGATTATGCGCGGGACGATGTCTGGCGCGGCACCACGGTGTACGCGGACCGCCGCCCTCGCATCGCGGTGCGCGAAAACGGCAAGTGGTCGATGCCGGCCGCCGATCCGATGGCCGCTATGCCGAAACGCTATGACCGTTTCGTCGGGCTCCCGAAGCTGGCCTGCGATGGCTCGGGACGCATCTGGCTGGCCCTGCAGGTCCGCACTTCCACGGCCATAAATCGCACCGATTTCTGGGCCAACAATGGCCGTTGGGAGATGTTCCTGACTGCTTACGAAGGCGACCGCTGGCGACCGGCCGCGCCGCTTCCGCAATCCAGCACGCGTCCTGACGGCGCGATTCAAATTCTGACGGCTGCGCACGGAGTGTGGGTGGTTTGGACGAATGATAACCGGCCGTTTCCGGCCGCGGGACAAGCGGCCGTCCGCCGCCATCACGAAATCGATTTCGCGCAAATGAATTCGGAATCCTCTCCGCCCGCGCCGGTGCTCGAAGCATTCACCGAGCCGCCCGCCACCGCTGCGGCGATCCATAGCAACGAAATTGCCGACGTTCAGCGCGTCCGTGCTTACCGGGTTTCGACCAGCGGAAGCGAACTGCGGATTGTGCGTGGCGATTTTCACCGGCACACCGACATTTCGCCGGACGGCGCCGGCGATGGATCGCTCGAGGACTACTTCCGCTACATGATCGACGCCGCGCGGATGGATACGGGGATTGTCTCGGATCACAACGCGGGCGGTGAGGAATACACCTGGTGGCGCACCGAAAAAGCCATCGACCTCTTTCATATCCCCGCCGGCTTCACGCCCCTGTTCGGGTATGAGCGAAGCGTGCCCTATCCAAACGGGCATCGCAATGTCGTATTCGCGCAGCGAGGCGTGCGCGTGTTGCCCATCTCCCAGGGTGAACAGCAGGGCGCAATCAATTCCGGAACCGTGCTGTACCCGTATCTGAAGCAGAACCGCGGCATCTGCATGCTCCATTCACTTGCCACGGATCAGGGGAGCGATTACCGGGACAACGATCCCGAGGTGGAGCCGCTGGTTGAGATTTACCAGGGGTACCACGCGAATTATGAGTACGAGGGCGCGCCACGCGCCGAATCCAGCGACTATCACGTCACTACACACGGCCCCTACCGCCCGGCGGGCTTTTATTGGAACGCGCTTGCCAAAGGCTACAAGCTGGGCATGGAATCCAGCTCGGACCACATTTCGACCCACACTTCCTACACCATGATCTACACGCCTTCCACCGTTCGCGCCGACGTTGTCGAGAGCATGAGAAAGCGGCATACCTACGGAGCGACAGACAACATTGTTCTGGATGTTAGAGCGCGTGACCGTCAGGGGCGGGAATGGATGATGGGCGATTCTTTCCAGGCCGATGCCGCGCCCGTGCTGCGCGTGAAGGCGCTTGGAACGGGTGCGATCCAGAGCGTCGAAATCGTGAAGGACGGGAAATTCATTTACAAAATGGACCCGCACGGCCAGAATGCGGAATTCGAATATACAGATACGACGCCCGTTAGCGCACAAAGCTGGTACTACGTCCGCATCATTCAGACAGACCGCAACATGGCCTGGTCCAGCCCGATCTGGGTCACGCATTAAGGCTTCTGAACATCGACGGCGCCATTGCCCCGCAGATCGCTGGAACATATAATGCCTTCGGGGAAATCGCTATGGAACTTCATGTCGGGTCTTTGAGACTGATAAGCGCTGTGGGAGTTCTGTTTTTGGCCTGGCCTGCGGCGCGGCAGGCATGCGCGCAGGTCGACACCGGCACGATCCTAGGGACAGAACGACCAGGTGGGGGGCGTCGTACCGGGTGCGAAGGTCACCCTGACAAATGAGGGTACCGGGGTTGCGATCACGACCGTGACGCGCCCGGATGGCTCATACATTTTCACTCCGATACGGATCGGCTCGTACACAGTGACCGCGGAGTTTCGCGGCTTCGAGACGGCAAGACACCTTCACGTGGAAGTGAATGTTCAGCAGCAGGTGGTGGTAGATTTTGCGCTACATCCCGGCCAGGTCAACGAGACAGTCGAGGTCACGGCGGCGCCACCGCTCCTGCAAACCCAGAATGGGTCGGTCGGGCAGGTGGTCGGAAGCAAGCAGATCAACTATCTGCCGCTGAATGGCCGCAACTTCACTTTTCTGGCGCAGCTTGCCGCGGGAGTCACTTTTGCGCAGCAGGATAATCGCGGTCTGGGCGCGAATGGGAATTTTTCGGCGAACGGCATGCGGCCGGCTCAGAATAATTACTTGCTGGATGGCGTGGACAACAATAACCTGCAGCCGGATTTCCGGGCAGGCACATCTTACTCGGTGTTGCCGCCGGTAGATGCAATCCAGGAATTCAAGATACAGACCAGCGCATTCAACGCCGAGTTCGGCCGCGCGGGCGGCGGCGTTCTGAATGCGATCATAAAGTCCGGCGCCAATCAGGTACATGGCGATCTGTGGGAATTTCTGCGAAACGATAAGCTCGACGCCGCCGACTTCTTCGAGAATGCAGGCGGCTTGCAAAAAAGCGAATTCCGGCGAAATCAGTTTGGCGGCACGATCGGCGGACCCCTTACCATCCCGCACTTGTACAAAGGCAAGGACAGGACATTCTTCTTCGGAGATTATCAGGGCACGCGGATTCGCCAGGGACTTCCTTACTTAGCCACCGTGCCCACGGCCAACGAACGAACCAGTGGATTCACGAATTTTGCCGACTTGATTTCCGGGCAGAGCTGCACGCGCGGGCCGGATTTGCTGGGCCGCACGGTGCCGTGCGGGACCATCTTCGATCCTGCGACGACGCGGCGGGTCGCAAGCGGACAGCAGGATACGACCACGGGCCGAACAGCCACCGGAAACGGTTACGTGCGGGACCCGTTCCCAAGCAACATACTTCCCGCGAATCGCCTCGATCCGAACGCTATCAAGCTCCTGAGCCTTTTCCCGGCGCCCAATCTTTCCGGATTATTGAACAATTTCGCCGCGCACCCGGTAGCGGCGGACGATCTTGACAGCTTTGATGTGCGTATCGATCAATACTTCAGCAGCCGGGACGTGATGTTCGGCCGGGTCAGTTACTCGCACGAACTGCGAGATACTCCTGGGCCTTTTGGAGGCGTTGCGGACGGAGTGACAGCGGTCTTCGGCGGCAATATGATCAACAACGCGGCGAACGCCGCCTGGAGCGAAACCCACACTTTCAGCGCGAACACGATCAACGAGATTCTGCTCGGTTACAACCGCCTTCACACTTTGATCTTGCAGCCGTTTGCCAACGACTTGAGCAACATTCCAGCCCAATATGGAATTCAGGGTATTCCTCAAGTCCCCCAAAATGGCGGCTTGCCCACGCTGAATATCGGCTCTTTGTCCCAGCTTGGAAGTAACACGTTTTTCCCGATCGACAAGGCCTCCGCCACTATCCAGATGAGCGATAACCTAAGCAAGGTGTGGCGGTCTCACAGCCTGAAGATTGGGTTTCAGTATCAGAAGCTCCGGTTCACGAACGGAGCGCCTCCCGACTCGCGAGGGCAGTTCACTTTCGGCGGAACCTATACATCCATACCCAACATAACCGACGCAAGCACCGGGATCGCGCAGTTACTGTTGACCCCGGCCGCGTCGACAGTGGCTAGCGACGTGAACTTTGTAGGCGGCGCGAATTCGGTGGTGGCTTCGAACTTTGCTGTGCCTGATTATGGCCGCCATTACTACGGTGTTTACGCTCAGGATGACTGGAAGCTTGCAAGAAGGCTTACGCTGAATCTCGGCCTGCGCTGGGATTTTTTTGGCCTGACGGGTGAGAATTACGGCGCCATGGGCAACCTTGTACCGGGCGAGCCATTCAACGGGGCGCAGTACCTGGTTTCGGCGTCCCGCGCGAAGAAGGGAGAACTACCCCTTTCACAGCCATTCCTCAACACTCTTGCAAAAGACGGCATCGCACTGGTGCAGTCAACTTCTTTTTCGTTAGGCAGGTCGCAGGAGACCAACTTTGCGCCTCGATTTGGCTTCGCATACCAGGCTGCCAGCCGGTTCGTAGTTCGCGGAGGATACGGCATTTTCTATGGAGGATTTGAAAATATAGGCGGCGACAACTTGGGAGGGAACTACCCATTCTTATACACTTTCAATTTCCCCGCCCCGGATCCGGCTCATCCGATCACGTATTCTGACGGATCCATCGCGACGCTGGAGCGTGGTTTCTTGAGCATTCCTCTGAGCGCCCTGCTCGTGAACCCCCAGGGCCTGTTGCTTAAGGGCAT
>QHXU01000299.1:4202-8769 GCA_003223065.1 Acidobacteriota bacterium | reverse complement strand
GATCACGTCGCCCGGCGCGAATCAGGTCACACGGATTCTGCCTCCTGGCGTGAACCCGCAATTGTATGTGCCGTTCCCCGACCTCGGACGAGGCTCAAACTACGACGCGACGGAGGGAAACAGCTTCTATAACTCGCTTCAAGTGAACTTCGAGCGGCGTTACAACCAAGGTCTGAGCTTTCTGGCGGATTATACCTGGTCGAAGTGCCGGACGGACGCCCGCGACCGATTGATCGGCGGCGTCGGCGGGTACCGCGCCCCGGCGCTTTCCGGATTCGGAATTCAGGGCGACTATTCATTGTGCGAATTCGATGTGCGGCAGGTCTTGCACTTCAGCGGAACATACGACTTTCCCGTGGGACGGGGAAAAGCGCTTCTGCACGATGCAGGCGGCTTGATCCAGGCTGTTCTGGGAGGGTGGCGCATGTCCTGGATACTGACCCTGCAGGATGGCCAGCCTTTGACGATCGGATGCAACCCGGCCACGACGGCCGGTTTCGGCTGTAACGCGTTGCTGGTTCCCGGTCAAGATGTGAACGGCGGGAGTCATAACGTAAATCAGTGGCTGAATCCCGGGGCGTTTCATAACCCGCCCGCGGCAACTAACATCGGCCAGACTGACCTCACGCCGCTAGGCGGCGCTCCGACGCAAGCCGTGGGGCCCGGTTTCCATCGATTGGACTGGTCGCTGTTCAAGGAATTCGCGAAGTCGGAAAGTACCCGGTTGGAATTTCGGGCGGAGTTCTTCAATCTGACGAACCATCCCAACTTCGCGCAACCGGGGTCGCTGAACTTCACAGACATCAAAAACTTCGCCAGAATTACGGCCACGCGCGATAATCCGAACGACCCGCGCGAGATCCAGTTCGCGCTGAAGTTTTACTGGTAGCCGCCCTCTACCAGCTTAGCTGGACAAGCGAAACGCCCTGGCGCGGCAGATTGAAGTCCAGTTTCACCTGGCCTGCCTGGATGTCGATCCAGCGCGGCGATTCGAGTTGCTGAAGCTGGCCGGCCGCCTCGAGCGCGGAGTACTGTTCCGGTGTCGGATTCTGCGGCGAGCCTAAGTGTTTCCACACCGTGTAGGCGTTGCTGTGGTTCTGATCAATGCGGTAATGCCGGACCAGGCCACGCCTGGCTCCATCAGGAACACCGGCGATGCTGAGCTGGATAATGGCGGCCGGCGCGGAAACGTCGTCGTCATGATAATTCCACGCCAGGACCGAGATTTCGCGATCCGACCGCGCAGCCAGGGCATCCACGTCGGGATTGTCCCGCACACCCTGCTTTACCATGGCGTCGAGCGCCACTGCCCCGCTGCTTTCAACCTTGATCCGGTTCCCGCGCATGAGCCCGGCCATGCGGAAGATATTCAGGACCGGTTTGTCGATGCCGTTCGTGGCGAGCGTGCGGAAGCCGTCGAAGTAGGGCTGGTCCTCAAACTCGAAGGCCCATGTCAGCATGCCTTCGATGTTGGCGTGTTCACGGCCGGCGAGCTCGAGGATGTTTTTCAGCATCACAGCGGTGTAGGCGGGATAAAGCGTTCCGTTGCGATAAGCGTTTTGGGGGTAGACCCGCGCCGAGCAGGCCGCGCAGCCCTCAGGATCCGATTCGCTCAGCACGATCGGCAGATTTCGAAACTTCGGAAATGCGCCCACAATCTGAAATCCCTTTTCCACATCTTCGGCATTCTTTGAGATGCCCATCCGAACGTGTCCGTCGACCACTGACGGCCGGCCCTTGGCGTGATAGCTGATGAAGTCGAGAGGAGCGCCTGTCGCTCCGGTCACGTAGTTCTTGCCCGAGGAGCAATGCTCCAGAAATTGACGCAGGAAGCCCGCGGCCCTCTCTGCGGCCGGTCCCGTCGAGGCGGGGCCGCCGATCTTCGCCGCCGGCAAAGCGCGCTTCACAGCACCGGCAGTGTAGTCATAGAGCTTGTCGTACTCCTCCGGAGAACCGTGCCAGTACGAGATGTCCGGCTCATTCCAGACTTCCCAATACCAGGACTCGACCTCGGAGCGTCCGTATCTTTCCACCGCATGCCGCACCCACTGATGAATCAGTTCCGCCCATTTGGAATAGTCTTTGGGCGGATAGGACCAGCCGGTGTAATACTGATCGAACCGGGCGCCAGGCGACCAGGTGGGACGATAGGGTTCGGGCTTGGAGGAGAGAGCTTCCGGCATGAAGCCGATCTCGACGAATGGTTTCGCGCCGGCGCGAAGGTAGGTTTCGAAGATGCGATCCGAAATGGTCCAGTTGTAGACAGGCTTGCCGTCAGCATCTTCGCGATAGGCGTTGGTTGAGCCCCACTTGAAGTTTGGTGTGCCGTCACCGGTTGTGAGGAGGAAGTGCGTGCGAAAATAGACAGGCACATCGCTCGAAGCGGCCAGCTCGCCGGCTAGTTTGGAACCATTCTTCATGTAGGTGTAGTTCGGCTCGTCGTAACCGAAGTAGGCGAAAATCGGCTTGAAGCGCCCCAGGGAGTCGGCAGCATCCACCCGGATCGTTACTGGATCCTGTGCAGACACGACCCAAGGCGCCCATGCCAGCGTGAGAAAAAGGAAGGCCCGCATAGTTCAGAAATTGTATTTCAACGCAAACTGGATCTGGCGCGGCGTGCTGATATCACTGGTGATCACTCCGCCGGCGGCGGTGTCAACGTTGGTATTGGGTGCGCTGAAACTCGTGGTGTTGGTCAAGTTGAAAAACTCAGCGCGGAATTGCAATTTGCCGTGTTCGGTGACGCTGAACTGCTTGAAGACCGAGAAATCGGCATCCAGGAACCGCTGCTCGCGGAGGATCGAGCCACCCGAATTCCCGTAGGTATTGGTCGCCGGTACCTGGAAAGCGTTCTTGTCGAACCAGGCTTGGGGCGTCGGATCGGCGAGGGCTCCCGATCCGATGCGGATGGGTCGTTGGCCGCCGATGCCTGTATTGGCAATATCGCGCGAAATCGTAGGCGTGAACGGGCGGCCGCTGCGCGCGACGACGCTCGCCTGAATCTGCCAGCCGCCGAGAACCGCATCCACGAAGCCGTTGGCGTGGCTCAGAAAATGTTTGCCGCGGCCGGCCGGAAGCTCGTACCCAACGCTCACCGCCAGGTTGTGCGGAATGTCAAAAGTGGAGAGGGCCTTTTCCCATGCGTAATCGCCGCCCGCGCCTGGAGTGTTCTGCTTGGTAAAGCTCTTGGAAAACGTGTACGACGCAAGATACCAGAACCCGCCTGAAACCCGCTTCTCGAACTTCACTTGCAGCGCATGGTACGTCGAAGACATGTCCTGTGAGAAATACGAGATATTGCCCCAGGTTGGGTACGGGCGGCGCAATTGAATGGCTCCCGGCCCGGGCGCCGGATCGTTTATCGGGTTGGAGCTGTTAAGGTGAAGGCTCAGGTTCCCGACGTAATCGGCCTCGATCACCGTGTTGGGCGTGATCTGCTGTTGAATGCCGAAGTTCCAGTGTTCATCGCTGCCTTCCTGGAGATGCGTGTAGGTGGGACTGAGGTTGGGCGTCACTCCGAGGCTTCCGAGCGGCTGGCCGAGAAAGAAATTCGCGAGCGTGCGATTCGGAACGGCATTGGCTGTGGCATTGACGGTTTCGCTGAATCGGAACGGCAGCATGTTGAGGTTGACGCGCCCATCGGTGTTTTCCATTTCATAGAAGATGCCCCATCCGCCACGTAACACGGTGCGGTCGCCGAAGGGACGCCACGCGAAGCCGGCTCGCGGCGCCCACTGTCCCTTGTCGGGATAAGTGATGGAGAGTGGCAGACCGGCCTGCTGGCTGGTCTGTATGTACTTGCCGAACAGCGTGTACGCGAGCGGCGTGGCAAACTGCGCTCCCAAGTCGATCTGGTCGGAGTTGCTGGCAATGATGATTGGCTTAGCTTGTCTGCCGTCGAATGTGCCAATCTGACCCCGGTAGCCGTTCAGCCACGGTGAGTACTCGTAGCGCAACCCGATGTTCAGGGTCAGGCGGCTGCCCACTTTGAAATCGTCTTGTACGAAAAAGTGCCAGAACGTCGCGTATCCCCCGAACCAGTTGCCCGGGAACGCGCGCGATGCCGAGGCGGGATAGCCCAGCATGAAATCGGCGAACCCATCTCCGGTGCCGGCGGTTTTGGCTGGATTCTGGGTCATGATGCCCGTGAAGTTCCAGGTGCCTTGGTACTGCTGGCTGTCGGTGAACAAGGGCTTCCAGTGGCGAATCTGCCCGCCGAATTTCAGGATGTGGCGTCCCTTCACCCACGTAAGGCTGTCGAAGTATTCGAAAACCTGGAAATACTGCGTCTTCGGCCGCTGGTCGAAAGCGGAACCCGCCATGCTGGTATACCCGCTCCAGCCGAAGTCGGGGAAGGAGCCGACCACGCCCGGGCGCGCGGTCTCTTCCAAGCCGGTGATACCGGCCTTCTGGTTGAAGTTCGTCCCCAGCAGGAAGGGAGAGAGGTCGATCCACTGCGGCATGTAACTGAAGCGTGCTTCGTGAATGAGCGTTGGACCGATATTGCTGGTGAGGCTGGCCGCCACATTCTGTGCGCGCGTGTTCAGCGGTGCGGTCTCCAGCGCCG
>QHXU01000299.1:0-4136 GCA_003223065.1 Acidobacteriota bacterium | reverse complement strand
AAAACTCCAGCGCACGAACGCGCGATGGCTGGCGGTAATAGTGCGGTCACCCCGGATCGTGAACTGGTCGAAGTTGAGCGCGCGTGTGGGAACGAAGGCGGCCTGATTTTTCCCCAGGTTCGGATCCGGCACGTAACTGTTAAAGAAACGAGCCTGTGGTGATATATGGTCCGGCGGAATGATGTTGCCCGGAAAGGCCGTGCGAGTGCCGTTCGCCGTACTCAGCGGGTCGTAGATCGTATTCAGGCCGGGAGCGCTGAAGTCGCCGTTTTTCATGGCCGCTGTCGGCACGATGTTGTTGAACACCAAACCTTGACGCTCGCGCATGCCCTCGTAGCTGATGAAGAAAAACGTGCTGTCTTTGCCGTTGAACACGCCGGGAATGATAACCGGGGCGCCCAAATCGCCTCCGAACTGATTGCGCTTCAGAGCGCCACGGCTGGGCGCGAAGAAATCCCGGGCGTCCAGTCTGTCGTTGCGGAGAAACTCGAATAGCCCGCCGTGCAATTGGTTGGTGCCGGACTTGGTAGCCGTGTTCAAGACACCACCGGCGTGACTGACTTCGGCCGAATATTCCGATTGCTGCACCTTGAACTCCTGAAGCGCGTCGATCGAGGTCTGAATCATCGTGCCGCCCTGGTGGTGATCGGTCACATCCACGCCGTCAAGCAGGAACGTGGTCTGGCGTCCGCGCACGCCGCTAATCGACTCGCCCGACCAGTAATTCGCCCGGATGCGGAGCAAGTTGCCGCCGCCGGGCAGCAGCGCCGCGCCCGGAGTGAGCCTCGCGAGTTCATAAAAGCTGCGGCCGTTCAGCGGCAGATTCACAATCTCGTTATTGCTGATGACATGGCCGAGAGTTCCCGATTCAGAATCGAGCAGCGGCGCTGCCGCCGTTACCTCGATGCTGGTGTTGGTCTGGCCGATGCGCAGTTCGATATCCGCGCGCGCTGATTGCCCGACCAGCACTACCACGCCATCAGCCACCGCGGTTTGGAAACCGGGCGCGCTGACGCGCACCGAGTAGACGGCGGGATCCAGGGGAGTGACCACGTAGTCTCCCGCGCCGTTCGTCCTCACTGAGAGAGTTTGGTTGGTGGCCTTGTTCGTCACCGTGACCGAGGCATTCGGCACCACCGACTTGTTTGGATCGGTCACATTGCCAACAATACGTCCGGATTGAACCTGCGCCAGGAGGGCGGCCGGGCCGGACAAGGACAGGCAAAACGCGAGTCGACTGATGAGCGATGTCACCTTCATACCCTCCAGTCATCAGACAAGCTGATCTAATAATTGCAGAATATTGCGAAGCGGGGTCAATCCTCTTAAGAGAGAGACAATGGCGCCAAGAGTGACGATTAGCACAGATCTCGGAGTCTGATCGAGGTTCTGGAGTAGCGCCGCGAGCGGCCGATAATGCCGGCTCGCCGCCCCGAGGCCTACTGCAGGTCCTAGAAATACAGCTTCAAACCGAGCTGCAACTGGCGCGGAGAATTCAGCAGATCTGCGCTCGAGGTCAGCTTTCCGAAGTTGGCGTCCTGCAGCGTGAGCGAGCCCGTTCCGAAGCGCACGCGGTTGAAAACGTTGAACGCCTCCGCGCGGAAATCCAGTTTGAATTTCTCGGTGAACCGGAAGCTCCGGCCGAGCGACATGTTCTCGCTCAAATTGGGGAACTGCCGGAACTTCGGGTTATAACGGGTCTCGTTTCCGAAGCTGTTGCTCACCTGAGTGGGGAAGAACGAGGCGGGCTGCAGGAAGCGGTTGATGGCCGGATCGAATCCGTTACCTGTCCCGCTCCATCCGTCGTAAGTGGAGATGATGGCCCGGTTGCCGCCCGCGAACAAGCCGGTTGGCGTAGAGGTAGTGGTGGCAACGTTAAGGGGTTGGCCGCTGGCGTAATAGTTCGCGCTGGTCACCGTCCAGCCTCCCAGCACCCAGGCGCCTATGCCCTTAGACAGGTACTGTTTGCCTTTTCCAAATGGCAACTCATAAATCACCGAAAGCTTGAAATTATGGGTGATGTCGTATTGGCCGATCGATTTTTCGAGGCCCCGGTTGAACTGGTCCATGGCGTTGCCGCTTCCCCAATATCCGTCGGCATCGGTGAGCAGCTTCGAGAACACGTAGGAGGTCTGTACCAGGAGTCCGTTCGTGGCGCGGCGCTCGTAGCGCACGATCGCGGCATGATACGAAGAATGGCCGCTGTGATCGCCGCCTCCGCCATAGGTGTCGATGCTGGCGTATTGCGGGAACGGACGCAGCGCGCGGCCAACGGTGGCGCCGCTTCCCCACTCGTTCTTGAAATTCGCATAGGGCGCAGTGATTCCGGCTGCGATCGCGGCCGGCGAATCGAAAGCCTGCGTGAGCAGCGCCTGGCCATATTTGGCCAGGAACGCCGGATTGACCTGATCGTAGTTCAGCAACTGCGCCTGCAAATGCGACCCGATCAGCGCATTATAGGAAACCTCCACCAGCGAGACGGGAGAGAGCTGGCGCTGAATCGAGATGCTCCAGCTATTGTTCTCGGGCGGCCGAGTCGCCTCGCGGCCCTGCCACCACGGAATGTTGTCCTTGTTGGCAAATGAGGGGTCGATGAAGGGCGGAACGGGATAGGACGGGAAGCCGTCCTTCAGAATCGCGTTCGGCAGCACACCCGCCGTCCCGTTGTCAGGGATGGTGTAAGTCTGGGTGAAGCCGCGTTGGTGCGTTGACCCGGTGACCGTGGTCACGGCCGCAAAGGACCTGCCATAGCCGGCGCGGATCACGGTCTTGTCGTTCCACTGGTATGCGAAGCTTAGGCGCGGACCGAAGGCGCCGAAGTAGGAATCGGCCAGCGACCGCGAGCCCTCACGGCCCGGTCCACTGCCGGCGTAAATCAGCGCGCCGGGAAAGTTATTGTCCCTCGGATTCGGCCGGGTCGGTGAAAAATCGCTCCACTTATCATCGAGTCCGGTCGGTGGAAGTGTCGTTTCCCAGCGCAGTCCGAAGTTCACGGTCAGCTTCTTGTTTACCCGCCAGTCGTCCTGAAGGTACCCGGCGAAGTACGGCCATTGCTGGCCGATGAAGCGGATGGTGTCGATCTGGCCGGAGTCCTGATATCCAAGCAGGAAAGACGCGAAAGGATTGCCGCCCGCAGTGATGAAGTTGGTGTCGCCCGGCCTGCCCGTCTGCTTGAAATTGAAGGTGACGCAGCCCGCGATGCACTGGCGGCCGAAACCGTTGTAGTGGTTGAGCTGGTACATGCCGCCGAACTTGATGGCATGCGCGCCCTTCACCCAGGTGAAGTCATCGTTGTAAGAGTAAACTGTGTTTTCGCTGCCGTTGTTTGCATCCGCGCCCCAGGTGCTATACCCATTCGAACCGAAGCGGACTTCCAGCAGGTTCTGGTCGCAATCCGGCACGTTGGCGAGACACACCTTGTCCTTCCAGTGAATTCCGCTGACGATGGTCGCTTGGGGCGGATCGTGATTCTCGCGCCAGTTGTTGCCGCCCGCGTAAAAGTGATTTAGCTTGGTCGGGCTCAAAGTCCAGTCCCAACTGAATCGCACGACATCGCTGAACCGCTTCAGATCGTTGTAATTGGCGTAGTAGCCCGGAAGCAAGGGCGGCCCGTCGGCGCCCGGCAATTGTCGCTGGCGATTGTAGCCGTAGAAGCCGGAGAAGCGGTGCTTCTCGTTCAGGATGTGGTCGCCCTTCACGCTCCACTTCGTGTTCGGGCTGATCTGCGTGCCGTTGGTTACCAGGAAGTTATTCTGAACGTAAGCGGCCGTGCCCGGCACGCTTCTATTGTTCGGGGCCAGCACTCCGCTCGTCGTATACGTCTTCAAAGCCGCGACGCTGATCGGATCAAACAGGCTGGAGGCAATCTTGTTGCCACCAAACGGCAGGCGTGTGTAGGTGCCATCGGCGTTCTTCACCTGGGTAGTGGGATCGTAGATCGTAATCATCTTGCCGGTGTTGTCGACCCATTTGGTAAAGTCGCCCGTCAGCATTTCCGGAGTCGGAATCGTGAAGCTGGACCCGGTAGCGCCGGCGCGGTTGCGGAACGCCTCAAACGCGGTGAAGAAGAACGTTTTGTCCGGTAGCGCCGGCGCGGTTGCGGAACGCCTCAAACGCGGTGAAGAAGAACGTTTTGT
>QHXU01000049.1 GCA_003223065.1 Acidobacteriota bacterium | reverse complement strand
CGGTCCACGCGGCGCATTCCTTTGCCTCCGCCGCCCGCCGCGGCCTTGAGCAGCACGGGATAACCCAGGGCGCGCGCCGTCTTTCGCGCCTCGCCTATCTTGCGGACCGGGGTTTCGGTGCCGGGGACGACCGGCGCCCCGGCCGCGATCGCGAGCTGGCGGGCCGCCGTCTTCGAACCCATCTTGCGGATGGCGGCGGCGGGCGGGCCGATGAAGACGATGCCCGCGGCGGCGCAGGCCTCGGCAAATTCGGCATTCTCGCTCAGGAAGCCGTAGCCGGGATGGATGGCGTCGGCTCCGTGGCGGCGGGCGGCGTCGATGATCTTGTCGGTCCGCAGATAGCTTTCCGAAGGTGGATCGGCGCCAAGGTAGGCGGCTTCATCCGCCACGCGGACAGCGAGCGAGACGCGGTCGGCATCGGAATACACGGCGACGCTGGGGATCCGGTATTCGCGGAGCGCGCGTACCAGGCGCACCGCAATCTCTCCGCGGTTCGCGATCAGCACTTTGCGGAACATCGAACGTAGATTGTAGCAGGTGGCGCTCGGCTGAACCCCTTAGAGGAGGGTGATAACGGTCGCCCCCCAGCCGCCGGCCTCGGCCGGAGCGTCTCCGAAAGACTGGACGAACGGCGTCCTCTCGAGCACCTTCCGCACAATTTCCCGCTGGACTCCGATCCCTCGCCCGTGGATGATGCGTATCGCCTTTAATCCGAGCCGGTTCGCTTCCGCGAGGTACTCTTCGACCACCGCTTCGACGTCCCGGGGTGGAACCGTGTGAAGATCGAAAACATCAGTGACCGGCACACGAACGGGCTCGTCAAAAGGATCATTCCACATTAACGGACACCGGCTAATACTCAATTTATCGATGATATACCTTAGAACCACCTAGCGAGGGCAGAAGGCCCCTAGCAATTATTCACTTAGGACTATTGTGTGCGGAGTAATCACTGGTAAAATTGGGCTGTTACTAAAGGCACAAATGCTTTGTTTTTTGTGCGGTAAAAAAATCGGTCTCTTTCGGTCGCTGGTGGATCAGCAATACTGCTGCGCCGCACACCGATCCGAAGCTCGTCTTGCTTCCGCCCAGGCGTTGCGCGATGAAGATGAGCATGAACCCTGGTCGGTTTCGAAGAAAGACAGAAAGAAGCAGGCGCGTCCCAACGGCAGCGCCGGCCAGAAGGCATCCATTTTTGCTTTCCTGACGGTGGGTGCCCTGCTGGTGGCGGCGCTGATGCTGCCTGGTCCCAGTCCCGGGACCGCGTTTCCTCCGGTTTCGCTCTCTCCGGGAGTGAAGCGTGGCATGTTCGAGCGCGCGGGAGATGCGATCAGCGATGTAGTGCGCTCCAGCGCGCCGATCACGCTGCATCATGATTTCCGCGCCGGTCTCGGCGACTGGACCACGGTAGGCCTGCGAGGCTCGAAGGTGGACGATCCGCGGGGCTGGTCCTCCGCGGCGGCGCCGGAGCTGGTGCGTCCGGGCAGTTTGCGCATCTGGAAGCGTTCGGTTTCGCTCCAGAATTATCAGATGGAGTTCCAGGGGCAGCTCGAAAGGAAGAGCCTTAGTTGGGCGTTTCGTGCCAGCGACGAAAGGAACTATTACGCAACGAAGCTCTTAATCACAAAGGCGGGTCCTCAACCCAATGCGGGGCTGCTGCGGTACGTGATGTTGAATGGGCATGAGTGGGACCGCGTGCAACTCCCGCTGCCGCTGACGCTCGAGCGCGGGGCCAACTATCGTGTCCGCGTGAGCGTGCAGGACGATCATTTCATCACCTACGTCAACGGCCAGGTAGTCAGCTCCTGGAGCGACAAGCGGCTGAGGCGAGGCGGGGTCGGGTTCTTCGCCGACGAAGACGACACGCAAAAAGTGGCCTGGGTCAGTCTGTCCGAGCGAGACAGCTTTCTTGGCCGCATGCTGGCGCACTTTTCGCTGATCGTGATGCCGGGCGCCGGCGCCGAATAGGTCACCGCGAATTAACCGGCCGCTCCAACAGTCCGGCCCGCTCCAGTAATGCGTTCGGGTCGGGATCCCTTCCCATGAACGAGCGGTAGAGCTGTGCCGGGTCCTCGCTATCGCCGCGCGCCAGGATTTTTTCGCGAAAATCGCGGCCCACCGACTCGCTGAAAACTCCTTCGCTGCGGAAACGCGTGAAGGCGTCGGCATCGAGCACCTCCGCCCACTTGTAGGAGTAGTAGCCGGCGCCGTAGCCGACAGGGCTGCCGAACAGGTGGGTGAAGCCGGTGATCATGGCGTGATCCTCGGGCAGCCGCGCGGGCGAATACTGTTGCAGAATCGCGCGCGAGTAGGCGACGACGTCACCCGAGTCATCCCATTCGCGATGCAGCGCCAGGTCCACGAAGCCAAAGCCAAGCTGCCGCATCTGCGCGTTCGCGGCACGGAAGGTTTTGGCGCGTTTCATCTTACGGAACAGATCGTTGGGGATCGGCGCTCCGGTTTCCCAATGACGCGCGAAGAGATCGAGAGACTCGCGTTCCCAGCACCAGTTCTCCATGATCTGCGAAGGAAGCTCGACGAAATCCCAGGCCACGCTGGTACCCGCCAGGCTGCGCACTTCGACGCGGCTCAGCAGATGATGGAGCAGATGGCCGAACTCGTGGAAGATCGTCTCCACTTCGCGGTGGGTGAGCAACGCCGGCTTCCCATCTACGGGCGGCGTCAGGTTCCCGCAGATCAGGCCCAGGTGCGGGCGTTCCTGGTTGGGGTTGCCGGTGATCAGCGCATCCATCCACGCGCCACCGCGCTTATTCTCGCGAGGATACCAGTCGGCGTAAAACGATCCGAGGTGCGTGGAGGTTACGCAATCGTGAATCGCATAGCCGCGCACGTCCGGATTCCAGACCGGCACGCCGCGCTCCGGGGTCACGCGGATGCCGAAGATCCGGCCGAAGATATCGAACATGCCTGAAACCACCCGCTCCAGCGGGAAATACGGGCGCAAGGCTTCTTCGTCGAAATCATAGAGCGCGGCCCGCTGCTTCTCGGCCCAATACGCGATGTCCCAGGGCGTGAGCTCGCGCCCGGCAAACACCGCCAGCTCCTGATTCTCTTCGCGGAACCGGCGCTCGGTTTTTTCGCGAAGCTCGGCCAGGAACGTCTGGGCGCGCTCGCCCGTGTGGGCCATACGGTCTTCCAGCACGAGGTCCGCGAAGTCGCGGAAGCCGAGCATGCGCGCTTTCTCCTTGCGCAGTTCCAGAATCCTAGCGATCAAGGGACGGTTGTCGTATTCGCCGGAAGAAGCCCGAGTGTTGTAGGCGCGCCACACTTGCTCCCGAATTCCGCCGTCATCGAGATAGGTCATCACGGCGTAGTAGCTCGGGGCCTGCAGCGTGAAGCGCCAGCCGCCGCGGCCTTTGGCTTCGGCGGCCGCGCGCGCGGCGGCGACGGCTGATGGCGGCAAACCCGCCAGTTTCGCCTCCTCGGTCAAGACGAGCTCATAGGCCTTGGTCGAATCGAGGACGTGTTCGGAAAATTTCGTCGTTAGTTCGGCAAGGGCGATATCAATTTCCTTCAGCCGCGCTTTGCCAGCGGGGTCGAGATCCGCGCCGTGCCTGCGGAAGGAGTCGATGGTCTTGGTGAGAAACCGGGGCATGGCGCCGGTGAGGGCGCGCGCCTCGTCCGTCGCGGCGTAACGCTTGATCGCTTTCCAAAGCGGTTCGTTCAGAGGGAGGCTGGCGTAAAACGCGCTGACTTTCGGCTGGACGGCGTTATAGACGGCGCGCAACTCCGGCGTGGTGGCGACGCTTTCCAGATGCCGCACCACGTTCATCGCGTAATCGAGGCGTTCGGTCATCGTGTCGAGTGCGTGCAGCGGGCGGTCGCTGGCGATCGTTTCCTCAAGCCGGCGAGCGGAGTCGGCGAGTAGTTCATCAATTGCGGGCTCCACATGGGCAGCCGCGATCCGGTCGAAGGGGACGCGGAAAGATATCTCGAGCAGTGGATTCATATGGAAGAAATTTCAGAGTAACAATTGGGCGGTGCTTATAGGAGGCCGGCGGCCCGGGACGGTTTTTTCAGCCGAGCGCCCGCGCCGCGTCCTTCGCGAAGTACGTCAGGATGATATCGCCACCGGCGCGGCGGATGGAGGTGAGCGATTCCATCATGGCGCGGTCCAGGTCCAGCCAACCGTTTTGGGCGGCGGCGACGATCATGCTGAACTCGCCCGAGACCTGGTAGGCGCCGATCGGCACAGGGAAGCGGTCGCGCGCCTGGCGGATCAAGTCGAGATACGGCATCGCCGGCTTGACCATCAGGATGTCGGCGCCCTCTTCCAGATCGAGCTCCATTTCGTGCATGGCCTCGCGGAAAGGCCCGTAAAATACGGACGCGAACTTCGCGGCGTAAGAAAGAATGGGCGTCTTCTGGAACCCGTGCGCGTCGAGCGAATGGCGAATGGCGCCCACGCGCCCATCCATCATGTCGGAGGGCGCCACCATGTCGGCGCCGGCGCGGGCATGCGACAAGGCGGATTCGGCGAGCCAAGCCAGCGTCGCGTCGTTGTCGACATCGCCGTCGACGATCTTGCCGCAGTGCCCGTGGCTGGTGTACTCGCAATTGCAAACATCGGTAATCACCAAGAGCTGCGGAACGGCGCGCTTCACCGCGCGGACCGCCCGCTGTACGATGCCATGTTCGGCGTAAGCTTCCGATGCCAGGTCGTCTTTCTTATCGGGAATGCCGAAGAGGATCACCGCGCCGATGCCCAGCGCGTGCACGGTTTCGCATTCCCGCACCAACTCGTCGAGCGAGAGCTGGCAATGCCCGGGCATCGAGCGGATTTCCCGCCGCACGCCCTCGCCGGAGCAGACGAACAGCGGCAGCACGAGATGCGACGGTTCGAGCCGGCTCTCCCGCACCAGGCGGCGCATCGATTCCGAAACTCGAAGGCGGCGTTTGCGATGGATAGGAAATGCCATGTTTCATCTCAACTATAGCGAAGCTGCGCTTGCTCGAGCCTCAGTGTAACGTTATCTATACCGTGGGAACTGTAGGACTGAATCCGACCGGGCCTGTAGGTTTCGCGCTGATTTACGAACTTAGTTCTTGCCGTATCCCGACTCTTGCCTTATGCTCGCTATGGGAATGGCAATGAGCGCATTCGCTGAACCGTTTGCTCAATGGGCCGATGTAGTGGGAAAGATCAGGAGCGGCGATGACGCCGGCGTCGAGGACCTTTACGCTGCTTTATCGGACGGGGTTTGCGCCAGCTTGTTCCGGAACGTCGATGCTCAGTCGATCGAGGACGGGCTGCACGAGATTCTCATCGTTGTACTGGAGGCGATTCGCGGTGGTGAATTGCGGGATCCGCGCCGGCTGCTCGGATTTGTGCGGACCGTGACGCGGCGGCGCGTAGCCGCGCATATTCGCAGCGCGATTCAGGGCCGCCAGCGTTTCGTTCCGGTGGGCGCTGTCGATCCGGTGGCCCCTGTGGAGCAGTCTCCGGAAGAACGCACGGCGCAGCGCGAGCAGGTGGACCGCGTTCGGAAAGTGCTGAATGGCTTGCGTCCCCGCGATCGCGAAATCGTTGAGCGTTTTTACCTTCGCGAACAGGTCCCTCGCCAGATCTGCGAGGAGATGGGACTTACGATGACGCAATTCCGGCTCTACAAGTCGCGCGCCATTGCCCGCTGCTTCGACCTGGCGCGGAGGACCAAGGCTATTGTGGCCGCGTGCGGCGTACACCGGCAACGGAACAGGCGCGGCAACGATGCTTCCGCCGGCTCAAACGATTCAATCGACTAGGCCGCTTTGAATCGCGTAACGCGTGAACTCTGCGTTGGTGCGCATTCTCATTTTTTCGAGAGCGCGCGCGCGATACGTGCTCACGGTCTTCACGCTTAGCGAAATATCCCCCGCGATCTCGGACACTGTCTTGCCCGAGGCGATTTTGCACATCACCTGGAATTCGCGATCCGACAGGACTTCATGTAAGGGCCGGCCGGGATCGGACTCAATGGCGCCGGCCAGCGCTTCGGCAAGCGACGGGCTCACATATTTCTTGCCCGTGACCACTTTCCGGATCGCGTGGACGAGTTCGGATGGGGCGTTGGCCTTGGTGACGTAACCGCTGGCGCCGGCCTTGATCGCACGCACGGCGAACTGTTCTTCGGTGTGCATGCTGAGAATCAGGACCGGCAGGTTCGGCCGCTTGTGCCGGATCTCGCGCAGCACGTCAAGCCCGCTGCGGCCTGGCATCGTGATGTCGAGCACCAGGACGTCCCAGTCGTGTTCCTCTACACGGTTCAATACCTGCTGAGAGTCCTCGGCTTCAACGGGCACTGCGAAATCAGGTTCCTGGGCCAGAACTTCCTTGACGCCTCTGCGCAGCAGCGGATGATCGTCCGCGACAAGCACTCGAATCACGGTAAGCTCTCCCGGCCTATCTCGATCCCGGTCTCCTTGGCCCTCCTTCCCCAATATGCTCCCTTTCCCCCGGCGCATCAAGTGGCCGCAAAATGGCTGCTGTTTCGAATTTTTCCCGATCTGGCCCGCGGCGTGCACTCCTTTATGCGGGTGAGGTTCGGTAGAGCCCCTGATTCAATGATTTAGGTGAAGCAAATGAAAAAGTTTCCGATCGAGGCAGGGAAGATTCTACCGGGCTTGCTGCTACTTGCAATGTCGAGTGGCTGCCAGTTTTCGACGACCGCGTCTGCTGAGGCAAGTTCGACCCGAGTTCCCGTGGTTGCTCCCGCGGGCACCGTTCTCCGGGTCCGGCTGAATCAAGCGCTTGACACCGAGCGGAGCCGGCCCGGGGATCGGTTCAGCGGTGTACTGGATTCTCCAGTTGTCGCGGAAGGAAAGGAAATCTTGCCCAAAGGTACGGCGGTTGACGGGCACGTGGTGAGCGCGCAGGCCTCCGGGCGCCTGGATGGGCGTGCGGTTCTGGCGCTGACCCTCGATTCCTGCCAGCGGAACGGCCAAACGGTTGCTCTAGAGACGAGCACCGTGACGCGCTTGAACGGCCGCCACGCCAAACGCAATTGGCCCATGATCGGCAGCGGCTCAGGAGCAGGCGCGGCGACCAGCGGCCCGGCGGCCGAACCTGCCGGATCGTTGATCGGCGCCGGAACCGGCGCCGGCATGGGAACCACCGGCACTGCATTCACCGGTAAGAAGCTCATCGCTTTGCCGGTGGAAACGGTGATCGGGTTTACTTTGAAGAGCCCACTGGCTGAGTGAGTTCGAAATTTGGAGAGACGAAAGGGGAAATGAAGATGAAAAGCACAATGATAATGGCGAGTGCGCTCGCCCTGAGCCTGGTGGGCACGGGGTGTGCGACTAAGAAATACGTGGCCAAGACAATTGCTCCCGTCGAGCAACGTGTTACGGGCACGGAAGGCAAGAACACGGAGCAGGACAAACAGATCACAGGCCACACGCAACAGATCGAAGAGACTGAGCGCGATCTGTCACGCACCAAGGAAAAGCTGACAGACACGGACGCCAAGGCGGTGGCCGCCGGGCAGGCCGCTCAGAAGGCGGATGAAAAAGCCGACGGCGCGTGGAAGACGGCTGACGGCGCGCGGTCGCTGGCCGAAAAGGGCATCGACCGTTCCAACCAGCTCGAGCGGACCATGGAATCGATGAACAAGTTTCAGATGCTGAAGTCTGAAGCTGTTCTGTTCAAGGTCAACAAGTGGACGCTCAACGATGATGCCAAGGCGCAACTGGATGAGATCGCGAAGTCGGTCAACGGAATGGATCGCTACGTGATCGAAATCCAGGGCTTCACGGACAAGACCGGTTCTCCTGCCTACAACGAAACGTTGAGTGAGCAGAGGGCGCAGGAAGTGGCGCGGTACCTGGCCAACGAGCACAAGATTCCGCTTCGGAACATCACAATGCTCGGTTCCGGTTACGCGCTGCCGGTCGCGGACGACAAGACGCGGGAAGGCCGCAAGATGAACCGCCGCGTCGAGGTTCGCATCTGGGTCCCGGAGACATCGGCGGCCGGAAAGGCCGTGGCGTCGAAGGGCGATCAGTAAACGCGCCGTCCCGTTTCTGATCAGGAAACGGATGGCCAAAGGATAGGTCGCCGGCCCCTCCGACCCGGCGATCTTCAGGGCAGGCGCTCGAGAAGATCCTTGGCGAGGAGATCTGCACGCCTCGCCAGCGTGACTGCGGTCACCAGATCTTGCTCCCGCGCCTGCTCTGCTTGCTTTTGGAAGGTGCGGATGCGATCAGCGGTTTCGCTCTGCTCCGCATTGAGGGGTTTTCGCTCCACAACCGCAAGCGCCCTCTTTATCCGATCCAGACTTTCGTCGAGCCGGCGATTGAGCTCACGGCGTTCATCGTCGGTGAAAATCTGCCCCAGCTTCGGCAGAGCTGGCGGCTCGGTGGTGGGCGGAGGCGTCGTCGTGGGCTTCGGAGGCGCTGCAGCCGTTCCCCGGCGCGGGGTGGGTTTGGGCGGCTCGGGCGCCAGAGGGATCGTGTCGGGCGTCGAAGGCGGCACCCCGGGATTTCCCTCAACTTTCGGGGGTGCCGGCAACGTCGGCGGTTCCGCTGCCGGGGCGGTGGCCTGCGGCTGCGCCGGAGGAGGCGTGAAGACCGGGCGGGTGGGCTTCCGGAACCAGCACGAGCTTGAGCATAATGCTAGTGCGAGGCACAAAGCGCAGAGCGGCGCATTATGCGTAACCATCGGTAAAGACACCGTGTTTACAGTGCGGACTGCGTGTTCAAGGCGCCGATCAGGCATGGCGGACGGAGCCGGGGAACTGCAGACGGAAAGTCGTTCCCCTGCCATTCTCGCTTGTGAAATCGATAGTACCATTATGCAACTGCACGGCGCGGTAAATGAGTGCCAAACCGATACCCGATCCCTTCGGTTTCGTTGTGAAATATAATTGAAAAACTTTGTCGCGCAGTTCGGGCGGAATACCGACGCCCTCGTCTGAGACCTCGAGCGTGACAGCTTCCGAGGCGCGGGCGACTGACACTAGCAGTTCACCGCCGTTTTTCATGGCCTCGATGCCATTGGTCACCAGGTTGAGCACGGCCTGCTTGAGCAAGTCGGCGTCGCCGCGTATATAAGCGTGCTCCTTTGGGGCCTCGAATCGCAGCGAGATACTCGCCAGGCGCGCCTGCGGGATCATGAGGTCGGTTACCTCGCGGGCTAACGCGACCAGGTCGAGTTCGCGCAGGGACACCTGCACCGGCCTCGAGAAATCGAGCAGGGTCTTTACGACGCGGTCCAGCCGTCTGACTTCCTGCGACAGGATGTCGAGCTCGGGCGCCAATTCCTCTTCCGGCGCGCCGAGCCGCGCGCGCAGCAAGTCCAGCCGTAGCGCGATGGCGTTCAGTGGATTCTTGATTTCGTGCGCCACGCCGCCGGTGATACGGCTGATTGCGGCGAGGCGGGTCGCGACGTCCAGCTGAGACGCCATGCGTTCCAGCACCTGATCGAGATTGTGCTTCAACTCTGTCGCGTCCTCGCGAGCGCCGCGGAACTGCTGGCCCAGCAGATCCAGCTTGCTTTCCACCGCCGCGAACTCCTTGGCCATCGGCTGGCGCGACACAGTTATATTTCCGCTGTAGCTGCCTTGCACAATGCGATCGATCGTCTCCTCGATGCGTTTGAGCGGGCGGAGAATGCGGTTTGTGGCGAAGACCATGATCACCAGAGAGATGAACAGCGCTCCGCCGGATACTTCCGCGAGTCTCTGAATCTGCGGTTGAAGCTGGCTGCGCAACAGCACGCTCGATACCACCACCTGGATGGTGAAGACCGGCTGTGACTGGTCGGGGATGCCAAGCGCGAGCGTTACCTGGTAATCCTGCGGACGTGTCACGAGGTCCCGCAGCCGCCGGTAAAGGCGCGCGTTCCTCCATTCTTCGAAGGACTGCAGAGGAGCCACGCTTCTGCCGACGCGCGACGGATCGTTCGATGCCAGAATCTGATCCGCCGGGCCGGCAATGTTGATCTCCACGATCGCGGGCGAAAGCGTTGTGAGCCTTTCGAGCATGATTCCGATGTCGCGGTCGCTGGCGACGATCTCGCGCCACAGCGCTTTGGCTTCCTCGAGACCGGCCGGCGTGTCGTACTCGTCCGAGTGCTGGTTGATGTGGTCGATCACGAAATTGTAGACCTGCCGGGTGGCGAGCTGGCTGCGCTCGATGGCGTCTTCCGAGAGCGAATTGACGAAGCTGTCCAGATGCAGCGCCGAGAGCACCACGGCCACCAGGGCCACCAGCGCAACAATCAGCACAACCAGACGGATCCGTAATGACATCCGCGTCAGGCTGCGCCTGCTCCCTTTGCGCCGTACTCCTTAAGTTTGTTGAACAGCGTTTTCTGGCTGATTCCTAGAATCTCCGCAGCGCGCGTCTTGTTGTGTTTTGTGTGTTCGAGCGTAAGCTCGATCAGCGCGCGCTCGGCCTGCTCGATGGTGTAGCCGACAGGCACACGCAACTCGTTGCCGTCGGTCGAGACCGCGGGGACGGGCGCGCCGCCAAAGCCGGGCGGGAGCTGCGACGCCTGCAGCGTTCCCTCGCCGGCCAGAATCACGCCGCGCTCGAGGACATTGCGGAGCTCGCGAACGTTGCCCGGCCAGGAGTACGCGCTGAACCTGTCCAGCACCTCGGGCGCGATATCTGTCACCTTGGTGGCGTGTTTGCGATTCAGGTCCTCGAGCAGCGCCTTGGTAAGGACGGGCAGATCGTCCTTGCGCTCCCGCAGGGAGGGCAGGGGAATGGGAAAGACGTTGAGGCGGTAGAACAGGTCTTCCCGGAACTTGCCTTCGCGGATTGCATTATCGAGCGGTGAATTGGTGGAGGCCAGAACGCGGACATCAAGCTGCAGCTCGGTCTTGCCTCCGAGGCGCCGCACGCGGCCGTCTTCGAGCACGCGCAGGAGCTTGGCTTGCGTTCCGACCGGCATATCGCCGATTTCGTCCAGCAGCACCGTGCCATTCTGCGCCAGCTCGAAACAGCCCGCGCGGCGCTCCAGCGCGCCGGTGAACGCGCCCTTCTCGTGACCAAACAACTCGCTCTCCATCAGCGTGTCGGGCAGCGCGGCGCAGTTGATGGCGACGAACGGGCCGGGGCGGCGAGGGCTCAGTGTGTGGATAGCCCGCGCGGCCAGCTCTTTTCCGGTGCCGCTCTCACCGGTAAGCAGCACGGCGGCGCGGCTGGGCGCGACCTGCTGAATGAGCGTGAAAACCTCGTGCATCTTGGACGACGAGCCGACCATTTCGCCGAGCACGCCCTGATAGCTCAACTGGCGCTCCAGCCGCTCGGCGTGTTCGGCAAGGCGTCCCTGCGCGGCGGCGCGCTCGAGCAGCAGGCGCAGCGCCTGCGACTGCACGGGTTTTTCGAGGAACCAGAACGCGCCCAAGTCGTGGATGGTGGCGACCGCCGTTTCGAGATTCCCGAAGGCAGTCTGCACGATCGCGGGAGGCCCTCCGCCCTGCGCCTTGAGCCGGCGCAGAAGCTCGTTGCCATCCATACGCGGCATCATCAGGTCGGTCACGATCACGTGGGCTCCGAAAGAAGCCAACTTCTCGAGCGCTTCCTGGCCATCGGCCGCGGTCTCGACGGAATAACCCCACAGCGCGACCATGCTGGCCAGCGCGGTGCGCTGGGATTCTTCGTCGTCAACTACAAGTACCCGTGTTGCGGTGCGTTCGTTTTCCATCTTCTTCTATTTTGCCAGTACGTAACGCCAGCCTCCAGCCAGCCTGGAGGTTTGTCGCGCCATGCTATGATTCTCGCGAATGCAACTGCGTCCAACCCTTAAGTTCGTCAAGCTGGGTTACGTGTTTTGCCTCCTGCTGGCGCTTGCGATTGCCGTCTATCTGGCAGTCGATAAAAGCCACCCGGATTACGCGATGTGGCTGTTTGTCGCGCCGGGGATTCTCCTCCTCTTCGTCATGATCCGTCATATTCAGCGCCGGCTGGTAAGCCTGACCGTTCTGGGAGACCGCCTACGCTACGAATCCGGACTTTTTTCAAAGACCACGCGCACCATCGAACTGGTGAAGGTGCAGGACGTGCGTGTAGATCAGACGCTTGGCCAGCGGATGGTCAACATCGGCGACCTTTCGCTTGAAACCGCCGGAGGAAGCAGCCGCATCGAGATCGATTCGGTCGACCGTCCGCAGGAAGCGGCAGACCACATTCTGGAATTGGCGCGCGCGCAACGCGCCAAACCCGACGCCGGCGGCATCTAACTTACCTCAATCCTTCGCACGCCGCTTCGACGTCGGGATAAAACGAAAACACCGTATCGAGGCGCGTGACGCGGAAAGAGTCGCGCACAGCGCCCGTTGCTCCGGCCAGCCGCATCTGCCCGCCCATGGGGGCCAGACGGCTGTAAGTATCGATAAACCGTCCCATGCCGGTCGAGTCGATATGGGTGACGCCGCTCAAATCGAAAATCAGGTTCTTGCGGCCGCTATTGAGCAATTGCGGCACCAAGGCCTCCAGTTTTGTGCACTCCTCGCCCAGCATCAGCTTGCCGCGAAGCGTGATAACGCTGGTGCCGGCGTGTACATCCTCATGTTCAACCGCCAGAGCCATTACCGGTCTACCCGCGTCCGCTTTTCAGGGTCATCGTCTCGGGGTCCCACTCGCAGGGACGCTTCTCAAAGTAACTCACATTCGATACCAGGGCGGGGCCGGCCGCGCGGAAGCCGAACGTCGCGTCCTCGACCACGGTTTTGCCCGCGCGCACGGCCTCCAGAAAATTGCGGTGATGATCCAGATGATCGCTGTATCCAGGCGGCGGCAGGTATGTCTCCTCATCTTGCGGCCGCATCGAGTCGGCGTTCGGCCGCCTCACCTGATACTTGGCCCCGTACTCGCGCAGAAACTCTTCCTGGAGGGCCTTGGGGAACGTCTCGATGGTGTAGCCGGGCGCAGCCTCGCGCGGGTGTTTTGAAACGGTTACGCCCCGGTCTACGGTGAGCACGCCCTCGCTGCCCACGAACCGAAATCCTGAGGTCTCGCCCGCTCCGCTCACGAAGTTGACGCGCAGCGCGAGATTGAATGCCGGGTGGTGCTCTGTCTTGGGGTAATCGTAAAGCCCGAGCATCACATCCGGCACGTCGCGCCCGTCTTTCCAGAAGCGCAGGCCGCCGGTCGCGTAGACCCGCGTGGGGCCTACGGATCCGGCGATGAAGTGCAGACCCGAGAACAGGTGTACGAACAGATCGCCGGCGACGCCCGTGCCGTAATCACGATAGTTCCGCCAGCGGAACAGGCGCACCGGCTCGAAGGGAACTTTGGGAGCGCGGCCGAGGAAGCGGTCCCAATCGATGTTTGCGGGGGACGCATCCGGCGGAATCGAGTACTGCCAGGCGCCGATGGCATCGTTGCGGTCCCACCATGCTTCAATCATGTTGAGCTCGCCGATCGCGCCTCCGGCGAAAAGGTCCTTCGCTTTCTGATAAACGATCGAGCTGACGCGCTGGCTGCCGACCTGGAGAATGCGGCCGGTCTTGCGCGCGGCGTCGATAACCGGCTTGCCGTCTTCCAGCAGCTGCACCATCGGCTTTTCGCAGTAGACGTCTTTGCCGGCGTTCATCGCATCAATGGTGATCTGCTGGTGCCAGTGATCGGGCGTGGCGACGATGACGGCGTCGATATCCGGGCGCGCCAGCACTTCGCGGTAGTCGCGCGATGTGAACAGGTCACTTCCCCACACTTCCTTGGCGCGCGTCAGGCGGCCTTCATAGACATCGGAAACGGCGATCAACTTCGCCCCGTTGGCGATGGAGAATTTCGTGTCGCCGGAGCCCATGCCCCCGGCGCCTATCAGCGCGATCTGAATCCGGTCGTTCGCGGAGCGCCTTGATTGCTGCGCCATCAGCGGCGCGGCGGCCGTGGCGGCGAGGAAGTGGCGGCGTGTGGGTTTCATCAGCGTTACTCGACTTTCTCCAGGACTTCTTTATATTGGAGCGTTTCTCGGTTTTCGTGTTTCACCATGCCCTCCCGGGTCAGCGTCTTGGCGTCCGCAGAAACCGTGTAGGTCGCGGTGCCAACCACCTGTTGCTCCTTCTTGGTTACGACGCGGAACACGTGCTCCTCCGGCTTGCGGCTCATCTTGGTTTTGCGCAGCGCTTCGTGCATGGCGCCGCGGCCCGCGTCCTGGATCGAAACATGGTCGTAACTCGGCGAGCCTTGAAGCGTGTAGTCCTGGCCATCGATGCGCGCCCAGTAGTTGGCGCCGTGCTTCTGGCCGTCGGCGGTGACGCTGGCCGATTGATAACGGATCCCGTCGCGCTCCTCCTGGATTCGGATTTCGAGCTGTGTCGGAACTTCGCCGACGCTGAATTTCGATTGATCGCGATTCAGACGCCACCTTCCGGCGAGCGGCGTGCGCGGCGCGGGCAGCACCTTCATCATCAGGTTCTTGAACTCGACGACGCTGCCGGCATTGTGTTGCTGCAGCGCCAGGTAGCCGCTCGTATACGTATTCTTCTCATCGATGAAGTCCACCGTCTTCTTGTCGTTCACGAAGATCTGGATGTGGTTGCCTTCGACGATGATGTGTTGGGTCCACCAGGTATCGTCCGGGATCAACTGCTCGAAAACTTTGACGAAGTTGTAGAGGCTGCCGGTGCGAACGGGGTCGCGATGAGTATTATCCACCTGGGCCTCATAACCATGCGGGAAACCCGGTCCCCACTCGGTGCGGAAGTACATGCCTGAGTTGCCGACATGGTTGAGTTTTGCCTCGGCCTTGAACTCGCAGTTCACGCACTTCTCGTTCATGTAAAAGAGGTGGCTGGCTTCGCCGTCGCCGGTAATCGCGCCGTTCTTCACGCTCCACGAAGCCGGGTTCTGATTCGCTTTCCAGCCGTCGAGGGTTTTGCCGTCGAAGATCGGCTTCCAGTCTTCGGCGGCGCAGGTAGAAAGAGCGAGAGCGAGCAACCATGCGCTTCGCAGCATGAGGACCTCCAGGTGGGGAATGCGCACGTTCGTGTTCTTCAATGGAGAGTTTACACCAATTGCGAAACGGTCTCGGTCCGGCACAAAGCGCCTTCGACGACGTCATACTGAGAGCGATGTTTCAAGACGTGCGTTATGCGCTGCGGTGGCTTAGGCGGAGTCCGGGGTTTGCCTGCGTTGCGCTCTTGTCGCTTGCTCTGGGCATTGGGGCGAATACGGCCATCTTCAGCCTGATTGATGCCGTGCTCTTGAAGCTATTGCCGGTGAAGGATCCGCAGGGGCTGGTATTTCTCGGAGCGCAAGGGCGGGACGGAATAGCGCATACCTTCTATTTCGAAACATACCAGCGCCTTCGCGCGGAACAACCTTTCTTTACTGACCTGGCGGCGTTTTCGCCCGTGCGGATGAACGTCAGCGTGGACGGCCGGACAGAGCCTTCGGTGGAAGGGCAGCTCGTTTCCGGGAACTACTTCGGCGTGACGGGCACGGGCGCGGTGATCGGGCGGACGCTCACCGACCAGGATGACCGCCTGCCCGGCGCGCATCCGGTAGCGATGATCAGCTATGCGTATTGGCAGCGCCGCTTCGGAGGCTCGGCTGAAGCGATCGGGAAGAAAATCCTGATCGACGGGACGCCGTTCACCATCATCGGTGTGACGTCGCCCGGCTTCTTCGGACTTGAAGTTGGAAGCGCACCAGACGTCACGGCGCCACTGATGATGCAGCCGCAAGTGATGCCGGAGCGGGAGAACTGGCTGGGGCGTCCGGTCAATACCGTCGATTGGCTGAGGATCGCCGGAAGGTTGAAACCGGGCGTGACGATGCAGCAGGCCTCGGCTGGCATGCGGGTGATTTACCGTCGCGTCCAGACGCAACTTGCCCGTGAGCTGAATTCCGAATGGGAGAGGACGTGGCTGAAAGAATGGGCCGAAGCAGCGCTTGTGCTGGAGCCGGGCGGTACGGGGCTCTCTGATCTGCGGCGCCAATTCTCCGCGCCGCTTTTCGTTTTGATGGCGGTGGTCGCGCTTGTGCTGCTGATGGCCTGCGTCAACATTGCGAACCTCTTGCTGGCGCGGGCGCCGGCGCGGCAGCGGGAGATTGCGGTGCGGCTGGCGATCGGAGCCGGGCGGTCCCGGCTTGTGCGCCAGTTGCTGGTGGAGAGCGTGTTGCTGGCTGTTCTTGGGGGTGCGCTGGGGGTCTCGATCGCGCTTTGGGGAAGCCAGATGCTGGTGCGTTTCCTTTCGACGGGCCGGACGCCGATCTCTCTCGATCTCAGTCCGGATTTTCGCGTTCTCGGGTTCACGGCACTGGCATCGGTTGCGACCGGCATTCTGTTCGGCCTGGCGCCGGCGCTTCGGGCTGCGCGGGTCGATCTCACTCCGGCCCTGAAGGCAGGAGGATATGCAGGCAACCCCAATACGCGATTCGGCAAAGCGCTGATCGCCGTGCAAGTAGCGTTGTCGCTGGTGCTGGTGACGGGCGCCGGACTGTTGGTGAAGAGCCTCCAGCGCCTGAACGGAGTGGATCGTGGATTCGACCGGAGCCGCGTCCTGACTGTCCGGCTGGAACCGAGAGGGAGCGATCAAAAACATGGAAATGCTCTGCGGCTCCAGCGCCTCTATCTCGAGTTGCAGGAAAAAGTACAGGCGGTTCCCGGTGTGATCGCCGCCGGCTTAGCAGGCGCGAGTCCGACGGCGCCGCTTCAATCCCGAACGGTTCGCACCCTGGATGGACACCAGATCCGCAGCATGTGGACTCAGGTTTATCCGCGCTACTTCGAGACTCTGGGCGCGCCGATTCTTCAGGGCCGGGATTTTGGGCCACTCGATCTCGCCGGCGGCTCCGCGTACGTTACTGTGATCAATGAGACATTTGCCAAGCGCGCCTTCGCAGGCGAGAATCCTATCGGAAAACGCATCGTCTGCAACGGGCCGAACGTGTGCGAGGTGATCGGCGTGGTGCCTGACATCGGGTACTCGAACCTGAAGGGTGAGGCCGGGCCTGTGATGTACTACACATTCCTGCAAGGTCCGACGGGCCGTGCGCAGATGGTGCTGCATGTAAGGTTCGCAGGCGAGGCCGATCGAATCATCGCCCAGGTCCGAAGCGAGGCCGCGGCCGTCGACCCGAATCTTCCCGCGTTTGAAATTCGGACGCTTGAAACCGAAGTGGACGCCGCGCTCATCCGGGAGAGGCTGCTGGCGCTGCTTTCGACGTGTTTCGGCGGGCTGGCCGTTTTGCTGGCCGTGGTGGGGTTGTACGGCGTGATGACGTACACCGTGGCCCGGAGGACGAATGAGATCGGCATCCGCATGGCGTTGGGCGCATCGCGAGCGCGGGTGCTACGGCTCGTGCTGGGCGAGACATTGCGGGTCACCGGGTTAGGAATGCTGGCGGGAGTGCCGATAACGCTGTGGGCCGCGCGGCTGATAGGGAGCTTCCTCTATCGCGTGACCGCGAGCGATCCGGCGGTGCTGCTTTTGGCGGTAGCGTTTCTGTTGACGACGGCGATGATTGCGGGCTATTTGCCGGCGAGGAGAGCTTCGCGCACCGACCCGATGGCGGCGCTGCGCTGTGAGTAGTCCTACGGGTTCTTTTTCACCGGCGGTTTCGCCGCAGGCGTGTCCGGCTTTGGCGGCTCTTCTTTGGTCTTCTCGTCCGGAATCGGCTCCGGTGTATCGAACGTGACCTGCGTCTCGGCGCCGAACTTGCGGTACAGGTGGAACTCCGCTTCGTTCCGGCTCATGTACTTGGCCTCGCGCGAGCTGATCACGGTCTTGAGCGGGAGCACAAATTCCTGATCGGCGATCTTGGTGAAATCGTAGTTCACATCGAGCGAAACGTCCTTGATTGGGAAATCCGCCGGGATGTCCTCGCACTGCAGCTTCCAACGCATCACCATTCCGGTTTCCCGGTCAACATAAACCAGGCCATGATAGCCGGCGATGATCCTCCGGTGCGACTCGCCGTGTTCGATGCTGTAATGCGACCGCGATTGGGGCACGCGATAGGCGAAAACGTACATGCGGCGGCCGCGCAGCGTGGCCCAGTGGTCCCAATCGAACTCGGTGCGCGTTTCCGGCGCGAAGATTTCATGCAGGATGCTGCCGAACTCGCCAGAGGAGATCGCGCCGCCAAGCTGGTTATGCTGCACGTTGGTCATCATCCGCCCGTTGACCATCACGACTTTGTAGTTCTCTTTGTGCTCGAAAAAAGTGAGGTTCTCCTGGATGGTATCCATCAATCGCCAGTTCTCGGTTCCGCTGGGATCGTAGTAACGGCGGGTCACCTGCGTGCATATGTAGTCGGGCAGCCGGTTGGTGTAGTTGAGCACGTTATCCCTGACCTCGGCGAGGATCCTGGCCTGCTCAATGGAATCGGGTGGAGGGATCACCACGGGCGGCGGTTTAGGCGCGGGCGGCGGAGCGGAGGGCAGGCTCGATGACGCCTCACTCAACTCGCGCAAGGCCGCCACGGTCTTCGGACCCGCGCCCATGCCCTGAAGCTGTTCCACGGTCCGGTCGTCCAGCTTATTGGTCAGCTTGATCCTGTGCACGTAATCGGCGACTTTACGGTCGTCGTACCTGAACTGGATGGACGACTTGATGAAGCCGATCAATTCGGGCACCGTCATCGTCCTCTGCGCTTGCAACGCGAGCGACGCCGCCAGCAACACGCACAATAATCCCTTCGTTCCCATGCCTCTCTTACTTAGACGTCTGGCGCCGCTTGTGAGGTTTCTCTTGCTCCGCAAACGCTCCTAAAGTCTTTCCTATGGCTTCGGCCGCCAGCGGCGCCATAACACGGTAACCCTTGGGATTGGGATGCAGGCCGTCATCCGCCAGGTCCGCTTTCATCTGGCCCGTATCGTCCACCATCGCGGCAAAGTAGTTGAGATAAGTGAAGCCTCGCTGGGAACAGAGATTCTGGAGCCATTCGTTCAATGCCTTGATGAACAGCGGCGGCCGCTCCTTGGTGCGTTCGTTCGCCGGGTTCACGTCCTTGTGGTAATCGCTTACCGGCAGCACCGAGGCGAAGATGACCTTGATCCTGTAGGCGGACGCGAGGTCCGCGATCATCACGTAGTTATTCTCGATGGTAGTCAGTGGAATCCCGCGATAGAGATCGTTGGTGCCGGCCAGGATCAGCACGGCCTGGGGATGCAGGTCGATCACGTCAGCCTTCATCCGGCCGAGCATTTCGCCGGTGATCTGGCCGCTGATTCCGCGGTTAGCGAAATCGCGGTCGGGGAAATATTCGTTCAATCGCCAGGCGTCGGTGATCGAGTCTCCTAGGAACACGACACGCGGCCGGGCCGGATCAGGCGGGGCGAGCTTGCGGTTCGCCTCCGCATACCGCTTGAGATTGTCGCGGTCGGATGTGCGGAGCTGCGCGTCTTTCAAATCGATCAGCGCGCGGAAGTGTGAATCGAGGCGCGTCGCGTTGTCGCGCAGCTCGGCGAACTGGGCGCGCGCCGCCTCGGGGAAGGGAAACGGCTTCGGCACCGCGTCGGCCAGCGTCAGGTACGCGCGCAGATTCATCAGCAGGACGTAGGTGGCCTGCCCGGCGCCAGGGCGCATCTGAAGCTGGAGGCACGCCTGGCGGACGTTCTCGACCACCGGCGCAGCGGCGCGCAGCAGATCCGGCACGGCGATCCCGCCGGACTCCATCAATTGTGTCGAGCGCTGGCAGAGCTCATTGACCTCGCGCGCGCTCATGGTCGCCGTGGGAGCTTGCGCGGCGGTGGGAGCTTGCGCGGGCGCGCAGATCGCCGCGGCCACACCAAGCCAGAGCATCCTGGCTATCAAGAATGCTCCTCCTTCTGCAAACGGAGTGTGACCGTTCCGATCGGAAACTGCATGCGCAGACGGATCTGGACCGGCAGGCGGCGGGCATCGTCCGTCAGCCACACAAACACGCGGCCCTTGCGCGGGTAGATCACGCCGTTAAGCAGGTAGGCCTCATAGCGAATGGTCTTGTGGGTGCCGGTGGAAGTTTTCACTTCTTCCCGTTCCTGCGCTT